>CAMDGX010000151.1 GCA_945897825.1 Asaia bogorensis | reverse complement strand
GTCGAGGGTGGGTTGATTGACCGGGGGGGGCGCGGGTGCCAGCGTTCGCGGGCGGGGTGCGGGGTGTGATGGCGGCGTTCGACCTGGTTGTGATCGGCGGGGGGCTGGTGGGCGGAGCGATCGCCTGGGGGGCGGCGCGGCTGGGGGCGCGGGTGGCGCTGGTGGACGAGGGGGATGTGGCGCACCGGGCGGCGCGGGGGAATTTCGGGCTGGTGTGGGTGCAGACGAAGGGGGCGGGGATGCCGGCCTATGCGCATTGGTCGCGCAGGTCCGCCGAGCTCTGGCCGGGGTTGCAGGCGGCGATGCTGGGGCGGACGGGGGTGGATGTGGCGCTGCGGCAGCCCGGGGGGCTGATGTTCTGCCTGTCGGACGAGGAGATGGAGCGGCGGGCGGACCAGGCGCGGCGGATGCACAATGAGAGCGGCGGGATCGGGACGGTGATGCTGGACCGCGCCGAGGTTCGGGCGATGGTGCCGATGGTGGGGGACCGGGTGGTGGGGGCGGCGTTCTGCCCGGTGGACGGGCATGTGAACCCACTGAAGCTGTTGCGGTCCTTGCAGGATGCGCTGGTGAGGGAGGGGGGTGTTTACCTGCCGAACCGGACGGTTTCGCGGACCGTGCCGCAGGCGGGGGGCGGGTTCGTGGTGGAGGCGGGGGGCGAAAGGTTCGCCTGCGGGAAGGTGGTGGTGGCGGCGGGGCTGGGGAGTGCTTCGCTGGCGCCGATGGTGGGGCTGTCGATGCCGGTGGTGCCGGTGCGGGGGCAGATCGTGGTGACGGAGCGGGTGAAGCCGTTCCTCGACTACGCGACGCATGTCGTGCGGCAGACGGAAGAGGGGGGCGTGATGATGGGGGACAGCCACGAGGAGGTGGGGTTCGACAACGGGACGCTGGTTCCGGTGGTGCGGGATATCGCGGCGCGCAACCTGTTGGTTTTTCCGCATTTGCGCGATGCCAATGTGGTGCGGGTGTGGGGGGCGCTGCGGGTGATGACGCCGGATGGGTGCCCGATCTACCAGCAGTCGGAGCGGTATCCCGGGGCGTTCGCGGCGACGTGCCATTCCGGCGTGACGCTGGCGGGGGCGCATGCCTTGACGCTGGCGCCGGCGATCATGGCGGGGGCGTTGCCGGAGGCGTTGGCGGGGTTCTCGGCGGAGCGGTTTCGTGTTCCGGCGTGAGGGCGGGGGGCTTGCGGGGCGATTCAGCTTCGAGGGGGAAGGCGTTGATTTTGCGGAGGGGGATAGCGTGGCGGCGGCGCTGTTGGCGCATGGGGTGGTGGTGTTCCGGGAGACGGCGGTCAGTGGGGCGGGGCGGGGGGCGTTCTGCCTGATGGGGGTGTGTTTCGACTGCCTGGTGGAGATCGACGGGGTGGGGAGCCGGCAGGCCTGCCTGGTGGCGGCGCGGGACGGGATGGTCGTGCGGCGGATGCGGGGGGCGCGGTGATGCATGACTGCGTCGTTGTCGGGGCCGGGCCGGCGGGGATGGCGGCGGCGACGTTGCTGGCTGAGCGCGGCGTGGACGTGGTGGTGCTGGACGAGCAGGCGGCGCCCGGGGGGCAGATCTGGCGCGGGGTGGAGCGGGCGCCGGCGGGGCGGTTGGCGGTGCTGGGGGAAGACTACGCGGCGGGGGCCGGGGTGGTGGCGCGGTTCCGGGCGAGTGGGGCGGGGTATCGGTCCGGGGCCTCGGTGTGGAATGTGACGGCGGAGCGAGAGGTGTGGGCCGGGGGGGAGCGGCTGGAGGGACGGTGCGTGTTGCTTGCCGTCGGGGCGATGGAGCGGGCGGTGCCGGTGCCCGGCTGGACGCTGCCGGGGGTGATGGGGGCGGGCGGGGTGCAGATCCTGCTGAAATCGTCCGGGTTGGTGCCGCAAGGGCTTGTTCTCGTGGGAAACGGGCCGCTGCTGTACCTGCTGGCGGCGCAGTGCATCGCGGCGGGGGCGCCGCCGGCGGCGGTCGTGGATACGGCGCGGGCGGAGGATCTCGTCCCGGCGTTGCGGCTGCTGCGGCCGGCGGCGTGGCCGTATCTGCGCAAGGGGCTGATGCTGCAGGGCGCGATCCGGGCGGCGGGGGTGGCCTGGTATCGCGGCGTTGAGGGGGTGCGGCTGCTGGGGGGCGGGCGGGTGGAGGGGGTTCGGTTCCGGTCTGGCGGGCGGGAGGTGGAGATCGCGGCCGGGCTGGTCGGGCTGCATGAGGGTGTGATCCCGACGCAGCATGTGGCGCGGGCGGCGGGGTGCGCGCATGTTTGGGACGAGGGGCAGGCGTGTTTCCGGCCGGTGCTCGACGAGTGGGGGAATTCGTCGGTGGACGGGGTGCTGGTGGCGGGGGATGCCGGGGGGATCGGCGGTGCGGCGGCGGCGGTTCATGCCGGGCGGATCGCGGCGGCGGAGGTGTTGCGGCGGGTTGGGCGGGTGGACGAGGCGGAGCGGGATGGGTTGGCGGCGGCGGATCGGCGCGGGTTGGCGCGGCACCTGGCGGTGCGGCCGTTCCTGGAGCGGCGCTATCGGCCGAGCGCACTGGTGCCGGCGGACGAGGTGGTGGTGTGCCGGTGCGAGGAGGTGACGGCAGGCGACCTGCGCCGCGCGGTGGCGCAGGGGGCGCAGGGGCCGAACCAGGCGAAGGCGTTCACGCGGGCGGGGATGGGGGCGTGCCAGGGGCGGATGTGCGGGACCACGGTGGCGACGGTGATGGCGGCGGCGTTGGGGCGGTCGCCCGGCGAGGTTGGGCATGCGCGGGTTCGGCCGCCGTTGAAGCCGATTACAGTGGGGGAGTTGGCGGGAGTAGGGTAGTAAGAGTCTTCTTTTTCTGAAGAAAAAGAAGAAAAAAGACTTTTATCCATTTTGGCCTCGATTTATGGGATCGAGATCCAGCGCAAAGGGATGAAAAGTTTTTTTGGTTCTTTTTTTCAAAAAAGAACTGCTTGCTTGCCTTAGTGCAACCTTGGCCCACGCAGGAAGCTGGTGCGATCGGCGGAGGTGACGCGCACGGTGACCTGGGTGCCGTCACGGTTGAGCTTGAGGGTGACCGGGGTGCCGGCGGGGCCGGTGGCCCAGAGTTTGCGCCAGAGGGTGCCGAGGTCGCTGATGGTGTCGTCGCCGAGGGCGACGATGCGGTCGCCCTGCTGGATGCCGGCCTTGGCGGCGGGGCCGCGGTCGGAGACGCCGCCGACGACGAGGCCGCCATCGCCTTCCATGGCGTAGAGCCCGAGCCAGGGGCGGGGGGGCTTGGCGACGCGGCCGATGCTGAGCAGGTCGTCGAGCACCGGGCGGAGGTTGGCCACGGGGACGATCATGTTCATGTCCATCCGCTTCTTGCCGTCGCCCTGCTGGAGGATGAGGGAGCCGGTGCCGAGGAGCTTGCCGTCCTTGCCGATGAGGGCCGAGCCGGACCAGAACGGGTGGGCGGGGGCGGTGAAGATGGCGTTGTCGAGCAGGTATTCCCAGTAGCCGGCGAATTCCTGGCGGCCGACGACCTTGGCCTCGATGGCGTGGGTGCGCCCGCCGCCGGCGGCCATGACGGCTTCGGCGCCAACTTTCAGGCTGTCGGAGTCGCCGAGCTCGATGGCGGGGAGGTTGAGGCGGCCGAGGGCCTGGACGAGGCCGAAGCCGCTGATCTGGTCGAAGGCGAGCGCGTGGCCCTGGACGGCGCGGCCGTCGTTGGTGATGAGCCAGACGGTCTCGGCCTCGGTGATGAGGTAGCCGATGGTGAGGACCAGGCCGTCCTCGCGGATGACGACGCCGTTGCCGACGCGGTCGGTGCCCAGGGTGCCGGCGGTGAAGGCGTCGGCGGGGACGTTGGCGCGCAGGCCGACGACCGACTTGAGCGTGCGCTCGAGGTCGAAGCCGTAGTCCTCCGGGTCCGGCTGGAGATTGGCCGGGATCTCCCAGTCGGGGGTGGTTGCGGAGTCGTCGTCCTGTGACATCGTTCCATCATATTGGGTGTTGCGGCCGGCGGGGCAACGGGTGATGCGGCAAATGGTCGCTCGGCGGGCGATAGCGAAGATGTGATGACCGGATTGGGGGTCAGTAGGGGGCGGAGTGCCACTCCTCCAGCGGGTAGAGCGGGCGGGTGACGCGGGAGAAGCGCAGGCGCTTCATGTTGCCGACGGTCGCACCGGGGGTGTCGGCGGCGAGGATGCGGGCGGCGTGGGGGCCGTAGGCGACGCGGAAGTGGCTGCTCGATTTCACGAACACCAGGGCGGCGTGGCGCAGGGCGAGGCCGACGGAGGTGTACATGCCGGTGTCCCACTCGTAGCCGGGGAGCGAGCGGAGGGCGAGGCGGATGTCGCCGATGGCGATGACGGCGGTGGGGCCGAAGCAGACTTCGGCACCCTCGGCGCCGGCGTCGTATTGGGTGAAGACGCCGTCGGTGATGGTTTGGACGCGGCCGGTGATGGTGAGGGGTTCGCCGTCGCGGGTTTGCTTGTGGCCGATGGTGAGGGTGACTTCGGCGCCGATGCCCGCCGCCATGGCCTGGGCGGCGCCTTCGGCGTCGACGAGGGTGCAGTAGGAGAGGCGGCCGGCGGTGGCGGCACCGCCGGCGAGCAGGGCGCGCAGGACGGCGGTGTTGTCGCCGGCCGCACCGCCGGAGGGTCCGTCGCCGGTGTCGCCGACGATGGTGGTGCTTTCGCTTGCCAGGCCGATGCGGATGGCTTCGTCGAGGGGGGTGAGGTCGGGGATGAAGCGCTCGCGGCGGGCCCAGGCCATGTCGGCGAGGTGGTCGGCGGCGCGCTGGGCTTCGGCCTGGTTGGCGTCGGCGCAGACGAGGGCGGCGAAGCCGAGGTCTGGGACGTCGATCCAGGGTTGGACGCAGAAGAGGGAGGCGTGGAGGATCGTGCCGCCTTCCTCCAGCTGGCGGGCGGCGGCGACGATTTCGCTGAGCGGGGGTTCGGCGGTGCGGGCGTTCACGGGGGAGACGATCATGTGGCGCTTGGCGAGCGCCATGACGGGGCGGCGCTTGCCGGCCAGGGTGTCGAGGAGGAGGCGGGCGGTGCGTTCGCCGGTTTCGTACATGTCGATGTGGGGGTATTCGCGGTAGCCGATGAGGAAGGTGTTCGGCTGGAGCATGCGGGAGGTGATGTGGCCGTGGAGGTCGAGCGAGACGCCGATCCAATTGTCAGTGGGGAGGATGGATCGGACCTTCTCGATGATCTCGCCTTCGGCGTCGGGCTCGTCCTCGATGACCATGGAGCCGTGCAGGGCGAGGAGGACGGCGTCGACTTCGCCGGCGGCTTTCAGGCGGTCGAGGAGGTCGTTCAGCAGGGTGTCGAAGCAGGCGCGGGTGAGGGGGCCGTTGGAGCCGGCGTGGCCGGCCAGGAGGGGGACGGGGGTGATGTTGTTGGCTTTGAGGACGTCGAGGAAGGCGGGGACTTCGACACGGGCGGTGCCGTAGGCGGTGAGGAGGTCGTCGCCCTTGTGGAGGTAGACGGAGCGGAAGGTTTCCATGTCCGTCTTGAAGGGGACGAAGGTGTTGGTTTCCTGTATCAGGGAGCCGATTGCGATGCGCATGGTGGGCTCCTGTGAGGATGCGTCGGAAAGACAAGGAAGCAAGGAAAAGATTCACCACGGAGACACGGAGGCACGGAGAAGCAAGGCAAGGGAGAAGCAGGATTGCCCGGATTCTTCTCCCTTCTGTTCTTCTCCGTGGCTCTGTGTCTCCGTGGTGAATCTTCTTTTTGCTTTCTTGATCAGGCCGTGATGTCCTTCAGCGCGCGGCCGACGGCTTCGATGGTTTGGTCGACGATGGTGTCGTCGTGTTCGGTGCTGAGGAACCAGGCGCCGCGTTCCAGGGCGCGGACGCCGTGTTTCACCAGGGCGGTGGTGAAGGCGACGTAGCGGGGGCGGTCGAAGGCTTGGAGGTCGGCCCAGTTCTTCGCGGGCTCGGTCATGCCGAGGGCGACGTGGAAGGCGGTGGGGAAGCCGGCGACGACGACGGGGACCTTTGCCTTGGCGAACTCGGCGCGGATGCCGTCCATCAGGCGGGTGCCGTTCCGGTTGAGGCTGTCCCAGGTTTCAGGCCGGCGCAGGCGGTTCAGGGTGGCGACGGTGGCGGCCATGGTGATGGCCTGGCCGTTGTAGGTGCCGCCGTGCATGACGCCCTTGGCGAGTTCGTCGAGCAGGGAGGCCTTGCCGGCGATGGCGGCGACGGGGAAGCCGTTGGCGATGGCCTTGGCGAAGGTGGCGAGATCGGGGGTGACGCCGAACTTCTCCTGCGCGCCGCCGGGGCCGACGCGGAAGCCGGTGATGACTTCGTCGAACACCAGGACGGTGCCGTGCTTCGTGCAGGCTTCGCGGGCGGCTTCGAGGTAGCCGGGGGCGGGGAAGATGCTGCCCTGGTTGCACATGGCCGCCTCCATGATGACCATGGCGACGTCGCCTTGCGCGAGGCGGGCTTCGAGGGCCTTGGCGTCGTTCCAGGGCAGGACGGCGATGTCGACGGCCGCATCCATGATCTGGCCGCGGCTGCCGGCGACGGGTTCGGTGGCGCCGGGGGGCGGGGTGGTGGACCACAGCACGTTGTCGAACCAGCCGTGGTAGTGGCCTTCGAACTTCACCACGACGCGGCGGCCGGTGGCGGCGCGGGCGATGCGCAGGGCGGCCTGGACGGCTTCCGAGCCCGACGAGCAGAAGCGCATGCGCTCGGCGCTGGGGACCATCTCGCAAACGAGGCGGGCGGCTTCGGCTTCGAGGCCGGACTGGCCGCCGTAGAGGATGCCGCGGTCGAGCTGCGCCTTCACGGCGGCGATGACGTCGGGCGGGTTGTGGCCGAGGATCATCGGGCCCATCGAGAGGTAGTAGTCGATGAGCCGGTTGCCGTCGGCGTCGATCAGGGTCGCACCTTCGCCGCGTTCCAGGACCAGCGGGGTGGGGGAGATGCCGAGGCGGAAGTTCGAGGAGACGCCGCCGGCGAGGTATTTCGAGGCTTCGGCGAGGCGGCGGCGGGATTCGTCGAAGGTCAGCTCGCGGTCGGGCAGGGCGTTGCGGCGGTCGGTCGTGGCGGACATGGGGTTTCTCCGGCGTCTGGCCGGGTGAGGCTCCTTCCCGGGGCGTGGGGTGTCAAGGCGGCGCGCGGGGGAGGGGGTTGAAACGGGGGCGGACGTTGCCACTCTAACCTGAAATGGGGCCGGATCGGATCGAAATAGCCGATCGGGAATAGCGGTAATGGGGGTCAGATGATCAAGCTGAACGTGAACGGGCGCGTGCACGATGTGGACGCGCCGGCGGATACGCCGCTGCTGTGGGTGCTGCGGGAATGGCTGGGCATGACCGGCAGCAAGTATGGCTGCGGCGCGGGCGTGTGCGGGGCGTGCAGCGTGCACCTGGACGGGGACGTTGTGCGCTCCTGCGCGGTGGCGCTGGGCGATGTGGGCGCGGGCAAGATCCTGACCATCGAGGGGCTTTCCGCGGACGGGCTTTCGCACCCGGTGCAGAAGGCGTGGCTGGCGCATGAGGTGCCGCAGTGCGGCTACTGCCAGAGCGGCCAGATCATGGCGGCGGCGGCGCTGCTGAAGGCGGTGCCGAAGCCGACCGACGACGACATCGACGCGGCGATGCAGAACATCTGCCGTTGCGGGACCTACCAGCGGGTGCGCGCGGCGATCCACGACGCCGCCAAGAGCGGCGCGGCATAGGGGCGCGGGACATGAACGAAGTTTCAAACCTGGGGCGGCGCGGGTTCATTGGCACCGCGGCGGCGGTGGCTGGTGCGTTCTCGCTCGGCTGGAAGATCCCGGCGGCACAGGCCGCCAACTCGCCTGCGGTGGCGGCTGGCGGAATGGAGGTGGGCGTCTGGGCGGTGGTGCATCCCGACGGGCGGGTGGTGGTGCGCATCGCACGCTCCGAGATGGGGCAGGGCACGCTGACGGGGCTGGCGCAGCTGGTCGCCGACGAGATGGATGCGGACTGGTCGAAGGTTTCGGCCGAGTACATCGCGCCCGAGGTGAACCTGGCGAACAAGCGCGCCTGGGGCGACATGTCGACCGGCGGCAGCCGCGGCATCCGGGCCAGCGTGGAGTATGTGCGCAAGGGCGGCGCGGCGGCGAAGGCGATGCTGGTGCAGGCGGCGGCGGCGCAGTGGGGCGTTCCGGTCGGTGAGTGCGCGGCCAGCGAGAGCGTGGTGACGCATCGGCCGAGCGGGCGGACCCTGTCCTACGGGCAGGTGGCGGCGGCGGCGGCGAAGTTGCCGGTGCCGACGGATGTGACGGTGAAGCAGCCGTCGGAGTGGAAGATCGTCGGCAAGGGCGTGAAGCGGCTCGATACGGTCGAGAAGCTGTCGGGCAAGCTGGTCTATGCCATCGACCTGCAGCTGCCGGAGATGCTGAACGCCTCGATCGCGCAATGCCCGGTGTTCGGCGGCAAGATCGGCAGCTT
>CAMDGX010000150.1 GCA_945897825.1 Asaia bogorensis | reverse complement strand
CAGGTGGATGGCCGGTTGGCCACCGCCGAGGAGGAGGCCGGCTACTGGCGGGCGGCAGCGGCGTTCGACCAGGTTTGCCACTCTCGTGCGGCGGTCGATCCCGACACCAGCCTGTCCGACGCGATTGCCGGGCTGCGTGGCGATCCGTGGATGGCCACGGTCGAGACGTGGGAGGCGGCGCAGATCGCGGCGGCGGATCCGCGGCGGTTCTCGGTGCGCGACTGGTCGGCCAACGACCTGTCCGGTCGCAATCTGTGGGTGCATGGCGGGTTGGGGGCGATGATCGCAAGGCGGCTGCCGTCGCGGACCGGGGGCATCGCCTATGGAAGGCGGGCCACCCGGGTTGCCTGGGGCGGGACGGGGGTGGCGGTCGAGACGCCGCAGGGGAGTCTGCGGGCGCGGGCGTGCATCGTCACCGTTTCGGTCGGCGTGTTGGCGGCCGGGGGCATCGTGTTTGATCCGCCGTTGCCCGCCAGCCATCAGGAGGCGATAGACGGGTTGCCGATGGGGCTTTTGACCAAGGTGGCGCTGCATGTGCCGGGGGGCGACCGGCTGGGGCTTGAGCCAGGGACGGTGGTGCGGCGGCGGCTTGGGCGGTCGTTGGAGCCGGTGATGTCGTTCCATGCCTGGCCGGAGGGGGCCGGGCATATCGCGGGCTTCGTCGGTGGGCCGGTGGCCTGGGACCTTGCCCGGGGGGGCGAGGGGGCGACCAAGGCGTTTGCGCGGGCGCAGCTGGAGCGCGCGCTGGGGGGCGACGTGGTGGCCAAGGTCGGCGCCATCACGGTTTCGGCGTGGGGCACCGACCCGCTGCATCTCGGGGCCTACACCTATGCGGTGCCCGGCCAGGCCGGGGCGCGGGGGGTGCTGGGCACGCCGCTGGCCGGGGGGCGGCTGGTATTCGCGGGCGAGGCGGTGTGCACCGACGGGTTGGCGGGCACGGTGGGCGGGGCGTTCCTCAGCGGGGCGCGGGCGGCGGGGCTGGTGGGGTAGCTACTTCAGCGGTTCGAGGACGGAGACGTAGTTCGCGACGGCGGCGCCGCCCATGTTGAAGACGAGGCCACGATCCGCCTTGGGCAGTTGCATGGCGCCGGCGGTGCCGGTGAGTTGCATGGCGGCGATGGCGTGCATCGAGACGCCGGTGGCGCCGATCGGGTGGCCCTTGGCCTTGAGGCCGCCGGAGACGTTGATCGGGAGTTTTCCGGTCTTTTGCGTGAGGCCGTCGAGGATCGGGCGGGCGCCCTGCCCCGGTGCGGCGAGGCCCATGGCTTCGACGACCAGGAGTTCGGCGATGGTGAAGCAGTCGTGGACTTCGGCGAAGTCGATGTCGGCGAGCGTGACGCCGGCCTGGGCCATGGCGCGGTGGAAGGCCTGGGCGGCGCCTTCGAAGGCCGTCGGGTCGCGGCGGCTGAGGGGGAGGAAGTCGTTCACCTGGATGGCCGCCTTGAAGCGGACGGCCTTGTTCATGGCTTTTGCGGTGTCTTCGTCGGTCAGGATCAGGGCGGCGGCGCCGTCGGAGACCATCGAGCAGTCGGTGCGCTTGAGGGGTGGGGCGACGTAGGGGTTCTTTTCGGAGACGGTGCGGCAGAAGTCGAAGCCGAGGTCGCGGCGCATCTGGGCGTATTCGTTATCGACGCCGTTGCGGTGGTTCTTGGCGGCGATGGTGGCGAGCGCGTCGGACTGGTCGCCGTAGCGCTGGAAGTAGCTTTCGGCGATCTTGCCGAAGACGCCGGCGAAACCGGCGGGGATGTCGCCTTCCTCCTTGCGGTAGGCGGCGGAGAGCAGGTTGTCGCCGACCTGGGGGCCGGGGGTGCTGGTCATCTTCTCGGCGCCGATGACCAGGGCGAAGCGGCCGCGGCGGGCGGCGAGGAAGTCGCGGGCGCCGTGGATGGCGGCGGAGCCGGAGGCGCAGGCGTTTTCGAATCTCGTGGCCTGGGTGAAGCGGAGCTCGGGGACGGAGTTCAGGACCAGGGAGCTGGGAAAATCCTGCTTGGAGAAGCCGTTGTTGAACAGGGAGACGAACACGGCATCGACATCGGTGGGGGCGATGCCGGCATCCTCGATGGCGGTGCGGGCGACGCGAGCGATGAGGCCCTCGACGTCGGGGTCCTCGAGCTTGCCGAAGGGGGTGTGGGCCCAGCCGACGATGCAGGCTTCGCTCATGGGTGGCTCCTCCGGGATGGCTGCGCGGCGGAGTTTAGCGGGGCGGCGGGGGTTTGGCACCTTGGGGATTTTAGTTGCTATTACGGAATATTTAGGACATGGGTCGGCTGCGGTCAGCCGGCATCGGTTTTTCGCGCGTGGCGGGCGGCGGCGATGACGTAGGGTTGCAGGCCGAGGCGGGGGTCGGTGAGGCGCCAGGGGCGTTCGGGACGGGGTTTCGGCGGGCGCGGCGCGCGGGGGCGCGGCGGGAGCTTGAGCCAGTCGGGCGGGCGCTGGCCGAGCGCCTGGCAGAGCGGGCGCAGCAGGCGGGCGGCGCGGGGGACTTCGGCGACGAAGCGGCGCGTGTCGGGCGCGTTGTGCAGGAGATCGATCAGGGCGCCGGCGGCAGGGGCGGCTTCGGGGATGCGGCCGATCGCCCAGGCGAAGCCGCGCGGCAGGCGGAGCGGGGGTGTTGCTTGCCTGCGGCGGCGGGATTTGGGGGGCGTGCGCGGCGGCGCCAAGGTGTTGGTGCGCCAGCCTTGGTGCAGGGCCTCGAAGCGGGCGAGCTGACGGGCCAAGCGCAGCCAGAGCAGGGTCCAGACTTGCTGGGCGAGCGGGGGACGCTTCAGGGGGGCTGCCGCCGGGAGGAAGACGCGCGTTCCCAGCCAGACGGGCTGGGGGGGATGCAACTGCCGGACGAGATGCGTGCCGATGGCGGCGCGCAGCATCGTGACGATGCGGGTGAAGCGTTCGAGGAGCGTCATGGGAGGTTATCTAACAGACAATGTTAGATTGCGCAAGAGGGGCTGCGGCTTTTTTTCTACGTACGGAGTGAGACAAGGAAGCAGGCGGCCACGAAGGCACACTAGGACGTGTGAGGAAAGGTTCGCCGTTAGAGCCGCCGCCATCAATCTTAGTGAGCGGGCGTTCTTCAATCGCTACAAGGTACAACAAAACTAGGTGTCATCGAGGAATACTTCTTAACATCAACGGGATGTCTGTTACATACCGACTGCGATCATTTGAAGACATGCGCAGTGATGTCGGTCAAAATTGTGCAACGAAGAAGCCTCTATCCTTTCCCTCGTACAGTGTAAATTCAAGCCGACCGATCAAGCCCAAGGTTATACCCATCTCTTGAGCGTCGTTTCCTCTGATCAATTCGTTTATTAGCGTCACAAGGTCCGGGAGCGCGGCGTTCAGGAGCTTTGTTCTCTGCCCCGGCAATAGTATGTCAACCAGTCTGGACAATAGACGATCGAGAGCATCTGCTGCCGATTCCACTCCGTAACGTCTCAATACTGCATTTGCAAGGAGTGACTTCAAGCAGTATCCTGGATAACGCACTTCAAGATTGTCGTATCCTATTCGCAAATTGTTAAATATCCACCTGCGTATCGCAGCGGCAGCTCCAGGAATACGAGGTCTATAAAGTCCGGCGTTGGCCTCTATATCTTGGCCTGTTGCATGTGGTGAATTGTTCGCCAAGATATAGGCTGCGACCAGGGTTGCAAACCATTCTGCATCCACGTCGTCGAGGATCAATACTCTTTGATTTGTGTCGATTTTCACCAGCCCCTCCAGACGACTTATGCTGAATTTTTGTGCACGCCGGCACTACCCGGATGGAAAGGCGAACGCTCTTCTCGATTGCATCAGGGTCGCCCCGCTCCGAGTACAACGTTCCCTTGGTCAGGCATCAGGCCAGACGATCTCCGCTTGGTCAAGCTTACGGGCGCGAAACGCACCAGCGCCATGCCAGACTTGAGCCGCAGAGTCTTTGGCCGACAATTCCCGGATGGAAGGCCGATCCAGCCTTCGAGCAGTGGGGACATCGGCGATGCGACGGCCCTGGCAACGGTGACGGCGCCTGGATGGCGCACGCCGGACATCGGGCCGGCGGACGGGGAGGCGATCGGGATGTTCCTGATCGGCGACAGCACCCTCACCCCGGCATCCTACCTGCGCAACAGGCGCCACCGGCATTGGAGCGCCTAGGGGCCGCCGTGGATTCCGCTCGCCTTCCACGACGGAATGTTGGCGCGGCTGGTCGCCCTGGACGCGGCACCGGGGGCCAGGCCGAACTAGGCGCGCAGCCGGAGGTGCGGTGGACAGGTGCCCGCACTGCGTTGCCGCAGCAAATGGATGAAGTCTTTTTGCTTCTTTTTCTTCAGAAAAAGAAGGGCTTGCTTGCTTCCGGCGGTGATGGCGGAAGCAAGCGTGGATCCTTCACGTCGTTCAGGATGACGGGGGGTTAGATTTCGGAGATCGCGCCGTCCGGGAGGCCGACGTCGAAGCCGTTCAGGGTCATGCTGACCAGGGTGTAGTAGCCGCAGGTGCCGATGATTTCGGCGACGCCGCGGGGGCCCCAGGCGGCGAGCATGCGGTTGTGCAGGTCCATCGGCACGGCGCGGGTTTCGTGCAGGGTTTTCGCGTAGTCGTAGAGGATTTGGATCTTCTCCTCGACCGGGGGGAGCGGCTGGCCGTCGCGGATGGCGTTGATGATGGCGGCGTCGAGGCCCGCGGTTTCGGCCAGGCGGCGGTGGGCCCACCATTCGTAGTGGCTGCGCCAGTGCTTGGCGGTGACGAGGATGGGGATTTCGACCAGGGCGGGGCCGAAGGCGGTGTCGTAGCGGATGAATTCGCCGAGGTGCTGGACGCGCATGGCGAGTTCCGGCGAGTGGATCCAGGCCAGGGCCGGGGGGGGCATGCGGCCGCGCTTGCCGGCGACGGCTGCGTCGTGGACGGCGCGCTGTTCGGCGGTCATCTGGTCCATGGTCGGCGGGGTGATGCGCATGTTTCTCTCCCGGGTGCTTGTCTGGGTTGATCCTATTGCCTGCGCCGGAGGCTGGCCATGGGCGGCGGGGCGTGGTCCTTTCGGGGGGGATGGATTCGTCGGGACAGACAGAAGGACGGTCGCCGCAGGGGATCCGGGCGCTGTTGGGCGCGCGGGACTTCGTTCGGCTGTGGGCGATCGGGGCCTTGGGCAACGGCATGCGGTTCACCGAGATGCTGGCGGCCGCGCTGTTCACCTGGGAGGTGACGGGATCGGGCTTTGCGGTCGCGGTGGTGTCGGCGATGCGGGCGTTGCCGATGCTGCTGTTCGGGGCGTTCGCGGGGGTGGTTTCGGACGCGGTGAACCGCAAGGCGATCCTGCAATGGGGGATGGTGATCAGCATGGCGGCGTCGGCCAGCGTGTGCGCGCTGGCGGCGCTGGGGGTGTTGCGGCCGTGGCATGTGGGGGTGGCGGCGTTCATCGGCGGGAGCGTGTGGGCGACCGAGATGAGCACGCGGCGGCGGATGTGCGGGGAGGCGGCGGGGCCGGCGCTGATGGGCCGCGCGGTGGCGCTGGACAGCCTGACCAATGCGGCGACGCGGGGGATCGGGCCGCTGGTGGGCGGGGCGGTGTTCGCGGCGCTGGGGGCGGTGGGGGCGTATGCAGTTTCGGCGACGTGCTTCGTGGTGGCGGCGCTGCTGGTGCCGGGGGTGCGGCATGTGCAGGAGACGCGGCGGCTGACGCTGGGGCGGGTGCCGCGGGACCTGGCGGAGGGGTTCGCCTATGCGCTGGGCGACCCGACGGTGCGGGCGGTGCTGCTGGTGACGGTGGTGATGAACATGTTCGCCTTCAGCTACTCGGCGCTAGTGGCGCCGCTGGCGCTGGTGGTGTTCAAGGTTTCGCAGGCGGCATCGGGGTTGCTGGCGGCGTCGGAGGCGTTCGGGTCGTTGCTGGGCGGGGTGGTTCTGGCGGCGGTGACGCCGCGGGGGCGGGCGAGCGTTCTGATGGTGGGGGGGAGTGTCGGGTTCCTGCTGTGCGCGATGGCGATGACGCAGATGCCTGCGTATTGGCTGGCGTGCGGGGTGCTGGTGGTGGGCGGGATAGGGGCGGCGCTGTTCGGCAACATGCAGACGACGCTGGTGCTGACGCGGGTTCCACCGGCGGTGCGCAGCCGGCAGATGGGGCTGATCACGGTTTGCATCGGGTTCGGGCCGCTGGGGCAGCTGCTGATCGGGGCGGTGGCGGAGCGGGTGGGGCCGCAGATGGCGGTGCTGCTGTCGGCGGCGGTGGGGCTGGGGCTGCTGGTGGCGGTGGGGATCTGGTGGGCGCGGGCGGAGCGGCGGGTGGGGGCGGGGCGGTGAGGTTTTTGGAGCGTGTTCGTTAAATTGAGCGAGGGATGGCGCAGATTTTGTGCCAAATTTTGTTGCGGACGGTGGTGGAATGGTATTTGTATGTCACAGGTGCGGCGTGAGGCTCGTGCCGTTTGAGATCGTTATCGGAGGCCGTTCATGAAGCGTCGTGGATTTTTCTCTCGCCTGGCGGTTGCCGCCGCTGCTGTCGTTGCGACCACCACGGCGGCGGCCGTGACGGGCAAGGCGCAGGCGCAGGGGAGCTACTACAACCAGCGCAACACGCAGGACCGCGACTACAAGCGGATGCAGCAGCAGACGAACCGCACCTTCGGGCGCTGAGGCTCTTGCTTCGCGGGCGGCCGGCGCGGGGGACTGCGCCGGCCGTTTTGCGTTTGGGGGCCCCTACCCTTTCGCGGCGGTGATTTCAGCGGCGAGGGCGGTGCGCAGGAGGGCGACGTCGGTGGAGAGGCAGAGGGCGCGGAAGCCCTTGCGGATGCCTTCCTTCGCGGCGGCGCCGTCGTTCGCGAGCCAGCCCATGGGGGTGTTGGTGTCGCGGGCGGCGGCTAGGATTTCGGCTTCGGCGGTGGTGAAGCGGGGGTTGGCGAAGTCGCCGGCGATGCCGAGGCTGTCGGAGAGGTCGAAATGGCCGATCCAGCCGAGGTCGATGCCGGGGGTGGACAGGATGGCGCGGGCGTTGCGCAGGCCGGCGGTGGTTTCGATCATGGCGATGGTGAGGATGGAGTTGTTCGCGGCGTCCATGGCGGCGCGGGGCGGGTGGGGCTCGTAGGAATCGTTGGCGAGGCCCAGGGCGAGGCCGCGTTTGCCGAGCGGGCGGTAGCGGCACCATTGGACGAGATTCTGGGCTTGCTCCGGGGTTTCGACCATGGGGAGCATGATGCCGAGCGCGCCTGCGTCGAGCACCGGGCAGATAAGCTCCTTGGTGCCGTTGGGGACGCGGACAATGGGGACGATGCCGGCGCCGCGGGCGAGGGCGCACTGGGCCTTGATGGTGTCGATGCCGGCGCCGGAGTGTTCCTGGTCGAGGATGACGTAGTCGGCGCCGGCGGCGGCGAGGATTCTCGCCAGGCCGGGGGTGAAGAATTCGAAGGCCATGGTGCCGAAGGTGGTGCCGCCGGCGAGGAGGGTTTGGCGGACGGGGTTCTGGTTCATGGGGCGGGCTCCAGGGACAGGTGGCGGGCGATCTGGGCCGCGGCCTGTTCGGGGGTGAGGGTGGAGGTGTCGAGGGTGAGGTCGTAGGGGGCGGTGTGGTCGATGCGGTTCCATTGGCCGCGGGCGAGGCCGACGAGGCGGTCGGGACGGACGGCTTCGCGGGCTTCCAGGATGTCCAGCGGGCAGAGGACGCCGATCTTGGTGACGTGGTGGCCGGCGAGGAGGCGGTCGTATTCGCGCCATTCGGGGCCGAAGATGACGTCGTCGACGATGAGGTTGGTCCCCTGCCCCGCCATGGCGGCGATGCAGGCGCGGAAGGCGCGCATCGCGAGGGCCACGGTGGGGCCGGAGCGGATGTGCACGACGGTGTGGCCGGCTTCCTCGCGTTGCTCGAAGACCAGGCCGTCGGGGCGGCCCTCGCTGGCGGGGGGGAGCATGTCGAGGAAGGCGTCCATCTGGACGTGGAGGAAGGGGGTCGCGACGTGGTTCTGGAAGGCGCGGGCGAGGGAGGTTTTGCCGGCGCTGCCGATGCCGTTGAGGATGATGATGTGGGGGAGGCTCATGAAGGGAAGGCCTTCTTTTTCTGAAGAAAAAGAAGCAAAAAGACTTTCTTTCCATTTGCACCGCGCCCGGCGGTTCGGACACGGTGCAAATGGTTGAAAAGTTTTTTGGTTCTTTTTTTCAAAAAAGAACCGCTTGCTTCCTTTAGAGAATCAACCCCGGCGTGGTCTCGGCGTCGAGCGGCCAGATGGGGCGGTTGATGCGGGTGTAGGGGATCTTGCGGTAGTCGCGGGGGATGGGGCCGTCGGCGTCGATGTAGAGGACTTTCTTGGCGATGGGGCCGAAGGCGGCCATGAAGTGGTTGGTGGACTTGACCACGACGAGCTTCTTCTCGGTGGGCTCGATGCCGACGTTGCGGAAGAGTTCGAGGCCGAGG
>CAMDGX010000149.1 GCA_945897825.1 Asaia bogorensis | reverse complement strand
CCCACCCTCGACGCCCCGCCCCCGCTGTGGCACCACCCCCCGATGCCACCCGCCGCGGACCGCCCCGCCGTCCTGGTCTATCGCGACATGCTGCTGCCGCGCTCCGAAGTCGCGTTCATGCGCCGCCAATACGCCGCCTTCGCCACCCTGCGCCCCCTCTGGATCGGCCGAAAGCTCGCCCCCGACCTCGACCGCGCCGCCTTCCCCCTCGCCGCCGCCTTCACCGGCCCGGCCGGCCTCGCCTTCAAAACCCTCGGCCTCGTCCCGAACCTCGCCCACCTGCGCACCCTCGGCGCCACCGTCGTCCACGCCCAGTTCGGCCGCGGCGGCGCCCTCGCCCTCCCCCTCGCCGAGCGCCTCGGCCTGCCCCTCGTCGTCACCTTCCACGGCGGCGACGTCAGCAAAAGCGCCCACTACCGCCCCTTCGCCCTCCTCCGCCGCCGCCTCCCCCGCCTCGCCGCCTACGCCAGCGCCTTCGTCTGCGTCTCCGAGGGCGTGCGAAGCCTCCTGATCGCCCGCGGCTTCCCCGCCGCCAAGGCCGTCGTCGTCCCCATCGGCACCGACACCCTTGCCGAACCCCCGCGCCAGGGCCCCGGCGACGGCATCCTCTTCGTCGGCCGCTTCGTCGAGATGAAGGGCGCCGAAATCCTCCTGGAAGCCATCGCCCAGCTCCGCGCCCAGGGCGTCGACGCCCCCGTCACCCTGATCGGCGACGGCCCCAACGCCCAAGCCCTGCGCGCCCGCGCCCCCCTCGCCGTCACCTTCGCCGGCTGGCAACCCGAACAGGCCGTCCGCGCCGCCATGCGCCAGGCCCGCCTCGTCGTCATCCCCTCCGTCCGCGCCCGCTCCGGCGAGGCCGAGGGCCTGCCCAGCGTCGCCACCGAAGCCATGGGCATGGCCGTCCCCGTCGTCGCGTCCGAAGCCGCCGGCACCGCCGGCCTCATCGCCCCCGGCCACAACGGTCTCATCGTCCCCGAGCGCGACCCCACCGCCCTCGCCGTCGCCCTGCGCCACCTGCTCGAGAACCCCGACGCCGCCCAGCGCATGGGCGCCGCCGCCCGCGCCACCGTCGCCGAAGGCTTCGACGCCACCGCCCAATCACGCAAACTCGAACGCCTCCTCCGCGCCGCCGCCGCCGCCGGCCCCGCCACCCCGCTCGACTTCGCGCACGTGCTTGGCTAGACCCGCCCCGTGCACCTGCTCCGCCCCTCCCGCCTCGACCGCTACGTCTTCCGCCAGCTCTTCGGCGCCCTGCTGGTCGTAACCCTCGGCCTCGTGGCCCTGATCTGGCTCACCCAGTCCCTCCGCTTCGTGGAACTGGTGGTCAACCGCGGCCTCTCCTTCACCGTCTTCCTCAAGCTCACCGGCCTGCTCATCCCCGGCTTCGTCGCCGTCATCCTGCCCATCACCTGCTTCGTCGTCGTCCAGTTCGTCTACCAGCGCCTCGCCAGCGACCGCGAGCTCACCGTCATGCGCGCCGCCGGCCTCTCCCCCCTCGCCCTCGCCCGCCCCGCCCTGGCCGTCGCCACCGTCACCATGGCGATCCACTACGCCCTCATCCTCTGGCTCGTCCCCGCCAGCGCCACCGCCTTCCGCACCTACCAGTGGGAAATCCGCAACCACATCGCCGCCTTCCTCCTCCAGGAAGGCGTCTTCACCACCATCTCCGACGAACTCGTCGTCTATGTCCGCGCCAAGGCGCCCGACGGCAGCCTGCGCGGCATCATGGTCGACGACGCCCGCGACAAGGCCCAGCGCGCCACCATCCTCGCCGAGAGCGGCCGCCTGATGGAGGGCGCCACCGGCCCCCGCGTCCTGCTTGAAAACGGCACCCGCCAGGTCATCGACGAACGAACCGGACAGCTCAACGTCCTCAGTTTCAAGGAAAACTGGATCGACCTCGCCGCCCCCTCCCGCGAAACCGGCGCCCGCCTGCGCGACATGGGCGAGATGAGCATCACCGACCTGCTGAACCCGCCCCCCGGCATCGTCAACCCGCGCGACATCCCCCGCTGGAAGGTCGAGGCCCACAAGCGCCTCTCCGCCCCGCTCACCACACTCAGCTTCACCCTCGTCGCCCTGCTCGCCATCCTCGGCGGCGTCTTCCGGCGCCATGGCGGCCTGCTGCGCCCCTTCCTCGCCATCCTCGCCGTCGTCGCCCTCGTCGCCACCGGCCTCGCGCTGGACAGCCTCGCCGTGCGCATGGCCGAGCTGATCCCCCTGCTCTGGCTGCGCGCCGCCCTCCCCGCCCTGCTCTGCGGCGCCCTGCTCTTCGCCCCCTCCCTGTTCGACCGCCGACTCGTCCCCGCCACCGCCGATGCCAACTGACACAGCCGCGCCGGCCCCCCATCCCGCCGCCGCCCGCCTCGACCGCGCCGCGCCCTGGCTCGTCCTCTGCATCCCCCCGGGCATGCTGCACGCCTACGCCCTCGCCGAAGCCCTCATCGCCCTCATCGGCCTCGCCTTCCTCACCCGCTCCGCCCTCCTCGCCGACTGGTCCTGGCTCCGCCGCACCTGGGTGCGCATCGCCCTCGCCTGGTGGGCCTGGGTCATCATCTGCTCGCTCCCCGGCATCGGCGAAGGCGGCACCAACTCCCTCGTCCAGTCCCTCCTCGTCGGCCGCTACCTCATCCTGGTCGCCGCCCTCGAACACCAGGTCCTCGCCAACCCCGCCGCCCGCCGCTGGCTCTGGGCCGTCCTCGCCGCCTGCGCCGCCTGGATCGGCCTCTCCGCGCTGATCCAGTTCACCTTCGGCCGCAACCTCGGCGGCTGGCCCCGCTGGGGCGACGGCGAACTCACCGGCCCCTTCCAGAAACCCCGCGCCGCCGCCCCCCTCGCCCGCCTGCTCCCCGTCATCGTCGTCCCCGTCATCGGCCACGTGCTGGAAACGGGCCGAGACTGGTGGCGCCCCGCCGCCGCCGCCGCCATCGCCGCCCTGGCCCTGGCCATCGTCGTGCTGATCGGCCAGCGCATGCCCGTGCTGCTCTCCGTCCTCGGCCTCCTCGTCGCCGCCACCTTCCTCCCCCGCCTGCGCATCCCCGTCGCCGCCGCCCTCCTCCTCGGCGCCAGCCTCGTCGCCGCCTCCGCCATCGTCTCCCCCCCCACCTTCTACCGCCTCGTCACCAAGTTCACCGCCCAGATGGCCATCCTGCCCGAAAGCAACTACGGCCAGATCGCCTCCCGCGCCGTCGCCATCGCGCAAGACCATCCCTGGACCGGCCGCGGCTTCGACGGCTTCCGCACCGGCTGCGCCGACCCCCGCTACTGGCGCGGCTGGACCCATTCGACGAACCCCGCCGACACCGGCGGCGACATGCTCGGCTGCAACATCCACCCCCACAACGCCTACCTCCAGGCCGTCACCGATGCCGGCCTGCCGGGCCTGGCCCTCTACGTCGCCATGGTCGCCGCCTGGGCCACCGCCCTCCTGCGCGGCCTCTGGTCCCGACCGAACCCCCTGCGCGTCGGCCTGCTCGCCGCCTTCGTCATGGCCTACTGGCCCGTCGCCAGCTCCAGCAGCGCCTTTGCCATCGAACTCGGCGGGCTGTCGTTCCTGCTGCTCGGCTTTGGGCTCGCTGAGGCAAAGGCAGCCGAAGCAAGGCCAGGGCTCCGCCCTGGACCCGCCGGGGCCTGAGGCCCCGGACCCCCATCACTTTTTTTCCTTGCGACGGTCCATCGGGTTAGATATAACACGCGTGTGTTAGAGAAAACCCACTCACCCCTGGCCCGCGAGACCGCCGCCATGTTGGCGAGCCTCCGCGACGATGCCGCCTACTTTCGAGCCCAATCCGGGCTCATCGCGGCCCTGCACGCCCTGATTCTGGCCACCCTCGTCCGCATCGTCGCCCGCCTCGACCACATGGTCACCCTCTGGGCCGCCGGCCAGCTCCCCCTCCCCGCCCCGGCCAAACCGCGCCCCGCGCGAACCCCCAGCCCCCGGCGCCCGCACACCCGAACCGCGCAAACCCCGCGCACCCGCCGCCCCCAATCCGTCCCGACGCCCCCGCGCGAACCCACGCGCACCCGCACGTCCAGGCCGCAACACCCCCAATCCCCCATCACTGCGTCCACCCTCGTCGGGCCGCGCGCGCAAATCCCGCCCCAACCACCCCCTATTCTTCTTTTCAGCCTCCCCAGACCCACGCCCACGCACGCCCATTTTATTACGTAATAGGATTATTCCGTCGTGCCGACCACCGGAACCACGCGTACAGCGGCACCAGGATCAGCATCAGCCCCACCCCCCACAGCATCGGCGCATTCGGATCCCCACTGACATCCCGCAGCCGCCCCGCGATCCAAGGTGCCGAGGTCATCCCGCAATACGACCCCGCCGCATACCACCCGAACACCACCGCCCGCGCCGCCGGCGGCGTCGCATCCCCCACCTGCGCCGTCATCGCCCCAGGCGGCAACGCCAGCCCGATCCCGAGCAAAATCAAAACCCAAGCCGCCCCCCCGGTCGGCATCACCAGCAGGAACGACGCCGCCGTCAGCGCCATCCCCGAAACCACCGCCCCCGTCCGCCCGATCACCCGGTCCGCCAGGAACCCGCAGAACGGCACCACCACCGCAAAACTCCACAACACGATGCTCGACCGCGCCGCCGCCGCCTCCGCCGCCAACCCCAGCGAGATGAACAGCGCCGGCAGGAACGTCGCCATCACCACGATCGACCCGTTGTAGGTCCCCCAGGACAGCGCCGCCCCCGCCACGAACCCGATCCCGACCTTCGCCGGCGGCGCATCCCCCACCGCCGCCACCGCCCGCGCCTGCCCCACCAGCCAGGTCAACCCCAGCCCCGCCACCACCGGCAAAGCCGACAGCCCCAGCACCACCCGCCACCCGTACGCAGTCTCCACCGGCCCCAGCAGCACCAGCGCCAACCCCGTCCCCAGCGGCCAGGACACGATCACCACCGACGTCGCCGTCGAGAGCAGCGGCCCCGCATACCGGTCCGCCGTCATCTTGATCACCAGCATCAGGATGGTCACCCCGCCCACCCCGGCCAGCAACCGCCCCGCCAGCAGCATCGCGAACCCATCCGCCATCGCCGACAGCCCGATCCCCGCCGCCAGCAACCCGAACGCCCCCCGCAGCATCGGCCGGTCCCCGAACCGCCTTGCCATCAGCCCCGCCGGCACCGTGAGGAATATCCCCGGCAACAGGAACGCCCCCATCGCCAGCCCCACCTGCGCATAGCTCAGCTTCAGGTCACCGATCAGCGAGGGTGCGGCCACCGCCGCCGCCTGCAACTGGAAGGAGGCAATGCCCCGGATCAGCAACAGGGCAAACAACGGTGTCAGCGGGGGGCGTGCCATCCCTCAGCTTGGGCACCCGCTGCCGCCGCCCGCAAGTCCACCCCGCCCCCGAAAGGGCGGACCACTACCGCTTCCGCCACCCCATTTCCCAGAACGCCTCTTCCAACCTTGTCGCCGCGATGAAGGTGGACCGCAGGCTGGCATACCGCGCCTCCGCCCCCCGCGCCGCTCCCATCCGGTCGAGATTGGCGATCGCCCCAGCCGCCACCTTCCGGTATTCCTCGCCCGAATACGCCTCGATCCACGCCGCATACGGATTGCCCTGCAGCTTCGTCGAAGGGTCCGCCATCAGGATCTGCGCCACCTCCGCATACCCCACCACGCACGGGATCAACGCCGCATCCAGGTCCAGCCGATCCCCCGCTAGCCCGCGCTCCAGCACGAACCGCGTATAGGCCATCGTCTCCAAATCCTCCGGCTCCGCCTGCATCTGCGCCTCGGTCAGCCCCCATTCCGCGCAATACTTCACATGCAGCGGCATCTCGACATCGACGATCACACTCACGCTCGCCGCCGCCGCTCGCAAATCGGCCAGCGTGTCGCTCTTGTAGGCCGCCAGCGCATAGGCCCGCGCGAAATGGATCAGGAACAGGTAGTCCTGCTTCAGGTAGTGCTGGAACGCCGCCTGCGGCAACGACCCGTCGCCCAGCCCGCGCACGAAGGGATGGCGCACATACCCGTCCCACGCCGCCCCCGCGTCGCGGCGCAACCGGCCAAACAGTCCCTGGTCAAGCGGAAGATCGGTCATGGTTTCGCTCCCTCGCGTGCGATCGTTGCCTTCGCCCCATATTGGCGCGCCTCCAGCAGACTCCAGAGGATGCCCGCCGCACTCACCGCCGCCCCCAGCAGCACCAGCGCATCGAACGGCTCCGCATACAGCAGCACCCCGATGCTCGCCGCGAACGGAATCCGCAGGAAGTCGATCGGCACCACCAGCGTCGCATCGCCATACCGCATCGCGTTGGTGAAACACACATGCGCCGAAAGCCCCGTCACCATCAGCGCCACCAGCGGCAGCCAGTCCTCCGCCCGGATGCGCAGGAAGAACAGCGGATCGCCGCCCAGCGCCAGGTCCGTCGCGAGATACGCCGGCAGCTGCAACACGTTCATCCAGAACAATATGGTCAACGTGGAATTCCGCCCAGTCAGGAACTTGGTCGTGGTGATCTGCACCGAGAAGAACATCGCCGCCGCCAGCACCACCAGCGCCGCCGGATCGAACGCCGCTGCCCCCGGCCGCAGGATAACGAGCACCCCCGCGAACCCCAGCACCAGCGCCGCCACCCGCCCGCGCGTGATCCGCTCGCCCAGGAAGATCGCCGCGACCACCATCGTCCAGGCCGGCGTGGTGAACTCCAGCGCGAACACGGTCGCCAGCGGCAGCAGCGTCACCCCGAACGCCCAGCACGCCTGCCCGCCGAAATGGAACACGTTGCGCAGCAGATGCAGCTTCAGCGGAAACGGCCCGGCGATCCGCGCCCCCGCCACCAGCGCATAGACCGCCAGCACCACGATGCCGCCGACATTGCGCAGCGCCAGCACCTCCCACACCGTCAGCACGCGCGCCATCTCCCGCACCGCGACCGCGAGGGCGGAGAACGACACCAAGGCGCCCGCCATCCACAGGACGACGCGGCGAAGATCATGCATGGGCAGGCTTCCCCCTTTCGTCCGGGGTAACAGGCTTCGCGCCCGAGGTCACCGCCCGACCACGCAACATTGTGTTGAGCGAAGGGCGGGCTTGTCCGGCGCGGGGAACTCGCAGGCCCCCAACTGCGCTATGCTGCGGTGCATCAAGGGGTTCCCGATGGCGCAGCCGACCCAGACACCGCCGCGTCCACAAACCACGCCCATGCCGGGCGATACCCCATCGGGCGGCCGGCTGATGGTGCTGCCGCCGCCTCCGCCCGCCCGGCGGCGCTGGATCGCCTGGGCACTCGCCCTCGCCGTTCTCGCCGGGGCCGGCGTGGCGGGCTGGTGGGAATTCGGCCGCCCGCCGACCCTGGCCACAATCGTCCCGTGGCGCGGGCCGGCGCTGGAAGCCGTCTATGCCACCGGCGTGGTGGAAGCCATCGACTCCGCCCGCGTCGGCACCACCGTGGCCGCCCGCATCCTCGCACTCGCCGCCGACGAGGGCGACCGCGTGCAGGCCGGCCAGCAACTCGCCCAGCTCGACGACCGCCAGGCCCGCCAGCGCGTGGCCGACGCCCAGGCCCGGCTGGACCTCGCCGAGCAGGAACTCGCCCGCGACCAGGCCCTGCTCGCCCAGGCCGTCCGCCCGCAGCAACAGGTCCAGCGCAGCCAGCAGGCCCGCGACGCCGCCGCCGCCGCCGTCGAGATCGCCGCCCGCCAACTGGAGGAATACCGCATCATCAGTCCCTTGGACGGCATCGTGATGAAGCGCCCGGTCCAGCCCGGCGAGACCGTCGCGGCCAATGCCACCCTGTTCGAGATCGCCGCCCCGAGCCCCCTGCGCGTCGCCGCCGACGTGGACGAGCGCGACATCGCCCGCATCCGGATGGGTGCCCGCGTCGCCGTCCGCGCCGAAGCCTTCCCCGGCCGTGCCATCGCCGCCCAGGTGACCAACATCCGCGGCCGCGGCGAGACCACCACCCGCACCTTCCGCGTCGAAGCCGACCTGCCGCCCGACAGCCGCCTGCTGATCGGCATGACGGTCGATGTGAACCTCGTCGTCGCCGAACGCGAGAACGCCCTCCTGGTGCCGCCCACCGCCGTCCGCCACGCGCCCCCCGAGGGCGGGCGGCCCGGCGCCGCCCACGTGTTCCGCCTGGTCGACGGCCGCGCCCGCCTCACCCCGGTCGAACTCGGCGCCAGCGGACCCACCGCCATCGAAATCCGCAACGGCCTCGCCGATGCCACCCCCCTCATCGCCGACCCGCCCGGCGGACTCGAAGACGGCAGCGCGGTGATCGGGGCACCATGAGAGCACAGGAAGGAAGGCCAGGGCTCTGCCGTCGCGGCGCGAAGCCGCGCCACGGAGGACCCGCCAAGGGCGGAGCCCTTGGAACCCCGGACCTGTTCCGCCTTCGGCGGGGAGGGGCCGGCTCGATCTGTGTCGCGCGCCGCGATGGCCCCTCCCCGCC
>CAMDGX010000148.1 GCA_945897825.1 Asaia bogorensis | reverse complement strand
CCAGATCCCCGCCCGCGGCTGGTGGGACGTGCTGAAGCGCGTCGCCCACCAGGTATCCGAGAACCGGCTCATGACCGAGGCCGCCGGCGTTACCTTCTACACCCTGCTCTCGATCTTCCCCGGCCTGGCCGCGATGGTCTCGCTGTATGGCCTGGTCGCCGATCCCGCGACCATCACCGACCACCTCTCCCTGCTGGCCGGCCTGGTCCCCGCCGGCGGCATGGAGCTGATCACCAACCAGCTCCAGCGGCTGGCCTCGCACGGCAGCACCGGCCTCGGCTTCGGCCTGTTCGCGGGCCTCGCCACCTCGCTGTGGACCTCCAACCAGGCCATGAAGGCGCTGGCCGACGCGCTGAACGTGGTGAACGAGGAAACCGAGAAGCGCAGCTTCGTCCTGCGCACCGCGATTACCCTGGCCTTCACCCTGGGCATGATCCTGTTCGCCATCCTGGCGCTGGTCGGCGTGGTGGCGGTGCCGGTGGCGCTGAACCTGATCGGCCTCGGCGGCATCGTGGAATTCCTGCTGCAATGGCTGCGCTGGCCGCTGCTGCTGGTCGCCGTCGGCCTGCTGCTCGCGCTGATCTACCGCTACCTGCCCTCGCGCGAGGAGGCACAGTGGCGCTGGCTGTCCTGGGGCAGCGGCTTCGCGGCCGTCGCATGGCTGGCGATGTCGCTGCTGTTCAGCTGGTACGTCGCCAATTTCGGCAACTACGACGAAACCTACGGCGCGCTGGGCGCGGCGGTGGGCTTCCTCACCTGGGTCTGGCTCTCGGTCCTCGTCGTGCTGGTCGGCGCCCAGCTCAACGCGGAGCTGGAGCTGCAGACGGCGCGCGACACCACCACCGGCCCGGAGAAGCCGATGGGCGCGCGCGGTGCCGCCCCGGCAGACCGCGTGGCCGCCTGACCGCTACACGTACTGCCGGAACGACCCGTCGGCGAACCGCCCGAACCGGAACGGCGCCGGATCCACCACCGGCGTGTCGCCCGCCACCAGCTCCGCCATCAGCCGCCCCGCGCCGGGCCCGATGCCGAAGCCATGCCCGCTGAACCCGGTGGCGATGAAGAACCCCGGCAGGCTGTCCACCGGCCCGATCACTGGCACCGCATCCGGCGTCACATCCATCAGCCCGGCCCAGGTCTCGGCCACCTTCATGCCCTTGAACGCCGGGAACAGCGCCGCCAGCTCGCCTTCCGCCCGCTCCAGCCCGCGGTTGTCCGGCTCGGGGTCGAGGATGCGCACCTGCTCGAACGCCGTCACCTCGTCGAGCTTCCAGCGCCGCTTGGTGCGCCACTCCTCCATGAACCGCCCGCCCATGCGCAGCCGCAGCTTCACCTCGCGCCAGCTTTTCCGGTAGCTCGGCAGGAACTGGGAAAACAGCCGGAAGCTGTCCGGCGTGATCTCCGACAGCGAGTTGTTGCGCCGCGCGATGTTGTAGCCGCCATCCGCTCGCCGGCGGATCGAGAACGGCAGCCCGCCCACGCTGGTCTCCGGCCCGCCCGCCACCGGCTCGGTGCGGAACACGCTGCCCAGCACCTTCAGCTGCGGCAGGTCGATATCGAGGTTGCCCGCGAACAGCCGGCTCCAGGCGCCGCCGGCCAGCACCACGCTGTCGCAGGCGATCGGCCCCTTCTCCGTCACCACGCCCGACACCCGGCCGCCCTTCGTCTCCACCCCGCGCACCGCGCAATCCTGCAGCACGACCCCGCCCAGCCGCCGCACCGCCGCCGCGATCGCCGGGGCCGCCTTCTGCGGCTCCGCCCTCCCGTCGCCCGGCGTGTACAGCGCGCCATGCGTCGGCACAGCCAGGCCCGGATACAGCCCGCGCACCTCGTCCGCGCCGATCATGCGCGACTCGACCTGGTAGGGCCGCGCCTTCTCCAGCCACGCCTCATGCGCCGCGACGGCCTTCTCCGTCTCGCACAGATAGGCGATGCCGCTCTGGGTGAACCCGGTCGGCGCCTCCACCATCGCGTCCATGCCGCGCCAGATGCGCAGGCTTTCCATCCCCAGCGGGATCTCGCGCGCGTCGCGCCCCATCACCCGCGTCCAGCCCCAGTTGCGCCCCGACTGCTCGGCGCCAACGCGGCCCTTCTCGCAGACGACAACCGGAATGCCCTTCTTCGCGAGGAACAGCGCCGTCGAAATGCCGGCAATCCCGCCGCCGACCACCACCACGCTGGTGCGGTGCGGCAGCTCGGTGTCGGTCTGCACGGTATCCATGCGCGGCGCCATCGCGGACTCCTGGGTCGGTCATGCGATTGTCGGCCAGTGGGGAAGGAAGGCAAGGGTCTTCTTTTTCTGAAGAAAAAGAAGCAAAAAGACTTTCCTCCATGGCACCCGGGCTACCCGATCGTCACCCCTGGATGCCATGGACGAAAGTTTTTTGGTTCTTTTTTTCAAAAAAGAACCGCTTCCTTCTGCCAAACCTTCACCCGGTAGAACACCCCCGGAAACTCCCCGGTCTCCCGAAACCCCGCCCGCGCCAGCATCCGCGCCGAGGCCAGGTTCGGCGCATCGCAAACCCCCGCGATGCGCGCCAGCCCGAGCGTCGCGAACCCATGCGCCAGCACTGCCGCGAGCGCCTCGCCCGCCAGCCCGCGCCCCCACAGCGCCGGGTCGAGCGCGATGGTCGGCTCCACCTCGCCGCCGAGCGCCGGGATCAACTCCACCAGCACGTCCGCGACCGGCTTCAGCGCCGCGATCCCCGCGAAGCCGCCGTCATGCAGGGCGATCCACATCCCCATGCCCTTGCCGGCCGCCGCGAGATGGTCGGCCAGGATGCCCGCCACCACCTCGCGCGGCAGCTTCTTGTCGTCGCACAGGTAGCGCTTCACATCGGGCAGCGTCAGCAGCCGCCATACCGCATCGAGGTCTCCCTCGGTGGCGGGCCGCAGCACCAGGCGGGGCGTGGTCAGGGTCGGCAGCATCGCGGCAGGCTATCCCCTGCCGCGGCGCCGCTTCAACCGGCGAAGCTGCCGGGATAGACCGGATAGGCGCTGTCGGTCAGCACCACCGTGTGGTTCTGCACCTCGCGCACCCCCGCCACCGACTCCGCGGCGAGTTCCAGCGCCCGGCTTTCCTCCTGCGAGGTCACCAGGCCCCACAGGTGCACGATGCCGTTGGTCACCACCACGGAATTGTCCGCCCGCCGGCTCCAGGGCTGGGCCGCGAGCTCCTTCATCAGGGCGGCGCGCAGCCCCGCGTCGCCGGCGGGCGCGGGCTCGTCCGCGGCCGGCAAGGCGGCGAAGGCACGCAGCAGGTTGGCGCGGCTGACGATGCCCACCAGCTTGCGATCCTGCACCACCGGCACGCGCTTGATGCGATGCTGCTCCATCAGGTCGGCGATCGCGTCCAACTTGGTGCCGGGGCCCACGCAGACCACGTCGCGCGTCATCACATCCGAGGCCACCTTGCCGTGGCTGCGCACATACTCGCCGGCCAGCTTCGCCGTGCCGGTGAAGAAGGCGCGCCAGGCGGAGCGGTGCTTCTCGGTGCCCAGCTCGGCCCGCCGCAGCAGGTCGCCCTCGCTCACCACGCCCAGCACGGCGCCCTGCTCGTCCACCACCGGCACCGCGCTGATGCCCTGGCGCAGCAGGGTGTTCACGACCTCGGCGATTGGTGTCGCCGGCCCGACGGTCACCACGTTCGCCGTCATCACGTCGCCTGCGTTCATGCTACCCTCCTTGCGCGGAATGCCGCGAAACTCGCAGCGAGAACGCACCATCCTGGGCGACGGCGCATTGATCCAGGTCACGCGCGCGCCGCGCCCGCGCGGATAGGATGTGATACGACGCGCAAGAAGGAGGAGTCACGTCATGTTCAAGAACCTGCTGGTCCCCGCGACAGGGGAGCCGGAAGACGAAGCGGTGTTCGCCACCGCCCTGCTCGCCGCCCGCATCTTCGCCGCCCACCTCGAATTCCTTCACGTCCGCGTCGACACCTCCGAGGTGCTGATGAGCATGACCGCCGGCGGCGTCGGCGGCGGCGACGCGGTGCAGGCGGTGATCGACCGCATGGAGGCCGACGCCACCCGCCTATCCGCGGCGGCGCGCGCGACCGTGGAGGCCCTGCTATCAGGCGCCGGCATCGCGCTGCGCGACGCGCCCAACGGCGACGGCCCGACCGGCGAGTTCACCATGGAACAGGGCAGCCAGAGCGCCTGGGTGGGGCAGGTGGGCCGCTTCGCCGACCTGATGGTCATGGGCCGCGGTGGCCCGGAGAATGGCGCCGCCGAAGCGCTCGAAGCAGCCCTGTTGGATACCGGCAAGCCGCTGCTGATCGCCCCCGCCACCGCACCCGCGAGCCTCGGCACGCGCGTGGTGATCGCCTGGAAAGATACCCCGGAGGCCGCGCGCGCGGTCTCCTGCGCCCTGCCGTTCATCGCGCGCGCCGAGCAGGTGACGATCGTGACCGTGGCGGACGACGCTTCCGCCCCGGACGCCTCGGCGCTGCGGCTGCTGCGCGCGCTGCGCTGGCACAACAAGGCTGTGGAAGCGCGCACCCTGCCGCTCGAACGCGGCAGCGCGGTGGAGGTGCTGCAGCGCGAGGCGATGGCGCTCTCGGCCGACCTCGTGGTGATGGGCGGCTACAGCCATTCCCGCCTGCGAGAGGTGGTGTTCGGCGGCTTCACCCGCAGCACGCTGGCCGCGTCGTCGATTCCGGTGCTGATGGCGCACTGAACCCTGCACAAGCCGTCTGCCTGCGGGCCGTCTGCCTGCGGGCGGGCGGCGCCAAAGCAAAAGGGGCGGAACCCGAAGGTTCCGCCCCTTTCTAGTGCGTCAGGCGGCCTGGATCAGGCGCCGACGGTCTCGCGCGCCGGGGCGGCCAGCACCTGGCCGTCCACGGTGCGGCGCAGGCTGACCTGCGACAGGCTGTCCACCGCGGCGGGGAGCGCCATGGTGAAGCCGCCGCGGCCACCGGCCAGGCCGGCCTGGTCGAGGTCGGCGCGGTAGCGGTTGGCGACGATGCTGCCGACCACTTCGCCGTCCACCAGCACCTCGGCCTCGACGGCCTCGCCGCTGACGGTGTCGATCACCCAGCCGGTCAGCACGCCGTCCTGGATGCTCTCCAGGTTGCCGCTGATCGGGCCGGCGACGGAGGCGGTGGCGATGCCGGCGATCTCGGCGAGGCGGCGGCGGATGGCGGCGAGCTGGACGCCCTCCTCCAGGCGCGGCTGCTCGGCCGGGCGGGCGGCGGAGGAGCCGTACACCAGGTTGTACTCGTCGGCGTTGTCGAACATCGCGCGGCTGTTGTGGTCGACGAAGGTCTCGCTCGGCGCGCCCTCGGCGAACACCGCCTCATGCCCGTCCAGCTCGATGTGGAAGTAGGTCACGTCGCTGTGGCTGTCGTCGCGCACGATGCTGACGCCGTTCACCAGGGCGGCGGCCGGCACCATCACGCCGTCGATCAGCATGGCGTGCTGCGGCGACACCTTCAGGTCGCGCACCGGCAGGCCGGCGCCGAGCGAGCCGGCCTTGAACACCACGGGGCGGACGAACGCCTCGGTGGCGCCGAACTCGGCCTCGTAGCTGCGGTGGCCGATCCACTTCACCGGCTTCGCGGTGCCGTCCAGCGTGGTGACGAGGTCGCCGGCCTGCAGCGCCTCGACGGCGCGCTCGCCGGCGGGGGTGGAGATCATCGTGCCCTGCAGGAAGCAGGCGATCACGTAGCTGCGGGCGAAAGTGGCCGGAGTGTCGCTGCCGTTTTCACCGATGCCGCGCAGCACCACGGTGAAGCGGTCCTGCAGCGAGTAGGCCACCACGAAGATGTTCTGCAGCCACGTCACGGCGGCCGCGGAGGTGCCGGTGAAGGTGGTCCCGACGGTGTCGCCCAGGCTCAGCGTGGTGGTCAGGCCGCCATCGACGGCATACAGCACCGCGCCATCGGTCTGCGGCGGCGGGTTGAAGGCGATGGTCAGGTCGCGCAGCGACAGGCGTAGCGTGACCGAGTCGCCGTCCGCGTCTCCGGGCTCGCTGTCCGTGACCGACGAGACGGCGCTGAACGGGTTGAACGTGTAGGGCGCGGTGCCGCTGGTGATGCTGGTCGTCGTGGTATCCGGGAGGCCGACGATCGTGTCGTCGCCGAAGGTATAAGTCGCCATGTCTCAATCCTTGTGCTTCAGCCGCGCGGGGCGACTGATGTTTGAAGCCGTCGGGCCTGGTCCTGCCCGCCTGCGGGCGCCGGTGCCAAGCCGCTCATCCAATCCAGCCCCCCGATGGGGGTACGCACGCCGGTCAGTCGTTGCGCGGCCTGCTGTTCTCGCTACCGATGCAGGAGGCTGTTGCCATGGAGCATCCGTATCACATTCGGGCGCAAAGACGTCAACGATCTCACGTGATTAAACATCTGAGACACTATTTTACGAAATGTAACACACGGCCCTTTCGGTGGGTAAATCCCCGAAAATACAATGGCGTGTACCCATCCGGCGGGCATGCCGGGCACCCCTTCGGCGGCGCTGCCCGGCCTCACGAACACGTGATAACCTCCGCCGCGGCCCCGCCTCGTTAACCTTTCGCCCGCCCCTTGTACACAACGAACCCCGCGATCGCGTCCAGCAGCGCCTGCGGCTCGTCCGCCCGAATCGAGTGGCTCGAGTGCTCGAAGATGCGCAGGTCGCTGCCGGGCATCAGCCGGTGGATCTCCTCGGAGAATTCCGGCGGGCAGATCCAGTCGTGCCGCCCCGCACAGATCAGCGTCGGCGCCGTGATCTTCGAAAGCTCCGGCCGCAGATCGTAGGTCTGCAGGAACCCGCCCGGCTTGAACGCCATGTTGATCGCCTCGGGCGACAGGATGCCCCGGTCCCGCCCCTTCGCCGCCGCCGCCGCGTCGAACGTGGTCGAATACATCGGCCCCATGTGGTCGTAGTAGGCGCGCAGCTTCTCCACGGTGGTCAGCTCCCCTGCCCAGAGCTGCCGGCACGCCTCCACCTGTGCCGGCGTCCCCCGCTCGCGCACGATCGCCTGCGCCCGCGCGTTGAACCCCGCATGCGCCGCCGTCACGATCAGCACCAGGTGGCTCACGCTGTCCGGGTAGCGCGCGGCATGGGCCATCGCCACCATCCCGCCATAGCTCGTCCCGATCGACACGATCGGCCCCAGCCCGAGATGCCGGCGCAGCGCCTCCATGTCCTCCACGTTCTCGTCGAGCGTGTAGCGGCTCACATCGCCGCGCGCCGAGCGCCCCTGGCCGCGATGGTCGAAATAGACCAGCTGCATCCGCTCCGCGAGCGGCCCCATCCCCGGCTTGAACCCGCTGTGGTCGCCGCCCGGCCCGCCATGGATGACGAACGCCACCGGCTGCTCGCGCATCCGCCGCCCATCCGGCACCAGCCCCATGCCCTCGATGTCGAAGTAGATCTCGGTGTCGCGGATGCGTGCGCGCATGGTGCTGCCCTTCTGTCGCTCGGGACGTTACGCTAGACCCGGGAACCGAGCGAGGAAACCGGGGGAGCAGATGGATTTCGACCTGAGCGACGACCAGCGCGCCTTCCAGGCCACCGCCCGTGCCTTCGCCGCCGACCGCCTGGCCCCCGGTGCGGCGCGCTGGGACGCCGAGCGCCACTTCCCCGCCGCCGAACTGCGCGAAGCCGCCGCCCTGGGCTTCGCCGGCCTCTACGTCCCGGAGCAACACGGCGGCACCGGCCTCTCCCGCCTCGACGCCGCCCTGGTGTTCGAGGAACTCGCCCATGCCTGCCCCAGCACCACGGCGTTCCTCACCATCCACAACATGGTCGCCTGGATGATTTCCTCCTTCGGCACCCAGGCCCAGCGCGATCGCTGGCTGCCGCGCGTGCTGTCCGGCGACGCCTTCGTCTCCTACTGCCTCACCGAACCCGGCAGCGGCTCCGACGCCGCCGCCCTGAAAACCCGCGCCGAGAACACCGGCGACGGCCATTACAAGGTGTCCGGCACCAAGGCCTTCATCAGCGGCAGCGGCATCGCCGACCTCTACGTCACCATGGTCCGCACCGGCGCCGACTCGCCGCGCGGCATCTCCTGCCTCGTCGCTGAGAAGGGCATGCCCGGCCTGTCCTTCGGCCAGCCGGAAAACAAGATGGGCTGGAACAGCCAGCCCACCGCCCAGGTCATCTTCGACGACGTGCGCATCCCGCACGAGAACCGCCTCGGCGCCGAGGGCGAGGGCTTCCGCTTCGCCATGAAGGGGCTCGACGGCGGACGCATCAACATCGCCGCCTGCTCCCTCGGCGGCGCCCGCGCCTGCCTCGACGCCGCGCGCGCCTACATCATGGAGCGCCGCGCCTTCGGCAAAACCCTCTCCGAGTTCCAGGCCCTGCAATTCAAGCTGGCCGACATGGCCACCGAGCTGGAAGCCGCCCGCCTCATGGTCCACCGCGCCGCCGCCGCCCTGGACAAGGGCGACGCCGATGCCACGATGCGCTGCGCCATGGCCAAGCGCTTCGCCACCGATGCCTGCTTCCGCATCGTCGACGAAGCCCTCCAGCTCCACGGCGGCTACGGCTACATCCGCGAATACGGGATGGAACGCTACCTGCGCGACCTCCGGGTGCACCGCATCCTGGAAGGCACCAACGAAATCATGCGCGTCATCATCGCGCGCAAGCTCCTGGAGGCTGCATGAAAGTCGCCCTCATCGGCCT
>CAMDGX010000147.1 GCA_945897825.1 Asaia bogorensis | reverse complement strand
GGCCGCGCCACGGCCGCGCCCGGCGGCGCGGTGGTCGATCCAGGTGGGGTCGTTCGGCAGCGAGAAGCTCGCCCGGCAGGCGGCGTTCACCGCGCGGCGGATCGCGGATGCGGGCGATGTGCGGGTGGAGGCGGCGACGGTGAACCGGCGGCAGAGCTTCCGCGCGCAGCTGAGCGGGCTCTCCCAGGCGGAGGTGCAGCCGGCCTGCGCGGCGCTGACCAAGCGCAAGATCCCGTGCCTGCCGATCCGCCCCGAGGCGGGCCAGGTCGCCAGCCGCTGAGCGCGGCATGGCAGGGCCGGCGCGCCAAACCCTTGCGGGCGGCGCCCTGGTTGCGCATGTTCGCGGGAGAGGGTGGCCATCCGGGGGCCGCAGGGAGAGCTTGATGGACGGCAGGCAGGACGCGCGACGGATCACGCTGCATGCGCCCGAGGATTTCGCGGGCATGCGCGCGGCGGGCCGGCTGGCGGCGGAGACGCTGGACATGATCGGTGCGCAGGTGCGCCCCGGGGTGACCACCGAGGAACTGGACCGGGTTTGCCATGCGTTCATCCTGGCGCACGGGGCGGTGCCGGCGCCGCTGAACTACCGCGGCTACCCGAAGTCGATCTGCACCTCGATCAACCATGTGGTCTGCCACGGCATTCCCGGCGACCGGCGGCTGGAGGCAGGCGATATCGTGAACATCGATGTCACCGTGATCCTGGACGGCTGGTATGGCGACAGCTCGCGCATGTATTGCGCGGGGCCGCCGAGCACCAAGGCACGCAACCTGATCGAGGTGACGCACGAGGCGCTGATGCGCGGGGTCGCGGCGGTGCGGCCGGGGGCGCGGTTCGGCGATATCGGGCATGCGATCCAGACCTATGTGGAGGGCAACCGGTTCAGCGTGGTGCGCGATTTCTGCGGCCACGGGATCGGGCGGACATTCCATGCGCCGCCGAACGTGCTGCATTTCGGGCGGCCGGGGGATGGGCCGATGCTGGAGCCGGGCATGTTCTTCACCATCGAGCCGATGGTGAATGCCGGGCGGCCGGAGGTGAAGGTGCTGGATGACGGGTGGACGGCGGTGACGCGCGACCGGAGCCTGTCGGCACAGTTCGAACACATGATCGGGGTGACGGAGACCGGGTGCGAGATCTTCACCCTGTCGCCGGCGGGGTTGTTCAAGCCGCCCTATCCCGAGGCGTAGGGCGCGGCCCTGAGAAAGTAAGGCTGGGCTCTGCCCAGACCCGCCTGGTCCGGCGCGCGCCTTCGCGCGACGGGCCGAGCCCCTGGACCTCCTCTTTCTTGTGTATCGGGATCAAAGGGCCGCCGGCCCTTTGCGGGTCCAGGGCAGAGCCCTGGCCTTGCCTGTAGCTATGCCTAACCCACCCCCTCATGCAGCGTCGAGGGCATTGGCTCCGCCGGGCGGCCGCGTTTGGCGAAGGCTTCGGCGAGGTGGGCTGGGCGGGGGATTGGCAGGGCGAGGGAGAGGCACTCGTTGCCTTCGCGCATGATCAGGCCCAGTTCGTCGAGTTCGTGCAGGGCGCCTTCCAGCCAGGGGCGGGAGGGGGCGCTGGCTTCCAGCTTGTGGATCGCGATGGGCTGGACGCAGCGCAGCAGCAGGCCGGCGAGGTCGGGGGGCAGGTGGTGGGTGCGTTCGGGGCCGTTGCGGCTGTCGCGCACCAGCAGGCCGCGGCCGTCGGGCTCGACCTGGAGCCAGTGGACGCCTTCGGGCGCTTCCTCGCGCCAGGCCAGGACGAGGGCGCGGACCTTGTCGACCAGGGCTTCGACGCGGGGCGGCAGTTCGAAGTCGCGTTCGAAGTAGTAGACGAAATCCTCCATGCGGAAGCCGGTGCGGTCGATGAAGCCCTGGGAGAAGAGCAGTTCGTAGCTGGATTCCGGCACCGCGGGCGGCAGGCCGAAGCGGCTGCGCTGGGTTTGCAGCGGGGCGCCGCGGGTGATGAGGACGGGGGTGCAGGTTTCGGGCGCGTCGAGATGCACCAGGCGCGGGACGAGGCGGAGCATGGCCTCGTAGTCGGCTTCCTGGTCGCCGGGGAAGCTGTGGATGATGTTGTAGAAGATCTTGATGCCAGCGGCGCGGCCGTTGAGCATGGTGTAGACGTTGCGCAGGCCGGTGACGCCCTTGTCGATGCGGCGGAGCACGGCGGTGGAGAAGCTTTCAATGCCGGGCTGGACTTCCTTGAAGCCGGCCTCGGCCAGCAGCTCGAAATCGGCGGTCTTGGTGTTGGCCTTCAGCTCGGTGAACAGGTCTTCGCGCGGGCCGCGGCGGGCCAGGGTGGGCAGCAGGGTGGTGAGGTATTCGCGCGGCATGATGTAGTCGGAGAAGCGGATGCCGGGCAGGCGGTGGCGGGCGGCCAGCGTGTCGATCGCCTCGACGACGCGGTCGGCCTGGCGGGCGCGGTAGGCGAGGTCGTCCTTGTGGATGCCGCAGAAGATGCAGTGGTGCTTCTGGCCCCACCAGCAGCCGCGGCTGTTCTCGATCGGCACGGCCAGCGGGTGGACGTCGACCTGCTCGCGGTCGGAGAGTTCGGCGAGTTCGCGGAAATAGTCGGCGTAGTCGGGCACCGGGTTGGCGTCGAGGTCGACCTTGGGGGGCATGGGGTTGGCGATGGCGCGGCCATCGGGGCCGCGGCGGACGATGCCGGGGACGTCTTCGAGCGGGATGAGGCCCGCGGAGGCGTGGACCAGGGGGCCGATGACGAGTTCGCCCTCGCCGTCGCAGACCGCATCGACCCAGGGGAAGCTCTCGATCAGCATGCCGGCGGTGGGGGGGCGGACGGCGACGCCGCCGAAGGCGATCAGCTTGTCGGGCGCGCGTTCGCGCACGAGCTTGGCCAGGGCGAGGGAGGCGATGGTCTGGTCGAACATGCAGGAGAAGCCGACCATGGTGGCGGGGTCGGCGGCGATCTCGTCGGCCCATTCCTCCAGCAGTTCCGGCAGCAGGGTTTCGCGCAGCAGCATGAACTTGTCGAAGGTCTCCTCCGACGAGCGGAAATGGGCGCGGTCGGCTTCCGGCTGCGAGATGAAGTTGCGCGCCTTGACCCGGAGCCAGCGGAGCTGGGTGGAGGTCACCTCGGGGTCCAGCACCTTGGTGAAGAGGAAGTCGTTGAGGCCGTAGATGCGGGCGATGGCGTCGTAGCTGCGCGGCTGGAGGACGCGGTAGGCGCGCAGGTTCAGGTGCATGACGCGCGCGGGGATCGCCTGGTGGTCGAGGATGGCCTTGAGCAGGCCGAGGCCCAGGCTGGGCTCGGTCTGCAGGGTCCAGGGCAGGCTGACCAGGAGGACGGAGGGGGCGGAGGCCATGGTCTGCCCCCGCTTCATATCTTGGCGCGGCGGGAGCGGTCGACGATGGTGCCGGAGAGGTCGCTGCGCGAGGAGACGGCGACGACGGCGATGATGACGGTGTCGGCGGCGACGATGATGATGATGGAGCCGCCGACATCGGCGCGCCAGCCCGGGTTGGAGAAGGCGCCGGAGAGTTCGCCGGAGATGATCTTCTCGATCGCGCCGGGGTTGAGCTTGAACTTCAGCTCGTCGGCGATCTCGACCGGGCGCTTGTGCCAGGTGTCGAGGAAGCGCCCGTCGCGGGCGACGGCGTGGAAGAAGGTGACGATCTCGCGGTCGGTCTCGTCCTTGATGTCCTTGAGGCGGGCGGGCGAGAGGGCCTCGAGGTCGGCGAGCGCGCGGGTGGAGAGGGTGACGCCGAGCTTGCTGGCGGCGCTGGCGGGGTCTTCGAAGACGGTGAGCAGGTTGAGGTTGCGCTCGCGGGCGGCGCGGACGAGGTCGATGACGCCGCCCTCGACGACACCGTCGCGGATCAGGTCGCCGACGGAGGGGAGGTCGGAGGGCGGCCAGGGGAAGGGGAGCGGGGGCTTGCCGGTGCTGCCGCAGGTGAAGCCGCCGTCGTCGTCCTGGAAGACCAGGGCGGCATCGCCATCGAGCGGGCCGACCACGCCCTCGACACGGCCGACGGCGAGGTTGGCGATGGTGACCAGCGAGCGGCTGAGCTTCTCGCGGGTGGACTTCTCGGGCGTGCCGCCGACCGCGCGGCACAGCTCGTTGACCGAGCGCAGGAGGGCGAGGACGCCCTCGGGCAGCGGGCGCAGGGGGCGCACGCCGCGGTCGGAGATCAGCAATGCGCCGTCGCGCCCGCCATTGGGGATGTGGATGGACCGCATGAATACGCCCTCCTCGTGCTGGGCCCGCGGCTTCATGCCGCTTCGGCCGGCCTCCCTGGGAGGGCCGACACGGCACGGTCCGGCGAAGGACTGTGGCGAGGCTGTCGGCGCCATCCCGGGCTGCGACGGGCGCCATGGGGCGTGCATCGCAGGGCGGACGGTACGGGGCGGGGATAATCCCGCGCAAGCAAAAAACGATCGTTACTTCGTTTATGATGCTTTGTTTATGACGATGTCCTTTGCGGTTGCATACTAATGTATGTGCGCATGGTTCACGGAGGCGTGAGTTACTAGAGCGTCAGGCCGCCATCGACCACGATGGTCTGGCCGGTGACCATGGAGGCGCCGAAGCCGAGGAAGACGATAACCTCGGCGAGATCTTCCGGTTCGCAGCGGCGCTTCAGCGTCGCCTTCTCGATGGAGTGCTGGCGGGCCTCCGGCGTCCATTCGATCTGCCAGGAGGAGTTGACCGCGCCCGGCGCGACGGCGTTGACCCGCACCGGGGCGAGGCCGCGGGCGAGGTTCTTGGTCAGCGAGATCACCCCGGCCTTAGTCGCGCCATAGGCCATCGACGAGCCGGCGCTGTGCAGGCCGGCGATGGAGGCGGTGGAGACGATGGCGCCCTGGCTCTCCTTCAGCCACGGCGCGGCCGCCTTGGAGCAGCGGAAGACGCCGACCAGGTTGACCTGGAGCAGGACCTCCCAAAGCTCGTCGGTGATGAGGTCGATGCGCGCGGGCGGGACGACCTCCTTCACGCCGGGGGTGCCGGCGTTGTTCACCAGCAGGTCCAGCCGGCCGAGCTTGCGGCAGGCGGCCTCGACCATCTGCTCGCAGTCGCCGGCCACGCCGACATTGCCGGGGGCGGAGATGACGTTCAGGCCCTCCTGGCGGAGATTGGCGACGGCCTCCTCGCCCCGCGGGTCGTTGGCGAGGTGGTTGATCGCGACCGCGCAGCCGTTGCGGGCGAGCATGGTGGCGGTGGCCAGGCCAATGCCGGAGGCGGCGCCGGTGACCAGCGCGGCCTTTCCGGAGAGGTCGTAGCGGAGCTTGTTCGATTCGGAGAGGTTCATGGGGGCGTTTCCTGGAGGAAGGAAGATTCTTCTTTTTCTGAAGAAAAAGAAGCAAAAAGACTTTTATCCATTTACGGCTGCGGATGCCGTGCTTTCCTGGGCGCAAATGGATGAAAGTTTTTTGGTTCTTTTTTTCAAAAAAGAACATGCTTGCTTAGGGCAACCAGGGCTCCGGCGCGCGAACATCGATATCGGTCACGACATCGACGACCACGGGCTCGTCCATCGCCAGCGCCCGTTGCAGGGCGGGAGCGATCTGGTCCGGCTCGGTGACGCGGATGCCCGCGACGCCGAAGCTTTCGGCGACCTTCGCGAAGTCGGTCGGCCCGAAGCGGAGCATTTCGGCGGGGTTGCCGGGGAGGTTGCCTTGCTGGCGCAGCAGGCCGGGCCAGCCCTGGCCGAAGCCGGAGTTGTTGTTGATCACGGTGACCGTGGCGATGCCGCGGCGGCGGGCGGTCTCCAGCTCGGCGAGGTGGTAGTAGAAGGCGCCGTCGCCGGAGAAGGTGACGACCTTGCGGCTGGGAGCGGCGAGCTTGGCGCCGAGGGCGGCGGCATAGGACCAGCCGAGCGATCCGGCGGCGCGCAGGTAGGTCTGGCCGGCACCGTTGAACTCGATGCAGGTGCCGGTCCAGATGCCGGAGTAGCCGGTGTCGGCGACGAGGATGCCGTCCTCCGGCAGCGCGCGCTCGATCTCGGCGCAGAGCCGGTCGGGGCGGATGGCGTTGGCGGTGCTGGCGAAGTGCGGCGCCATGGCCGCGCGCCATTCGGCCATCAGCGCGGCGGCCTGGTCGGCCCAGGCGGTGTCGCGGGCGGGCTTGCCGAGGGCGATGGCCAGGGCGGCCAGCGTCGCCTTCGGGTCGCCGTTCAGGCCGAGGCAGTTGGCGAAGTTGCGCCCAAGCTCGGCGGCGTCGATGTCGATCTGGATCACCGGGGTTTCCGGCGACGGGATGCGCCAGGTGTGGGTGACCTGGTCGCCGGTGTCGCAGCCGACATAGAGAATGAGGTCGGCGCCGTGGACGACCTTGTTGGCGGGCGGGGCGGCGTAGTTGCCGACGACGCCGACGGCCAGGCGGTGGCGGGTGGGGATGAGGCCACGGGCGCCGAGCGCGGTGGCGACGGGGGCGGAGAGCGCCTCGGCGACCTTCAGCAGTTCGGCGCCGCAGCCTGACAACGCGGCGGTGTCGCCGGCGACGATGACCGGGCGGCTTGCGGCGAGCAGGGCCTTCGCGGCGCGCTCGATATCGTCGCTGGCGGCGACCGGGCGGTGGGACGGAACGCGCAGCAGCGCCGGGTCGATCACCGGCGGCTCCGCGACCTCGCCGAGTTCGACCACCTCGCCGGAGAGGCCGAACAGGTCGAGATGGGTGGGGCGCGGGCTGCCGGCGGTGGCGGTGCGGATGGCCTGGCGCAGCAGGCGCGGCAGGTCGGCGGCGGTGGCGACGTCGGCGGTCATCTTGGTGACCGGGGCGAAGAGGGCGTGGTGGTCGACCTCCTGGTAGGCGTTGGCGTGGTGCATGCCCGGCACCTTGCGGCCGGTGATGGCGACGACCGGGACGCGGGCGAGATACGCATCCTGCAACGCGGCGGCGAGGTTGGCCGCCCCCACCGACTGGGCAAAGCAGATGGCGGCCTTGCCACTCACGCGCGCGTAGCCGTCGGCCATGTAGGCGACGCCGGACTCGGTGTGGGCCAGCTCACGCTTCACGCCGACCTGCTCCAGCTGGATCAGGGTGCGGCGGATGACGGAGTCGATGAAAAAGACATGCTCCGTGCCGGTGGAAGCAATGGCGCGGGCGAGCCATTCGGCTCCGGTGAGGTGGCCGGTCATGGGTTGTGTCTCCCTTAGAAGGAAGGAAGAAGTTCTTTTTTGAAAAAAAGAACCAAAAAACTTTTATCCGCTTGCGCCGCGCCCGAACGGTTCAACGAGGCGCAAATGGATAAAAGTCTTTTTGCTTCTTTTTCTTCAGAAAAAGAAGATTCTTCCTTAGAACAAACTACCGGAGGCGGCGACGCGGGCCTGGTGGGTGTCGGTGTCGCCGAACAGTTGTTCCAGCATGGTCATGCGCTTGAAGTAGTGCCCGGCCTTGTATTCCATGGTCATGGCGATGCCGCCATGGAGCTGGACGCATTCCTGGCCGATATGCTTGCCGGAATTGTTGATCTGCACCTTGGCGGCCGAGATGGCGCGGCTGCGGACCTTGGCGTCGGTCTCGCCGGCGGAGAAGGTGGCGAACATCGACATGGAGCGGGCCTGTTCGAGGGAGACGAACATGTCCACCGAGCGGTGCTGCAGGACCTGGAATTCGCTGATGGCGCGGCCGAACTGCTTGCGGGTCTTCATGTAGTCGACGGTGGTGGTGTGCATCTCGTGCATCAGGCCGACGGCTTCGGCGCAGATGGCAGCGATGGCCTGGTCCATCACCTTCTCGGCCGGGGCGAGGCCGCCGGCAGGGTCGCCGAGGACGCCGGTGGCCTTGGCGTTGTCGAAGCGGATTTCGGCGGCGTGGGTGCCGTCCTGCGTCGGGTAGCCTTGGATGGTGACGCCCGCGGACTTCGCGTCGACGAGAAACAGGCCGATGCCGTCGCGCTCGAAGCGGGCGCCCTTGGTGCGGGCGGTGACGATCAGGGTGTCGGCAGTGTCGCCGGCGATGACGACGGATTTCTCACCGTTGAGAACCCAGGCGCCGCCGTCCTGCTTCGCGGTGGTCTGCACGTCGGCGAGGTTGTAGCGGCTGGCGCGCTCGACATGGGCGAAGGCGAGGATGGCCTTACCTTGGGCGATCTGGGGCAGCATGGCCTTCTGCTGTTCGGCGCTGCCGGCCGCCTGGATGAGGCCGCCGCCGAGGATGACGGTGGCGAGGAAGGGTTCGAGCACCAGGCCGCGGCCGATGGCTTCCATGACCAGCATGGTCTCGACCGGGCCGCCGCCGAAGCCGCCCACGGATTCCGGGAAAGGCAGGCCGAGGAGGCCGAGTTCGGCGAACTGCGCCCACATGTTGCGCGACCAGCCGCCGGGCTCGGCCATGATCTTCTTGCGGGCGTCGAAGGTGTAGCGGTCGGCGATCAGGCGATCGACGCTGTCCTTGAGGAGGCGTTGGTCGTCGCTGAGGTCGAAGTCCATGTGCGTGTGTCCTGAACGGAGAGCAGGAAGGAAGGGTCTTCTTTTTCTGAAGAAAAATAAGCAAAAAGACTTTTATCCATTTGCACCCGGTTCAACGGGCTGAACGCAGCGCAAATGGATGAAAAGTTTTTTGGTTCTTTTTTTCAAAAAAGAACGTCTTGCTTGCCTTCTAGAAGCCAAGGATCGCCTTGGCGATGATGTTGCGCTGGATTTCGTTGGAACCGCCGTAGATCGAGACCTTGCGGTTGTTGAAATATGCCGGCGCGGATTGCGCGGCGTATTCCGGCCCCCAGCCCATTTCGTTGCGCCCGCTGCCTTCGTCGGATTCCGCGAAGGGCATGACGTAGGGGCCGACGACG
>CAMDGX010000146.1 GCA_945897825.1 Asaia bogorensis | reverse complement strand
CAAGGACGGCGACGTGGGCGACGGCGCCCGCGTCATGGCCTTCCTCGCCGCCAATCCCGCCCTGGCCCACCTGGCGGAAGGCTGCCGCGCCGCCATCGCGCTGCGCGACCTCAAGGTCGACGACTTCGCCCAGACCGGCAACGCCCTGTTCGACAAGATCGACCCGCGCCCCTACCAGCGCACCTTCTATTCTCTCGTCACCGAAACCGAGTTCACCTCCGGCGAGGTCGACCGCATCACCGAAAAGATCGTCAAGGCATTCTGCCTCGGCCACCCGACCATGGTGGTCGGCAACCCCCGCGCGCTGCGCTTCATGACGGAACTGGGCTTCCACGACTTCGCCCCCATGATCGACGCCGCCTACGACCAGGAGCCCAGCCCGCCCCGCCGCCTGAACGCCATCTTCGCCCAGGCGCTCGCCCTCGCCGCAACCATCCGCCAAAACCCCGCCGCCTGGCTCGAACAGGTCCGCGAACCCGGCGAAGCCAACATGCGCCTTGCCACCTCCGGCGCCCTGCTCGACGCCTATGTCGCCCAGCACGAACACCCGCTCATCGCCCGCCTGGAACAGCGCCTCGCCGCCCAAGCCGCCTGAGCCGCCCGGTTGCGCCGCGGCCGGAATTCCAGCATGTGCCATTACGCAACCTCGGGAGGCCCGGCATGACCAAAGCCCTGAAGGTCGCGGTCCAGATGGACCCGATCGAGACCATCAACATCGACGGCGACTCCTCCTTCCAGCTCATGCTGGCCGCCCAATCCCGCGGGCACGCCATGTGGCACTACGAAGTGCGCCACATGTCCCTGCGCGAAGGCTCCCTCAAGCAAGGCGCCCCGCGCGACGCCCGCCTCTTCGCCCGCGCCCGCCCCGTCACCGTCCAGCGCGTGCGCAACAACCACTACACCTTCGGCCCCGAGGAAATCCTCGACCTGGGCAGCATGGACGTGATCCTGATGCGCCAGGACCCGCCCTTCGACATGGCCTACATCACCGCCACCCACATGCTCGAACACATCCACAAGGCCGACGGCACCGGAACGCTCGTGGTCAACCACCCCGTCTCCGTCCGCAACGCCCCCGAGAAACTCCTCGTCACCCACTTCCCCGAACTGATGCCGCCCACCCTGGTCACCTGGGACCCCGACGCCATCCGCGGCTTCCGCGCCACCCACAAGGACATCATCGTCAAGCCGCTGTTCGGCAACGGCGGCGCCGGCGTCTTCCGCATCAAGCACGACGACGAAAACCTCAACTCCCTGCTCGAAATGCACTTCGCCCGCTCGCGCGAACCGCTGATGATCCAACGCTACGAACCCGCCGTCCGCCAAGGCGACAAACGCATCATCCTGGTCGACGGCGAACCCATGGGCGCCATCAACCGAGTCCCCGCCGCCGGCGAAGCCCGCAGCAACATGCACGTCGGCGGCCGCCCGGAAAAAATCGGCCTCTCCCCCCGCGACAAGGAAATCTGCGACGCCATCGGCCCGCTCCTGAAAGAACAAGGCCTCATCTTCGTCGGCATCGACGTCATCGGAGACTACCTCACCGAAATCAACGTCACCTCCCCCACCGGCCTGCAAGAAATCGCCCGCTTCGACGGAACCGACCTCGCCAGCGCCATCTGGGACCGCATCGAAGCCAAACTCGTGCGGGGGTGATGGGGTGAGGCGGACAGAAAGGCCAGGGGCGTTGCCCCTGGACCCCACCAGAGGCGGAGCCTCTGGACTCCCGGACCTTTTCCGCCTTCGGCGGGGAGGGGCCGTCCAGGCGGTTCGATTGGCCTCGATGGCCCCTCCCCGCCGAAGGCGGAACAATGATGTGAGGGTCCAGGGGGCTCGGCCCCCTGGCGGGTCCAGGGCAGAGCCCTGGCCTTCCTTCCTTCCCATCCACCACGCCCTCGCATGACCTGGGCCGCGATCCTGCAGCACCTGCTGTTCGCGGCCGGCCTGGCCTGCGTCTCGGCACTGGTCGTGCGCGCGATGGTCTCGGCCGGCGTGATCGATCGTCCGGCGGCCCGGAAGGCGCACACGGTCCCCACGCCCAAGGGCGGCGGCGTCGGCATCGTGGTGGCATTCCTGCTGGGCATCTCGGTGCTCTACGGCTTCGCCGAGTTCGCCCGCCTGGCCGACGCCTATTTCCGCGGCGTGGTGCTGGCCGCGGTGGCAATAGCCGTCGTCGCCTATCTGGATGACCTGCGCGATTTCCCCTTCGTCGTGAAGCTCGGCGCCCAGGTTGCCGCCGCCCTGCTTGCGGTCGGCACCGGCCTGTATGTCGAGGTATTCAACCTCCCCGGCCTCGGCCCGGTCGATCTCGGCCTCTGGGGTGCTGCCGTCACGGTCGCCTGGATCCTGTTCGCCACCAACGCGATGAACTTCATCGACGGCCTGAACGGCCTGGTCGGCGGCACTGTCCTGGTCGCCTGCGCCTTCCTCGCCGTGATCGCCGCGGGCCAGGAGGGCTGGTTCGTCTACTTCGCCGCCCTCCTCCTCGCCGCCGCCGTCGCCGGCTTCCTGCCGTTCAACTTCCCCCACGCCCGCATCTTCATGGGCGACGTCGGCAGCCAGTTCTGCGGCTTCGTCCTGGCCATGCTCGGCGTCGCCGCCGCCCGTTTCCAGGCCATCGAGATGAGCTTCCTCCTCGTCCCGATGCTGCTGGCCGGCGTGTTGTTCGACGTCGCCTTCACCCTGGTCCGCCGCGCCCTGGCCGGCGAGAACATCGCCCACGCCCACCGTTCCCACCTCTACCAGGTCGCCCACCGCTCCGGCGTCGACGCCCGCGCCATCGCCGCCATCCACTGGGCCTTCGCGGCCATCGGCGGCATCGTCGCGATGGCCTTCACCCACGCCTCGTCGAGCATGAAACTGCCGCTGCTCGCCCTCCTGCTCCTGCCCCAACTCGCCTGGCTGGCCTTCGTCGCCGCCCGCGCCCGCAGCTCAAACCTTGGCCGCTGGTAGCCGCAGCCCCGCCAGAACCACCGCCCCCGCCGCCAGGAAAACCAAAATCACCGCCATCCCCGCCCGCTGGCTCTGGAACGCCGCCGTCGCCAACCCCAGCGCCGCCGGCCCCGCGAACGCCGTCACCCGCCCCGACAGCGCGAACAGCCCGAACCACGCCGCCCGCGCCTCCGCCGGCGCCATATGCGCCATCAGGCTCCGGCTCGCCGACTGGCACGGCCCCACGAACACCCCCAGCGCCAACCCCAGCCCCCAGAACCACGCCGGGTCGCTCAGCACCAGCAACGGCAACCCCAGCACCACCAGCCCGCACAAACTCACCAGCACCGCCGTCTTCGCCCCGATCCGGTCCTCCACGAACGCGAACCCGAACACCCCAAGCCCCGCCGTCACATTCAGCCCGATCCCGAACACCAGCACATCGGTCGCCGAGAACCCGAACTCCCCCGCCGCATAGATCCCCCCGAACGCGAACAGCGTGATCAGCCCGTCCATGAACAGCATCCGCGCCACCAGCAGCCGCAGCAGCGCCCGGTCATGCCGCACCTGGCTCAGTGTCGCCCGTAACTCCCCCCAGCTGTCCCGCACCGCAACCCGCCACGGCATCGCCGCCGCCCGCTCCGGAATGAACACCGCCGCCGGCCACCCGAACGCCAAAACCCACAGCCCCGCCAGCACCGCCGCCGCGCGCACATGCTCGGCCTCGCCCCGATCCAGCCCAAACGGCGACGGATCCGGCATCACGAGCGCCACCAGCGCCACCGCCAGGCACGCCAGCCCCCCGGCATACCCCGCCCCCCAGGCGATATTCGACAGCCGCCCGATCCGCCCCGGTGCCGCCAGCTCCGGCAGCATCGCGTTGTAGAAAACCGTCGCCACCTCGAACGCCACCGTCGCCGCCACCACCAGCCCCAGCGCCAGCGGCACGAACCCCGGCTCGGGCCGCACGAACCACAGCCCCATCGTGCACAGCGCCATCACCGCGATACACGCCCCCAGCATCGGCCCGCGCCACCCGCCGCGATCCGCCAGCGCCCCCATCGGCACCGCCAGCACCGCCACCAGCAGCCCCGCCACGCTCTGCGCCCCCGCCCACTGCGCCGCCCCCGTCACCGGATCGACGGCCACCCCCTGCGTGAAATACGTCGCCACCACGAAGGTCGACACGATCGTCGCGAACGCGCTGTCGCCCCAATCATACAAAACCCACGCCGCCACCGCCCGCCGTGGTGCCGCCATCCGTTCCCCCGCTTCACCCCTGCCCGGCGGACAGAGTAGGTTGCGGGCCCGCCGGAGACCATCCATGCGACGCACCCTGCCCCTCCTCGCCGCACTCCTCTCCCTCATCACCCCCGCCCACGCCCCCGCCCATGCCCAAGACCGCCCCAGCAGCACCGGCAGCGGCTTCGTCGTCGCCTCCGGCCGCGCGCTCACCAACCACCATGTCATCGACGGCTGCCGCCGCGTCATGGTCCGCACGCCCCAGGGCCGCGCCCTCCCCGCCCGCGTCCTGGCCGCCGACTCCCGCCGCGACCTCGCCGTGCTGGCCTACGAGGGCGATGCCGGCCCGCCGCTCCCCTTCCGCGAGGGCCCCGCCATCGCCCGCGGCGAATCCGTCGTCACCTACGGCTTCCCCCTCTCCGGCGTCCTCTCCTCCGGCCCCACCCTCACCACCGGCGACGTCAGCGCGCTGGCCGGCCTGCGCGACAACCCGCTGCACTTCCAGATCAGCGCCCCCGTCCAGCCCGGCAACTCCGGCGGCCCGCTGCTCGATTCGCGCGCCAACGTCATCGGCGTCGTGGTCTCCAAGCTCAACGCCCTGCGCATCGCCCAGATGACCGGCGGCGACATCCCGCAGAACGTCAACTTCGCCATCAAGGGCGCCGAAGCCGTCCGCTTCCTGCGCGAGAACAACACCCCGCCCACCCTGGCCGCCAGCACCGGCCCCGACCGCCGCGCCAGCGACGTCGGCGAGGTCGCCCACGCCTCCACCCTGTTCATCCAGTGCTTCGGCACCGGCGCCCGCACCCCGACGGCCGCCGCCCCCGCCGCCCCGCCCGCCGCCACCGGCAAGCCCGCCGACGACCCCAGCATCCGCCTGCTCAACCGCGGCCAGCAACCCATCGCCGAATTCTTCGCAACCCAAGCCGGCACCGGCACCTGGGGCAGCAACCGCCTGGACCGCGGCGCCCTCGCCCCCCAGGCCTCGCACGACATCCGCCTGCCCCGCGGCACCTGCGCCTACGACCTGCGCGTCGTCTTCGCCGACCGCCGGGCGCTGGAACGCAAAGGCGCCAATCTCTGCCGCATGACCGAGCTGCCGGTGCCATAGGAAGGAAGGCAAGAATCTTCTTTTTCTGAAGAAAAAGAAGCAAAAAGACTTTTCATCCATTTGCACCGTGCCGGACCGATTCACCGCGGCGCAAATGGAAGGAAGTTTTTTGGTTCTTTTTTTCAAAAAAGAACATTCTTCCTTCCCTTGCATGAAATCCCTTGCACCGCCGGAAAATGTTAATTATAACACCCATGTGTTAGCGACCACGCAGAACCGGCCCCGCACGCCGCCCGTCCATCCCCCCGCCCCCGGGGCAGCACACTTGCGCCTGCACCGCGCCATCGAGGCCCTGATCCTGGCCCTCCTCGCCGGTCTCCTCGCCCGCCGACCCCGCTTCGCCGGCGCCTGGCACCCCATCCCCGACCCCACCCCCATCGGCCCCGCCACGCCCGTACTGCGCCTGCCGACCGACGGCACCCACCTGGTCTGCGAACACCCGATCCTCTGGGTCATCGGCCCCGGCCCCAACCGCGGCCTGCGCCCGCGCCCGCGCGCCCACCCCATCCCCCGCCCCCGCACCGCCCGTGCGCCGCCCGCCACCCCGCGCCCCCCCATCCGTCGCGGCACCCTCCAAACCGGGGGCGTCGATGCACGCCCATATTCGTTCTGTTTTAGCTATGAAATTATTTGTCTCCGCCCAACAGAGGCCGCCCAATGTTGCAACCTGATGCCGGGAGGGATATCCCCGCAGACAATGGGTGGAGGAACCGTGCCGTGACCAAGGTGCCGGACGAGGCGGAAAGCCGATGAGTGCCCGCGCCAGCGCCGCCGAGGCGCGCGCCCCCTCCACCGGCCTGCGTGGGCGCAACTACGCCCGCAAATACTGGCCCTTCGTCGTCCCGGCCGGGCTGGTGGTGTTCGCCGTCATCGTGTTCCCCTGGCTCTTCACCCTGTTCATGTCCGTCCATGAATGGAACATCGGCGGCGGCTTCACCTATGTCGGCCTGGCCAACTACATGCGCCTGCCCGGCGACGAGCGCTTCCTGTGGTCGGTGGTGCGCACGCTCTACTTCACCGCCCTGTCGGTGATCTTCCCGGTCGGCCTCGGCATCGCCGCCGCCGTCTGCTTCCACCGCAACTTCCCCCTGCGGGGCTGGGCGCGCACCATCTTCATCCTGCCGATGATGGCCACCCCCGTCGCCATCGCCCTGGTCTGGACCATGATGTTCCACCCCCAGGCCGGCGTGCTGAACTACCTGCTCACCTCCGTCGGCCTGCCGCCCAGCATGTGGAGCTACGCCTCCGAATCAGTGATCCCCACCCTGGTGCTGGTCGAAACCTGGCAATGGACGCCGCTGGTCATGCTGATCGTCCTCGGCGGCATGGCCGCCCTGCCGACCGACCCGTTCGAGGCCGCGCGCATCGACGGCGCGTCGGCGTGGGACACGTTCCGCCATCTCACCGTGCCCCTGGTCTGGCCGCACATCATCGTGGCCACCGTCATCCGCACCATCGACGCGCTGAAGGCCTTCGACCTGATCTTCGTGATTTCAGGCGGCGGCCCCGGCACCTCGTCCGAGACGATCAACCTCTACCTGTACCAAACCGCCTTCGCCTTCTACAACATGGGCTACGCGGCGGCGATGACGGTGGTGTTCTTCATCATCATCCTGCTGATCAGCCTCGTCCTGTTCACGGTGCGCCAGCGGGAGCAGTGGCAATGAAGGGCTATCGCGTCCGCCGCACCATCGGCCGCTTCTTCTTCGGCCTCAGCGTCTTCGCGCTGGTGTCGCCGGCCATCCTCGTCTTCCTCTGGATGCTGTCGCTCTCGCTCAAGAACGAGGTCGACAACATGTCCTTCGTTCCCGTCTTCATCCCCAACCCGCCGACGCTGAACAACTTCATCGAGGTGTTCGAGCGCAACGACTTCCTCACCTACACGATCAACTCGGTGATCGTCAGCTTCGGCGCCACCGGCCTCGCCCTCCTGCTCGGCGTCCCCGCCGGCTTCGGCATCGCCAAGGCCAAGGCGCACCGCGTCGCCGCCCTGATCATGATCGCCCGCGTCACCCCGGGCCTGTCCTACCTGATCCCGCTCTTCCTGCTGTTCCAGTGGATCGGCCTGACCGGCTCGCTCGCCCCGCTGGTCATCACCCACCTGGTCATCACCGTCCCGATCGTCGTCTGGGTGATGATCGGCTTCTTCGAGGGCCTGCCGCCCGACCTCGAGGAAGCCGCCCTGGTCGACGGCGCCACCATCTGGCAGGCCTTCTACCACATCGCCATGCCGCTCGCCCGGCCGGGCATCGTCGTGGCGATGATCCTTGCCTTCATCTTCAGCTGGAACAACTTCATCTTCGGCGTCGTCCTGGCCGGCCGCGCCACCCGCACCCTGCCCGTCGCGGTCTACAACGTCATCAGCTTCGAGCAGGTCAGCTGGGGCCCGCTGGCCGCCGCCGCCCTGCTGGTGACGCTGCCGGTGCTGATCCTCACCCTGGTGATGCAGAAGGAGATCGTGGCGGGCCTGACCGCCGGCGGCGTGAAGGGCGGCTGAGCCAGCGGGGGTGCGAAAGGTAATCTCTCTGAAGCCTTTGCTTGGCATCCTCACGCATCGTTGGCTTGCCGCCGGGTGCATCGCCCGGTAACCGCGGGCCATGGCGTAGAGGAGGCGGGCCTTGGCCTTGTTCGTGGTTACCGGCGGCGCCGGCTTCATCGGCTCGCATCTGGCGGACGCACTCCTGGCCGACGGCCACCGCGTCCGCGTGCTCGACGACCTCTCCACCGGCCACATGGCCAACCTCGACCCGCGCTGCGAACTGGTCCGCGGCTGCGTCACCAATCCCGAAGCGGTCGCAAAGGCCATGGAAGGGGCCACCGGCTGCTACCACCTCGCCGCCATCGCCTCGGTCGCCCGCGCCAACGAGGATTGGCGCGGCACCCACCTCGTCAACCAGACCGGCACGGTCACCGTGCTCGACGCCGCCCGCGCCGGCCGCATCCCGGTCGTCTATGCCTCCTCGGCCGCCATCTACGGCAATCTCGGCGACGCCACCGCCCGCGAGGACCTCCGTCCGGCCCCACTGACCGCCTATGGCGCCGACAAGCTGGGCTGCGAACTGCACGCCGCCGTGGCGCTGCACGTCCACGGCGTGCCCACTGTCGGCCTGCGCTTCTTCAACGTCTTCGGCCCGCGCCAGGACCCGCATTCGCCCTATAGCGGCGTGATCTCGATCTTCGCCGCCCTCCTCGCCGCCGACCGAACGCTCAGCGTTCATGGCGACGGCCAGCAGCTGCGCGACTTCGTCTATGTCGCCGATGTCGTCACCCACCTGCGCGCCGCCATGCGCCACCTCGGCCGCGGCCCGGACAGCGCGGTGCTCAACGTCTGCACCGGCCGCGCCACCTCCGTGCTCGACCTCGCCACCACCCTCGGCCGCCTGAACGGCCGCGCGCCGCGCATCGCCCACGGCCCCGCCCGCCCAGGCGACATCCGCCGCTCCCTCGGCGACCCGTCGCAAGCCATCGCCACCCTGGGCGTGCGCGCCGACATCACGCTGGAGGACGGCCTGGCCCGCACCCTGGCCAGCCTGGA
>CAMDGX010000145.1 GCA_945897825.1 Asaia bogorensis | reverse complement strand
ATGGGCCGCTGGTCGGCGGAGGTCTACCTGCTGTTCGCCCTGGAGCGCGACGACGTCTTCCCTGCCGGCGACCTCGCTTTGGCCGCCGCCGCCGCCGCGCTGAAGGGCCTGCCGGCCCGCCCCGCCCCCGCCGCGCTGCGCCTGCTGGCCGAACCGTGGCGCCCCTGGCGCGGGCTGGCCGCGCGGTTGCTGTGGCACCACTGGCGCCACCTGACCGGCCGCCCCGCCTTCGACGACATCACTGCCGCCGCGGGTGACGCTGCCGAAAGGTGAGGCCGCTGCAATCGTTCCTTTACGATTTCCCGGCATGGTCCACCCAGGCAGATTGGAAAATCCGCATGTCGGCGCATCTCCAGGGAAGTTTCGCCCTGCCCAAGCCGGTGCTCGGATACCATCCCGGCACCTTCCTCGAACGCGGCGCGGCGGTGCCTTTCACCACCCCTGCGCTGAACGGCGCCCGCGCCCGCCCCGGGCCGCGCGGCGGGCTTGAGTTCACCGTGCCGAACCCGTCCGGCGGCCGCGGCCTCTACATCGTGCCGTGGGAGGGCGTGTTCGCGCTCTGCCGACCCACCGTCCACGATTGCCGGCTGATCTCGGCGCTGTCCGGCATGCGCGGCGTCACCCCCACCGCCATCCGCGCCGCCGCCCGCGCCATCGCCGCCGAGGGCCTGGCCGGCCGCGCCGCCCGCGCCGCCGCGCAGGAAGCCGCCGCCGCCGACGAGAAGGCCCGCACCATGACCAACTTCCAGCTGCTGCTGGACCTGGTCAGCCAGGTCGAGGCGCAGCAAGGCACCACGGCGGCCGATCGTGCCGGCGACATGGAGCAGCGCGCCCGCCGTGCCGTCGCCCGCATCGCCCCCGGCATCAACCGCACGACCGAGCAGATCGCCACCTCCCTGGAGGAACTGGCCACGCTGTTCGCCGCCGTCGGCATCGGCCGCGGTTCCGCCGCCGCCCGCGTGCCCAAGCTGCTGGCCTCGTTGGGGGTGCTGCGCGATGCCATGCTCGACTGGGCCCGCGCCCACCCCGACGAAACCGGCGCCGATGCCAGCCGGATCTCCGAATCGGCGGAGGTCACCCTGGCCTGCGCCCGCGTCGTGGTCGGCGAGGTCCAGGCGATGACCCGCAGCATGGTCTCGCTCCTGCGCGCCTGGAGCACCGAGCCGGAAGCGCTCGCCCTGCAGGTCGCCCGCCCCGACTGGCTGCTCGATGGATGGGAGCGGATCATCCTGCTCTGGCAAACCGCCGAGCCGGCCGTGCGCGACGCGACCCTCGCCGAGATGGCCAGCCTGATCCCGGTCCTGCCCAAGGAGGCCGCCGAATGGGGCGGCATGTCGCTGCCGGGCCTCACCGAGGGCGGGCTGCGCCGGCGCATGGTCGCCATGGCGGAGGATTGGCGCACCGGCGTCACCCACTACGACCTGATTGCCCGCAACGAGGAACTTCGGGCCTTGGCACCATGAGCAATCCCAAAGCCGACCGCATCGGCCGCCTGGCCGAGATCCGCGCGCTGCACCGCCATCTCGTCTCCGCCCAGGACGCGCAGATCCTCAAGGTGGTCGCGATGGTCGACGCGATGCCCCAGCGCGGCGAGGCCGATTCGCTGATCGCGCCGCTGCGCACCCGCCTGGCACAGCTGCGGCCCAGCCGTCCGCTCGGGACGATGCGCCTGATGTTCATCCCGCTCGATCCCGTGCTGACGCAGCCGGCGCAGTGGCGCCGCGGCAACCTCAGCATCCCGCGCAGCGTCATCCCCAGCCTCTTCCGCCAGTTCGCCACCCTCGACCCGGCACTGCTGGAGGGCGTCACCCGGGAGATCGCCGGCGCCACCACGAGCGACAGCGCGCTGATCCTGCGCGTCGGCCCGCAGCTGTGGGAGCGCGCGGCCGAGATGATGGCCAACCAGCCGCCGCCGCCGGACTGGGCGGAGACCACCGGCCTCACCGCGACGGACCACACCGCCATCATCGCCGGCATCATCCTGGTCTGGGCCCATGCCCCCGCCATTGCCCAGATGGTCGCCGCCGGCGCGCCCAACCGTGAAGAGATTTCGGCGATCCTGGTCGATGCCTCGCACACGCCCGATGCGATGGGCGTCCTGATCAGCGCCCTGCTGCACTGGCTCCCCGGGGCGGCGACGCAGGTTCTGGATTTCACCTCCGCCCATGCCGCCCCCACCGGCCTGCCCGGCCGCACCGCCACCGAACGCGCGGTCGAGCACGTGCTCGACACCATCGAGGCCGAGCAGGCGGACCCACCGGAAGGCCCCCCCAGCCTCGGCCGGCTGCGCCAGGTTGTTGAAATGCTCGATGAACTGGCCGCCGGCTCGTCCGACCGGCCCACCCGCAGCGCCCGCATCGCCGCCACGCGCGGGCGGGTGGACAACGCCTGCCGCCAACGCTTCCAGAACCAGCTCAAGGGCCAGGTGGTCGAACGCCTCGCCACCGGCCTGCCCAGCGCCCCCGAGGAAATGCACGCGCTCGAAACCGCCGCCCGCGACCTGCGCCGGTTCGAAACGGTCGCCCGGCGCATCAACAATTCCGACCACTACGACCGGATGCTGCGCGGCACCATGGGCCTGTTGGCCCCGCGCGCCGATGATGGCGGCCAGGACAAGGTGGACCGGCTGCGCCTGGCCGAGATCCTGCTCGGCCCCGAACAGGCGCTGCAGATGCTGGTGGAGGCCGACCCCGGCGCGCGCTGAGGCCGGCCTCGCATCACCCTGCCAGCAATTCCTCGGCGAGCCTCCGCCACTCCGCCGCCAGCGTTCCCTCCGGCATCGCCCGGCCCGCGCGCGCATACCAGTAGCCGGCATTGGCCAGGTCGCCTTCCTTGCGGTGCAGGTAGGCATGCACCGCCGCCCCGATCCGGTCATCCTGGTCCTGCGCGCAGCCATGGGCCCGCGCCCAGTCGCCCTTGCCGTCCCACCACAGCCCCTGCACGGCCAGCGACAGGCCGGGCGGCGGTCCCTCGCCCGCCAGGGATGCCTCGAACGCCGCCAGCGTCATCCTCGCCATCCGGTCAACCCTCCAGCAATCGCCGCAGCTTGCGCACCGCGCTGTCCGGCGTGGTCAGCACCGGCTTGCCGCTCGCCCGCGCCACCGCCTCCGCCGCCCGCGCCAGACTGAACTGCGACAAGGCGATCGCGTCGCACCCGCCGAGCCCCGCCGCCGCCACGCCGGCCAGCCGGTCGTGCTCCGCCCCGTCGCCGCGGTCCAGCGCCGCCAGCGCGCCGTCGGCCAAATACGGCACCAGCGCGATCCCCGGCGCCGCCGCCGCGAACTCCGCTGGCATCGAGGCCAGCGTCGGCGCGAAGCTCGCCATCAGCCCGACCCGCCCCTGCGGCCCGGCCAGCGCCAGCGCCTCCTCGATCATCGCCTCGTTCGGCTTCAGCACCGGCAACGGCGCCAACGCCGCGGCACACGCCTCGATGCACGGCCCGAACGCCGAGCAGGTGAACAGGATGCCATCCGCCCCGCACCCCGCGGCATAGCGCGCCAGCGTCAGGAACCGCGCCGTCATCGCCGGCGTCAGCGCCCCGTCGCGCGCGAGATCCGCCGACAGGCTGTCGTCGAGCAGGTTGGTCCGCCGCACCTCCGGCCACAGCCGCGCGAAGGCGGCCTCGATCGGTGCCACGGAATGGGCCAGGGCGTGGATCAACGCGATGCGCATGCGGGCGGCGTCCGGCTATGAAGCCCCGAGGCTACACCCCTGCCGCACCGCGCGGAACCCGGCACGGTTGCCCCGCGCGCGCCGACGTGGCACCACGGATCATTCCGCAGGATCAGGCAACGATGCTTCGCAGCCTTTACGACCGCGTCCTCGCCCTCGCGGCCAGCCGCCAGGCGCCGATCTGGCTGGCCACCGTCAGCTATTTCGAGAGCATCTTCTTCCCGATCCCGCCCGATGCCCTGCTGATCCCGATGTGCCTGGCCCGGCCTGACCGCGCCCTGCGCTACGCCCTGATCTGCACCGTGGCGGGCGTCGCCGGCGGCATAACCGGCTACTTCATCGGCTACGCCCTGTTCGAGCTGATCGCCGTCCCGCTGATCGCGCTCTACAAATACGAGGCCGCCTTCGCCCAGTTCCGCACCATGTACGACCAGTACGGCATCTGGGTGGTGGCGATCGGCGGCTTCACCCCGGTGCCCTACAAGATCGTCGCCATCGCCTCGGGCGCCGCGAGCTTCAGCGTCCCGCTGTTCATCGCCTCCAGCATCATCGCCCGCGGCGCCCGCTTCTTCCTGGTCGCCTGGCTGCTGGCCCGCTACGGCGACCGGATGCGCGATTTCATCGAGCAGCGCCTGGGCCTGCTGACCATCCTGGGCGTGCTGGGCGTGGTCGCCGGCTTCGCCGTCCTGAAGCTGCTTTAGCCGCCGCCCTTGCCCCTTGACCCCGGGGGGGCTAAGCCCTCGCGCTCCGCCGAAGCGCCACCGGGGTCTCCCATATGTTCTCACGACTGCTCGGGTTCATGTCCGCCGACATGGCCATCGATCTTGGGACCGCGAACACCCTCGTCTACGTCAAGGGGCGCGGAATCGTGCTCGACGAACCGAGCGTGGTCGCCATCGCCGACGTGCGTGGCAAGAAGCAGGTGCTGGCGGTCGGCGACGAGGCCAAGCTGATGCTCGGCCGCACCCCCGGCAACATCGCCGCCATCCGCCCGCTGCGCGACGGCGTGATCGCCGATTTCGAGGTGGCGGAGGAGATGATCAAGCACTTCATCCGCAAGGTGCACAATCGACGCGGCTTCGCTTCGCCGATCATCATCGTATGCGTCCCGTCCGGATCGACAGCCGTCGAACGCCGCGCCATCCAGGAAAGCGCCGAATCGGCCGGCGCGCGCAAGGTGCTGCTGATCGAGGAGCCCATGGCGGCCGCCATCGGCGCCGGCCTGCCGGTCACCGAGCCCAGCGGCTCCATGGTGGTGGATATCGGCGGCGGCACCACCGAGGTCGCGGTGATCTCGCTCGGCGGCATCGTCTATGCCCGCTCGGTGCGCGTCGGCGGCGACAAGATGGACGAGGCGATCATCAGCTACATCCGCCGCCACCATAACCTGCTGATCGGCGAATCCTCCGCCGAGCGCATCAAGATGGACATCGGCGCCGCCTCCGCCCCCTACGACAACGACGAGGGCCCCTACCGCGAGGTCAAGGGCCGCGACCTGATGAACGGCGTCCCGCGCGAGATCGTCGTCAGCCAGCGCGCCATCGCCGAAAGCCTGGCCGAACCCGTCACCGCCATCGTCGAAGCGGTGAAGGTGGCGCTCGAGAACACGCCCCCCGAACTCGCCGCCGACATCGTCGACAAGGGCATCGTGCTGACCGGCGGCGGCGCCCTGCTCAACCGCCTGGACCAGGTGCTGCGCGACGCCACCGGCCTGCCGGTCGTGGTAGCGGAGGACGCGCTGCAATGCGTCGCCCTGGGCACCGGCCGGGCGCTCGAGGAGATGAAGCGGCTGCGCAACGTGCTGACATCGATGTATTGACCGCCCGTCCGATGCGATCGCGATGGGGCAGGGCACGCCAATCGCCGTTTGTGACGGGGCTGGAATCTGCGCTCTATGTGCATGCATCCGGCCGCGCGCCGCGGTATGCTCGGCCGTGACCCGGTGTGATTCGGGCCATGTTCTGATTTGGGGATAACGTGATCCGGCTGTCCGTTCCGCTGCGACAGGCGCTCGCCAAGCTGACGCTGCCCGTGTTCATCGTGGCGTCGTTCGGCCTGATGCTGCTCGGCAAGGCCGACGCGCTGCTCGCCGAGCGCGCCCGCATGGCGGTGGCCGACGCACTCGCCCCGATCTACGCCGCCCTGGCCGAGCCGCTCTCCGTCGTCCATCGCGGCATCGAGGCGGCCGGGCACATCACCACCCTGCACGAGGACAATCTCCGCCTGCGCGAGGAGAATGAGCGCCTGCGCCGCTGGCAATCCGTGGCACTCGCGCTCGATGCCGAGAACGCGGCCCTGAAGGCCCAGCTGCGCTGGATCCCCGACCCCGCGCCCAGCTACGTCACCGCGCGCGTCGTCGCCGATGCCGGGGGCGTCTATGCCCGCGCCGTGCTGCTCTCCCTCGGCCCCAACCACAGCGTCACCAAGGGCCAGATCGCGCTCGACGACCGTGGCCTGGTCGGCCGCGTCACCGAGCTGGGCGGGCGCAGCGCCCGCGTCCTGCTGCTGACCGACATGAACAGCCGCGTCCCCGTCATCCTGGAGAACAGCCGCGGCCGCGCCATCCTGGCCGGCACCAATGGCCCCCGCCCGCGCCTGATGTACTGGGCCGAAGGCACCCAGCCCGCCGAGGGCGAGCGCGTCGTCACCAGCGCCGAGGCCAACACCTTCCCGCCGGGCCTGCCGGTCGGCGTCGTGCGCTACAGCGCCAGCAATGTGCCGGAGGTCCAGCCGCTGGCCCGGCTCGACCGGCTGGAGGTGATCCGCCTGTTCGACTACGGGCTCAAGGGCGTCCTGCCGCCCGAGACCTCCGTCGCCCGCCTCCCCGAACGCCGGCGCTGAGGCCTCCCTGCATGGATGACCGCCTTCCCGGCATCCGCCCCCGCCAGACCCTCTGGCGCCGGCTCGACGGCACCGCGCGGCGCGCCTTCCCCACGGCGGTGACGCTGCTGGTGTTGCTGGTCACTGCCGCCCCGTTCCGCCTGCCCGGCCAGGCCGAGCTGCAGAACGCCGCCGCCCTGTCCTGCGTGTTCTTCTGGTCGGTGTTCCGCCCCAGCTCCATGCCGCCGCCCGGCGTGTTCCTGATCGGCCTGTTCGCCGACCTGCTGGACTTCGCCCCCCCCGGCGTCGGCGTGATCAGCCTGCTCATCGCCCATGGCGTCGCGGTGAAATGGCGCCGCTACCTCACCCGCCAGGGCTTCCTGGTCGTCTGGCTCGTCTTCGTCGGCGTGGCCGCCGCGCTGGCCGGGCTGCAATGGCTGCTGACCTCCACCCTGACGTTCCGCCTTCTGCCCCTCGGCCCCGCCGTGTTCCAGGCCGCCCTTGCCGCCGGCCTCTACCCGATCCTCGCCGTCCTGCTCGCCCGCGCCCACCGCACCATCGCGGAGCCGGCGCATGCGTAGGAGAAGAAAGGATTCTTCTTTTTCTGAAGAAAAAGAAGCAAAAAGACTTTTCCCATTTGCCGCCGTGGGCACCCTCCGCCAACGGGGGAAAGTTTTTTGGTTCTTTTTTTCAAAAAAGAACATCTTCCTTTCTTCCTCGCCTCCATGAAACGCGAGATCCAGCGCAGCGGCATCTTCACCCGCCGCGCCCTCATCATCGGCGGTGCGCAGCTCGCCACGCTCGGCGCGCTCGGCGCCAAGCTCTACCAGGTCCAGGTCGTGGAGGGCGCCCGCTACGCCACCATGTCCGACAGCAACCGCATCAGCGCCCGCCTCATCGCCCCCCCGCGCGGCCGCCTGCTGGACCGCCACGGCGCCATCCTCGGCGGCAACCGCCTGAACTGGCGCGCCCTGCTGGTCGCCGAGCAAACCGGCGACGTCGGGGCCACGCTCGACAATCTCGCCCGCATCGTCCCGTTGTCGGAGACCGAGCGCGCCCGCATCGACCGCGACCTGCGCCGCCACCGCCGCTTCGTGCCGATCATGGTGCGCGAATTCCTCACCTGGGAGGACATGGCCCGCATCGAGGTCGCCGCCCCCGAGCTGCCGGGCATCCTGGTCGATGTCGGCAACACCCGCGAATACCCGAACGGCGCCACCCTCGCCCATGTCGTCGGCTACGTCGCCCCGCCCAACGAGGCCGACGTCGCCGAAGACCCCATGCTCGGCCTGCCCGGCATCCGCGTCGGCCGCGCCGGCATGGAGCGCGTGCACGACCAGGTCCTGCGCGGCCGCGCCGGCGCCATCCAGCTGGAGGTCAACGCCGTTGGTCGCGTCATCCGCGAGCTGGACCGCCGCGAAGGTACCCAGGGCCAGGATGTCGGCCTCACCATCGACCTCGACCTGCAGAAAACCGTCCTCGAACGCCTCGGCGAGGAAAGTGCCAGCGCCGTGGTCATGGACGCGCGCAACGGCGAGGTCCTCGCCATGGCCACCAACCCCTCCTTCGACCCCAGCCTGTTCAACTCCGGCGTCTCCCAGGCGCAGTGGAACGCCTGGACCGCCAACCGCCGCGCCCCCCTCATCAACAAGGCGGTCGCCGGCCTCTACGCCCCCGGCTCAACCTTCAAGATGGTCGTGGCGCTCGCCGGGCTCGAGGCGCGCGTGGTGAACTTCAACGAAACCGTCTACTGCCCCGGCTACCTCGATTTCGGCGACCGCCGCTTCCACTGCTGGCGCAAATACGGCCACGGCTCGGTGGACATGCGCACCGCCATCAAGGTCAGCTGCGACTGCTACTTCTACGAGGTCGCCAAGCGCGCCGGCATCGACCGCATCGCCGCCATGTCCAACCGCTTCGGCCTCGGCGTGAAGCTCGACATCGAGCTGCCCGGCGCCCGCGCCGGCCACGTCCCCACCCGCGCCTGGCGCATCGGCCAGGGCAAGGCCTGGAACATCGGCGACACCATCGTCCACGGCATCGGCCAGGGCTTCTTCCAGCTCACCCCCCTCTCGCTCGCCACCATGACCGCGCGCCTGGCCACCGGCCGCCAGGTCCAGCCCCACCTCACCCGCAGCATCGGCGGCGTGCTGCAGAAGGGCGCCCGCCCCGAGGACTGGCCAACCCTGGGCGTCGGCGAACGTGGCCTGCAGGTGATGCGCGAGGCGATGTGGGCCGTGGTCAACGAACAGGGCGGCACCGCCCTGGTCGCCCGCCTGCCGCAGGCCCCCGGCGCCGTCGGCCCGCCGGTGCAGATGTCCGGCAAAACCGGCTCCGTCCAGGTCCGCAACGTCACCCGCGAACAGCGCGAGCGCGGCTTCAAGTCCGAGAACCTGCCCTGGGAATACCGCCCGCACGCCCTCTTCGTCGGCTACGCCCCGCACGACGCGCCGCGCTACGCCCTCGCCCT
>CAMDGX010000144.1 GCA_945897825.1 Asaia bogorensis | reverse complement strand
GCCCCTTCACGATACCCCCCAAGAAGGAAACGACCAGGAAGGACCCCCCGCATGCCCGCCGACACGCCCCTCTTCGCCGGCATGAGAGTGATCGACTGCGCCAGCTACATCGCCGCCCCCACCGCCGCCACCGTCCTCGGCGACTTCGGCGCCGAAGTCATCAAGATCGAGGCCCCCACCGAAGGCGAACCCTGGCGCTACGCCCACACCCGCCCCGGCCTGCCCAACTCCCCCCACAACTACCCCTACCTGGTCGACAACCGGAACAAGAAGGGCCTCGCCATCGACCTCAAGGCCCCCGCCGGCCGCGAAGCCCTCGAACGCCTCATCGCCACCACCGACGTCTTCATCACCAACCTCCCCCTCCCCGTCCGCGAACGCCTCAAGGTCCGCTACAGCGACTTCGCCGAAAAATACCCCCGCCTCATCTACGGCTCCTTCACCGCCTACGGCGAGGAAGGCGAGGAATCCGGCAAAACCGGCTTCGACCTCACCGCCTACTGGGCCCGCTCCGGCCTCATGGACCAGGTCCGCGCCGGCGCCAACGTCCTCCCCGCCGGCTCCGTCGCCGGCATGGGCGACCACCCCACCGGCATGTCCTTCTACGCCGGCATCGTCACCGCCCTCTTCCGCCGCGAACGCACCGGCCTCGGCGGCGAAGTCCGCTCCTCCCTCCTCGCCAACGGCCTCTGGTCGAACGCCTTCCTCGTCCAGGCCGCCCTCGTCGGCGCCCCAACCCCGCTGCGCCCCCCCCGCGAACAAACCCAGCGCCCCCTCGGCGGCCTCTACACCGCCGGCGACGGCCGGCACTTCCTCCTCGCCCTCACCAGCGAAGCCCGCCAATGGCCCGCCCTCGCCCGCGCCATCGGCCTGCCCGAACTCACCGAAGACCCCCGCTTCATCGACATGGACGCCCGCCGCACCAACGCGCGCCAACTCCAGATCATCTTCGACGCCGCCTTCGCCCAACACCCCCTGGCCTACTGGCGCAAAACGCTCGACGCCGCCGGCCTCACCTTCGGCATCGTCGGAACCGTCGAGGAAGCCGCCACCGACCCCCAAGCCATCGCCGCCGGCTTCCTCAAACCCATGGCCGACAGCGACCTGACCACCATCGACTCCCCCTTCACCCTCACCGGCGAAAGTAAGGTCCCCGCCACCCGCCACCCCGAACACGGCGAACACAGCCGCGCCATCCTCCGCAGCGCCGGCTACTCGGACACGGAAATCGACGCCCTGCACAAGGCCGGCACCATCGGCGGGCCTTGAGCGCGCGTCAGCGAAGGGAAGAAAGGCGAGGGCTCCGCCCTCGACCCGCTGGGGCCGGCGGCCCCAGACCCCTTGACATAGTTTCTTCTTGCGACCGGAGACATCGAGATCTCACAAGAAACATCATCCAGCGCGAAGGAAATGACGCGATCGCCGGTATGATTGGTCGGTAAGGTCCACGGATGGCCGGCTACCCAGATGGCGTCGACAGCGAAGAGCCCAGGCCTACTGCAATCTTGCCGGTCTACCAGCATTGCAGGTCAGTGCGACAGCGGCCCCGCCAAATGGTCACTTTATGGGGAGTCCATCTCGTCATTGCCAAATCACTCGTGACCTGCAACGATCGGCGATGCGGTCTAAGCAGGGAGGTGCAGATGATAGTCAGGGCCATGGCATTTGTTTCGCTCGCATTTTTGGGTTCAGCAATGGCGTCGGCAGCGAGCGCACAGCACGTGATCGCAGGCGTCCAAGTATATTGCAACGATTTTCGGGGGATACCGGTGCTATTGATAGCAAACCCAAACATGTCTGATGTGGGAATGGCGACATTAGCTCCAAATGGCCAACCTGTAATGATGTTGAATCCCATGATATTGAATCGCCTTCCGCGGGAACTACAATTATTTTGGTATGGCCATGAATGCGCACACCACGTTCTGGGGCACATAGCTAGGCGCGCCATCAGTAACGAAGCGGAGGCTGATTGCTGGGCTGTTGTAAAGGGCCGAGAAGAGGGTTGGTTTCCACCTCGCGCTTTTGAAGGACTGATTGCTATGCTTGGAAACAGTCAAGGGTCACCATGGGGGCATTTACCCGGCCGACAGCGCATCCAGAACATGCTATACTGCTACGAAAACGAATAGTTGTCGACACGTTCGATAGAGGCCGGCAAACAAATTATTGCTGCCTGCCGAGGCCCTCATAAGATCGCCATCACTCTATTATCCTCGACAACCCCGGAAGTCCCAAAATGGCAAATCGAATTAGCGGATCATTGAATATAAATGTTCTTCTTGCATTCACGTTCGGAGTAATTTTTGTATCCGTTATGCTATTGTTTGCTGTTTTTTTTGAGAATCCATCGAGCTTTGCCCAAACAATATTTATCATTGTGATTGGTTTAGCGGCAGCAGGAGTTGCTGCAGTTATTCCAGGTATGCTTGATATTAATTTACCATACGCTAAAGCTGGAGGTGCATTGGCGGTATTTGTTCTCATATTTACCACAGAACCGGCAATTGTGAGGACAGTTGCCATTGTCAAACCACCAAATTTTTCGCCTGAGCCAATGATTGAGACCTACTTGAAAGCGGTCGATGAAAAGCATACGGATACCGCTTGGTCTATGTTCAGCAAGACCGCTCAGAGGGGAGCCATAAAGACTGCTGCTGAGTACAAAGATCTTTATAATTCCACGCGATACCAGTTTGGTGAGCTTTCCGAGCGGAAAAAAATTGGCGCACAGGAAGCTATTTCACCAAACGGCATGCCTCTAGGTGCATATTTTTCTATTCTGTATCAAACGAAATTCAGTGGCGGTACTTGCGTCCAAGAATCCGTTACCACCATTAGTACTGACGGCAAAAACTGGGGCATATTTGGACACACGATTGACAACAGCCTTCGGCAATGCATTTAGTTCCATTTTGCGCGCAATATAGGATATTTCTATTTTGCTGAAAATAGCAGCCGATATGACAAGTGAAGAACGCAGTGCTCTTCGCATCACATAACCCCAAGGTGCGAACCCCGCAACTTCAGTTCAGCATCAACTCCAACGAAATCGCCTGATACGCCACCTCCGGCCGTATCCGCCCCCGCGCCCCCTTGTGCAGCAAAACAAACCCATACCGCTCCATCGTCCGCAACGTCCGCGACAAATTAGAAACCTTTCGCCCCGTCCGCTCCGCCAGCGCCTGCAACGACTCAGGATGCGTCTCCGCAATCACCGCCAGCAACGTCCGGTTCCGCTGCGACAGCACCCGCGCGAAACTCTCCGTCGACGGGAACCAAACCTTCGGCTCATCCGCCCCCGGCACCACCTCGCCGCGCGCTATCGCCATCGTCCGCGCCTTGAATTCCTCATGCGAGGCAATCCCAATCCGCATCGTCTTCATTGATACACACGCCTCTCCCGCAACAGGCCGTCCGGGATCGATGACATGAACCTGCCCATCCAACCCAAGCAGCGTCTCAAGCAACGACTCGCGCTCCATACTCATTCACTTATCAGATAATGATAATAAATTCCGACATAGGTGAGTGCGCTATCCCACCGCCGCATTCACGCGTAAGCGCCGCTCCCAATCTGCGCCAAAATCCGCGACACCAGTTCCCGCCCCTCCTCCGTCCCCATCAAGTCTACCGGTCTTGCATTGCCCAAGGCCGGCACGGGGCCGTCATCCACCGCTCCAACCACCCCCGCGCATCGAACCCCGCCGCCCCGCCGCCGTCCTCGATCATCGCCTCAACCTGCCGAACCAACCCCTCAAACCCAACCATCCCCCTCACCCCGCCACAGCCACCGCCCGATACTCCCCCTCCTCCACCGGCTCCAGCCAGGTCGTCGTATCCGCCCCGTCGCTCTCGATGAACGAGATATGCGCGAACAGATGCCCGGCCACCGACCCGTGCCAATGCACCACGTCGGGCGGCACCTCCGCCACATCCCCCGCCCGCAGCACCTGCGCCGGCATGCCCCGCACCTGAACCATCCCGGTCCCCTGCGTCGCCACCAAAATCTGCCGCGTCTTGTGCGTATGCCAGTTCGTCCGCGCCCCCGGCGTGAACGTCACCAGCGTCGCACTGGTCCGTGACGGCGCCACCGGCCCCGCCAGCGCATCCTGCAACACCACCCCGGTGAAACTCCCCCCCGGCGCCACCTTCGTCGCCCGGCTCGCCGCCCTGCGGATCACCACGTCGCCCATCGCCCGTCTCCCCATCCCACCTCGTTGCCCAAACCCTACACCACCGCCCCGCCAACCAACGAAATTTCTCCAACTACCGAAAAAATTCCTTCACGCGGTCCGATGCGCGGCATATCCTCCCATCGTGTCGTTTTCATCGCCCCAGGCCCCGTCCGCCGCCCGCCTCCCCACCGCCCTCCAGGCGGCGGCCGGCGCGCGCCCGCACGCCACTTTCCTGGCCACCCTGATCCTCGCCCTGCTCCTGCGCCTCCTCGGCCGCCCCGAACCCGCCTGGATCATGCCCCCCACAGCCGAAACCGACCGCACCCCCCACACCCGCGCCATCTACGCGCCCGCCATCGGCCGCGCCCCCCACGCCGCCGTCATCGAGGCCGGCCTCGTCCCCGACTGGATTCTGCCCGGCATCCGCAACCGCGGCATGAGGCCGGCCGCCATCTCCCCGCGCCCGCCCCGCATCACCCGCCCCGCCCGCGCCCCGCCCGACGCAGCCCCCGTCCCGTCCTGAAAAAACCCTCCAACCGGAGGGCGTCGACTCACGTCCGCGTCACCGTTTTACTGGCGCGGCACGCAGCCATTGCAATATCGTAAACCGAACACCACATATAACAAACGCGCCGGAGCCTAACCGATCTTTGGCAGCCGCGCATGAATTTCGAAAATTGAAAGATTCCCCCATGTGGAACAGCAAGATTTATTTCGTCGCCGGCGTCCTCGCCATGGCGCTCGTCGGCATGGGCATCTGGATGTACCAGGAACGCCAGCGCCCCGGCATCGACATCACCATCGGCAAGGGCGGCGTCTCCGTCGAATCGCGCTAACCCGCCCCGTCCGAGAACCGCGAATCCCGCCAAGCCAGCGCCGCCTTCAGCCCCTGCTCCCGCCGCAACCGCCCGAATTCCTTCTTCTCCTCGCTCGGCGTCGAGTTCAGGATGATGTCGATATCCAAGGAAGCCAGCAGCGCCTGCCGCATCCCCATGATCTCATAGGTCCGGTTCATCGCCCGCTTGGTGAAGAACACGCTCGGCCCCGCCGCCGCCGCGATATCCAGCGCCATCCGCCGCCCGAACCCCACCAGTTCCTCGCCGGGCACCACATGGTTCACGATCCCGATCGCATGCGCCCGCTGCGCATCCATCTTGTCGTTCCCCGTCAGCAGCATCTCCTTGGCATGCTTCGGCAGCGCCGCCCACGGCAGCAGCATCGCCACGATCCCCGTCCCGAACCGCACCTCCGGCTCCCCGAACCGCGTCCCCTCCGCCGCAATCGTAATGTCGCAAGCCAACGCCACCTCGAACGCGCCCGCCATGCAGAACCCATGCACCAGCGCGATCGTCGGCTTCGGGCAATCCCAGAACGCCATGATGAAGTCGAACTGCCGCTCCATCTGCTTGCGAACCAGGTCCACGGTCGACTGGTCCCGCTCCGCCGAGGCCTTCATGTCGAACCCCGCCGAAAACGCCCGCCCCTCGCCCCGCACCAGCACCGCCCGCACCCGCTCGTCCTCGGCCAGTTCCTTCAGCGCCGCCCGGCACTCGTCCATCGCCTCGTTGTGAAACGCGTTCAGCACCTGCGGCCGGTTGAACACCAGCGTCCCCACCGGCCCCTCGACCTCCACCCGAACGAACTCGTATGCCATCGCCGCCTCCACCCTTTGCCGCCATCCTAGCGCCCCCCTTCCCCCGCGCTACCCTCCCGCGCGATTGACGGCCCGGGCGCCACGCGCTGTTCTGCCCCGCACCTGTGCCGAGAACGCCCGTGTCCCCCCCGTCCCGCCCGCTCCTGGGCATCGCCCTGATGCTCGGCTTCGCCACCATGGCCAGCCTGCTCGATGCCGTCACCAAGGGCCTCACCGCCACCTATCCCGTCCCCGTCCTGCTCTGGCTGCGCTTCCTCGGCCAGACCGGATCGCTGCTCCTGCTGCTCCCCTGGCTCGGCTGGTCCGGCCTCGTCGCCACCACCTCGCCCCGCATCCAGCTCGCCCGCGGCCTGGCCCTCACCCTCTCCGCCGGCAGCTTCGTCTTCGCGCTGAGCTACCTCCCCTTCGCCACCGCCAAGGTCCTCTCCTTCACCTCCCCCCTGCTCGTCACCCTGCTGTCCCTCCCGCTGCTGGGCGAACGCGTCGGCTGGCGAAGGGCCATCGCGGTCGCGTTGGGCTTCCTCGGCGTCGTCGCCGTCATCCGCCCCGGCTTCGGCGCCGACGGCCTCTCCACCCTGGAATGGGCCATGACGCTGCCCCTCCTCTCGGCCGCCGCCTATGCCGGCTACCAGCTCCTCACTCGCCGCATCGCCCAGCGCGATTCGCCGGTCGCCAGCCTGTTCCACGTCTCGGCCGTCGGCCTCGTGGCCGCCACCCTGCTGGTGCCGTTCCACTGGGTGCCGGTGCCACCCTGGCTGGTCGCCGCCCTGCTGGTGCACGGGGCGCTGGTCGGCGTCGGGCACTTCCTGCAGATCCGCGCCCTCGCCCTCGCACCGGCCTCCCTGCTGGCCCCCTTCGGCTACGCCTCCCTGCTCTGGGCGGTGCTGATCGGTGCGCTGGTGTTCAACGAGACGATCACCGCCTTCACCCTCCTCGGCGCCGCGGTCATCGCCGGCAGCGGCCTCTACCTGTTCCGCACCGCCGCCTCGGGGCGCTGATCGGAACGACCCGGGCACATACCCGGCGACGACAAATCGCGGGCTGTGCCGCAGCTCCGATATGCCATACTGGCGCGCCGATGCGCCCTCATCCGTCGAACGGGCGCACGAGCCACCATGGGAGGCATCGATACCGGATGAACGCCATCAAGGACGCCATCAAGGCAGGTAGAACCGTCGTCGGCACAGCGGGGGCGCCGAACGTCGACGTGTCGATCCTGGCCGATGCCGGATACGACTTCCTGCTGTTCGACACGCAGCACTCCCCGTGGGAGATCAAGCAGCTCGGCCCGTCGATCCAGGCGATGCGCGGCAAGAAGGCCGCCCCCCTGGTGCGCACCAGCTCCAACACCGCCGAGCAGATCTGCTTCGCGCTCGACGCCGGCGCCCGCGGCATCATCGTGCCGATGGTCAACACCCGCGCCGAGGCCGAGGCCCTGGTCCGCGCCTGCCGTTACTACCCGGCCGGCAACCGCAGCAACGCCGGCGAGCGCGGCGAGTGGGGGCCGACCAAGACATACCGCGAATACATGGACCGGGTGAACAACGAGCTGGTCATCGTCCCGATGATCGAGACCAGGCAGGCGCTCGAGAACCTCGACGCCATCGCCTCCGTCCCGGGCGTGGACGTGCTGCTGATCGGCCCGTCGGACCTGTCGATCGAGCTGGACGTGCCGCTGGACTACGGCTGCGACACCTACCTGCGCGCGCTCGACAAGATCGCCGGCGCGGCGGCCAAGCACGGCATCCAGGCGGGCATGTACTTCATCCCGCCGGGCATGGACCCGAACTTCTTCGTCGAGCGCGGCTTCAAGTTCTTCACCATGCCCTGGGGCCCCTGGGCCACCGCCGGCATCCAGAACGCCCTGGCCGGCATCAAGCGCTGAAGCCGTCTCGGGCCTGAGACCCGCGGGGCGAGACCGGGCGCATCAGCGCCCGTCATCGCCCCGCGGTGCCCGCGCATACTCGGGATTGCGGAACCGCTCGAACGTCAATTCGGTATCGCGATAGCCCGGCTGCGCCGACTCGCCGAACGCCGCCACCAGGGCGGCATGCCGTTCCTCGATGTGGCCGCGATACTCCGGGTGCGGGATGATGTACATCGCATTGCCCGCGATGGCCCGCAGCACCATCTCGCCCACCCGCACCGGGTCCATACGCTGCGCCTGCTCGTGGCGCGCCGCCTCGGTGCCTTCCGTCGCCAACCCGCCGAACGCCTCGGGCGTGCTGGCGCGAATGGCCACCGAGCTGGCGAACAGGTTGCTCCGCACCCCGCCCGGGCACAGCACGCTCACGCCGATCCCCGCCGGCGCCAGCTCCGCCCGCATCGACTCCGACAAGCCGACCACCGCGAATTTCGACGCGCAATAGGCCGCGATCCCGCCCGGCGCCATCAGCCCGCCGGTCGAGGCGGTATTGACGACATGTCCCCACTGCCTGCGCGCCAGCATGCGCGGCACCACCGTGCGCGCGCCCAGGAACGTGCCCGTGGCGTTGATCTCCAGCACCATCCGCCACAGCGCCTCCGGCATCTCCGCCACATTGGTGTCCCGCCCGTCGGCGAAGCGGCCCTGACCGACGCCGGCGTTGTTGCAGAGGATGTCCACCGGCCCCAGCGCCGCCTCCACCTCGTCGACCGCGCGCTCCCAGTCCGCTGCACGGCTCACATCGAGCCGCACCGCCGCGCCGAGCCCGGGCAGCGCCGCCTGGGCGGTGGCGAGCGCTGCCTCGTTGATGTCCGCGATGGCCACGCGCACCCCGGCGGCGACGAAGGCGCGCGCCATCCCCAGCCCGATCCCGCTCGCCCCGCCGGTGATCAACGCCGTCCTGCCTGCCAGATCCCGCATCGCCTGCTCCCCCGCCGCGCCCACGCGGCCGGCGCAGTTTCACGCCGCGCCGGCTTCGCTGCAACGTGCGCGGCCGGCCTCTATCCAGCCGCCGCCGGTCGCGGCAGGATCGCCGGCGGGATGGGTGGAAGCGGAACGTGAGATTGCCTGTGTGGGCCAGCGCGCTGGTCGCCACCCTTGTTGCCCAGGTCGTCAGTTCGTTTGCCGGCATGACAGTGCCGCTGCTCGGCCCGCCGCTGATGCAGCGCGCCGGCCTGGCGCCGGAGAGCATCGGGCTGGTCTCGGCCATGACCTCGGCCGGCATCTGCTGGTTCCTGGCCTGTGGCGGGCCGATGCTGGCCCACCACGGGGCGATCCGCTCGCTGCAGATCGGGCTGGCCTGCGTCGCGCTCGGACTGGTGGTGCTGTCGCAGCCGCTGGGCCTGCTCGGGTTGCTGGGCGCGCTGGCCATCGGCTTCGGCATCGCGCCCAACACGCCGGCCGGCAGCCAGGTGCTGAACCGCACCGCCCCGCCGCGGCATCGCACGCTGATCTTCTCGATCAAGCA
>CAMDGX010000143.1 GCA_945897825.1 Asaia bogorensis | reverse complement strand
CCCCGCCCCCCTGCCCCACCGAAGCGGCCATCAGCGCGCCCGCCTCCTCCAGCCTCCCGCGGCGGAACTCGGCCAGGCCGCACAGGTGCAGCGCGTCGGGCTGGTGCGGCAGGGCGGCGAGCACGTGGCGGGCCAGGCGCGCGGCGGCGTCCGGGCGGCCGGCATCGAGGTATTCCTGCGCCACGGCGAGGATTTCCGCGGCGGGCACCGGCACCGAGGGGAGGCTTGCGGGCATCGCCGCACCCTAGCGGAGGGGCGCGCGCGGCGCCTAGACTGCGGCACCGACGCGCCCGAGGAACCCCGATGAAGATCTTCTTTGCCAACCTGGCCACCGAGACCAACACCTTCTCGCCCATTCCCACCGGGCATGCGGGGTTCCATGCCGTCGGCTACCACCGGCGCGACGGCAGCACATTTCCGGCGGGGCATGGCAACATCGCCCAGATCGAGTGGCGGCGGTTGTGCGCGCGCGACGGGCACGAGGTGGTGGAGAGCATCTGCGCCTTCGCCCAGCCGGCCGGCACCACGCTGCGCAACGTGTACGAGGCGCTGCGCGGCGACCTGCTGGCCGACCTCAAGGCGGCGATGCCGGTGGATATCGTGCTGATGAAGATGCACGGCGCGATGGTCGCCTACGGCTACGACGACTGCGAGGGCGACACCTGTGCCGAGATCCGCAAGGTGGTCGGCCCCGACGCGGTGATCGGGCTGGAGCTGGACCTGCACTGCCACCTGACCGAGACGATGCGCACGGCCTGCGATGCCATCATCACCTACAAGGAATACCCGCACGTCGATGTGGGCGACCGCGCCACCGAGCTGTACGATTTGTGCCTGGCGGCGAAGCAGGGCCGGGTGAAGCCGGCCATGGCCTATTACGATTGCCGCATGGTCAGCATGTGGCGCACGCCGGTGGAGCCGATGAAGAGCTTCGTGGCGAAGATGAAGGCGCTCGAAGGCAAGGACGGCGTGCTGAGCGTGTCGTTCGGGCACGGCTTCCCCTGGGGCGACGTGGCGGAGGTGGGCGCCAAGATGGTGGTGATCACCGACGGCGACATGGCCAAGGCCGAGCGCCTGGCGAAGGAACTCGGCGAGGAGATTTTCGCCATTCGCAACGAGACCAATCCGACGCACGACACGATCGACGCGGCGATCGATCGGGCGCTGGCGGCGCCGGCCGGGGGCAAGCCGATCGTATTCGCCGACGTCGCGGACAATGCGGGCGGCGGCGCGCCGAGCGACAACACCGAGATCCTGGCCCGCCTGGTGGCGCGCGGCGTGGGCGGGGCGGCGATCGGCTGCTTCTGGGACCCGGTCGCGGTGTCGTTCTGCCGCGAGGCGGGCATGGGGGCGAGCTTCGACCTGCGCATCGGCGGCAAGTGCGGCGTGGCCTCGGGCGATCCGGTCGATTTGCGCGTGACGGTGATGGGGCTGTCGGAGGCGCACACCCAGGGCGGGCTGTCCGGCGGGCGGGCGCATCTCGGCGCGGCGGCGTGGGTGCGCGCGACGGTCAGCGGCGGCGACATCGACATCATCTTGAACAGCAACCGCAGCCAGGTGTTCCACCAGGACGCGTTCACCGGGCTGGGCTGCACGCTGGCCGACAAGCGGCTGGTGGTGGTGAAGAGCACGCAGCATTTCTACGCCGGCTTCGCGCCGCTGGCCTCCGAGGTGCGCTATGTCGCGACCAGGGATGGCGCGATCGGGCCGGATTTCGCGAACATCGCCTACACCAAGCGCACCCTGCCGTTCTGGCCGCGCGTGGCGGACCCTTTCGCCACCAACAGTTGAGCCGCCGGTTTCACGCGCACTCACGCATTACTCCCGCGCGGTGACGCGCTTCTCACCCCCGCCCCGCTCGATCGCGTTGCACCATGCTGGTGGAGTCGCAGGGATGGGAGCGCGGGATGAGCGGGAGGATGGCAGACGCGGAGTGGCAGAGCCCCGCGCGCAGGGCGGCGGCGGCGGCCTTCGCCGAGGGGTCGCACCCCCTGCTGCTGGTGGCGGAGGAGGCGCCGGTGCTGGCGCCGATGGTGCAGGATTTGTGCGCGTTCCTGCGCGTCCGCACCGAGACGGTCGCGCCGGACGACCTGGAAGCGGCGCTGCGTCGTCGCCACGCGGTCGGGGTCATGTGCCATGCGCCGCGCACCGGGCCGGCGGTGGCCGCGGTGCTGCGCGCGATGGTCGCCACCGACGCGGGCATGCCCGTCATGGTGGTGACGGAGCACGACACCACGCGCGAGGCGCGGCTGGTGGTGGCGCCGGAGATCATTCGGCTCGACCGGCTGGTGTGGCTGGAGCACCTGCCGGACCTCCGGCGGCTGGTGGATTTCCTGTTCCTGGCGGAGCGGCGCGCGGCCAAGGGCGCACTGGTGCCGGCCTGAACGGCGCTACGCGGCCGCTCCGGCGAACGGGCATTCGGCGCGGCGCCGGCGGCGGGCGGCGATGGCGTATTGGCCGAGCGTGCGATCGCCGCGCAGCGCCGGGCCGGCGACGGCGGCCTCGTAGTCGTCCCAGTCCGCGGGCGCGAAATCCTCCGGCCGGTCGATGGTCGCCATGGCCTGTATCGTCGCGTCGGCATAGGCGGCGCGCGGCAGGGGCTGGGCCTGCAGGAAGGGCTGGTCGGCGCGCAGGCGCACCGGCGCGTCGGTGCGGGTCAGGCGGATGTTGGTGAAGACCGGGCCGAACCAGCGATCCGCCTCCACGATGCCCTCGTAGGCGACATAGCCCGGCGCCGGCGGCAGGTTGGCGGGCGCGCGCAGCAACAGGCTCCAGCCGGGGGCGGTGCGGGCGAACAGGCCGGTCCAGACCTGGACCACGCCGGGCTCGGCGAGGGCGGTGAGCAACGGGGGCGCGGTGCCGCGCAGGTGTTCGGGCACCGCAGCGTCGAAGCGGGGGCGCAGGCCGGGGTATTGCGCGGCTTCGAGCGGCAGCCAGGCATCGTGGCCGGGCCAGGTCCAGTGCACCTGCGCGCCGTCCCAGAACAGCGACAGGTCGAGCGGCGCGAACAGCCACCAGCCGAAGCTGCTGGCCTGGGTCACCGCGTCGCAATACTGCGCGGCGCGGGCCGGCAGGGTGCCGCCGGCGGCACGGTCGGCGCGCTGCGGCAGGCGCACCTGGTCGATCACGCGGTAGAAGCGCGCCACCGGCGCTGCGGTCTGGTCCATCGTTTCCTCCCCTGGGAAGCGGGCGGCCGGTTTCCCGGCCGCCCAACCGGTCAGCGCTTGGCCGGGCAGCCGACGGCGGCCCCGATGCGGACCAGGCCGGAGTCGGCGACCGCGGCCGGGGCGGCCACGGGCGGCAGGGTGCGGGTGGCCGGCGCGCCGGCTTGGGTGATGTCATGGCTCATGGTGTCGTCTCCTGTCGGTGTGTTGCCCTGCCCCGCCGGCCGCGCACGCCAAACGCCGGACCTCCCGGCGAGGGAGGTCCGGCGCGGTCGGTCGCGGCTGGACAGGGATGCCGCCGGGCGCATCTCGCCCGTCGACAGACACAGGATGCCCCGACACGGTTCCTATCGTCAAGCTCTTTTTTCCTAGATTGCAAGGAATTCATGCCGGGAGGCGCTTCGCCGAACTCCCTGCGCATCATCAACGACATTGCGAACGCCCCCGTGCCTGCGATAGCGTGACGCCTGCGTGACTTTCGCTTCGTTCCGCAACGAGGAAACGGCCATTCCCACCCTGTCGCACGTCCTGCCGGCTTCCGCGCGCGCGGCCGCTTCGCCGCCATTGCTGCGCGTCGGTCTCTCCGGATCGTTGGAGGCGAGCGGGACCGACGGGCAGTGCCTGCTGCCGCGCGGGCGCAAGGCGCGGGCGCTGCTGGCGCTGCTGGCGCTGTCCAGCCCGGCGCCGGTGCGGCGCGAGCGCATCACCGAACTGCTCTGGAGCGGCCGCGGCGTGGAGCAGGGCCGCGCCTCGCTGCGCCAGTGCCTGCACGAGCTGAACGCCGCCCTGGGCCCGGCGGCCGCGCTGGTGGCGGCCGAACGCCACCATATCGCGCTGCGCGGCACCGGGCTGGTGGTGGATGAGGATCCGGAGGGGCATCCGGCGCGGCTGCTGGAGGACCTGTCGGGCATCGATTCCGCGCTCGACCGCCATCTGTCGATGCGGCGGCAGGAGCGGCTGGCCGGCGCGGTGCAGCGGGCCGAGGCGGTGCTGGCGGCGCGCATCCAGCCGCAGGAACGGCTGGCGGCGGCGCATGCGCTGCTGTCGCTGGACCCGGCGAACGAGGTGGCGTGGCGGGCGGCGATGCGCGCGCATGGCGATGGCGGCGCATGCGGCGAGGCGCTGGCGGTGTATGACCGCTGCGTGGCCACGCTCGCCGGCGTGCTGGGCATCGCGCCCTCCGCCGAGACCCAGGCGCTGGCGACGGAGCTGCGCCGCGACACGTTGCAGCCGGGCGCCCCGGCGGCCGCGCGCCTGCCCGAACGCAGCCAGGCCGGCGGGCGGGACGGGGTGCGCGTCGGCGTGCTGCCGCTGCGCACGCTCTCGTCGCGCGACGAGGATCTTGCCGGGCTGTCGCTGGGCCTGGCCGACGAGATCACCACGGCGCTGGCGCGGTTCCGCTGGCTGTTCCTGATCGCCAGCCCCAGCGTGGCCGCCGTCGCGGGGGCGCGCTGCCGCGACGACGGGCCGCGCTGGCGCGACCTGGCGCTCGATTTCCTGCTGGAAGGGACGATCCAGCGCGCGCCGGGGACGCCGCGGGTGCGCGTGGCGCTGCGGCTGCTGGACCTGCGCGGCGGCAGCGATGGCGGCCCCGGGAGCGGCCATGGGGGTGGGCGAGAGGGTGCGCTGCCGGCCGGCGAGGTGGTGTGGTCCGGCCGGTTCGAGCGCGACGACGACGACCTGCTGACCCTGCAGGACGAGATCGCGGCGGAGGCCGTGGCGCAGATCGACCCGCAGCTGATCCAGCACGAAAGCCGGCGCGCGGGGCTGCGCCCGGCCAGCTCCGCCACCGCCTACGACCTGGTGCTGCGCGCCATCCCGGCGCTGTACCAGCTGGAGGAGGCCGGGTTCATCGCCGCCGGGCGGGCGCTGGAGCGGGCGGTGGCGCTCGACCCCGCCTATGCGGCCGCCCATGCGTGGCTGGCCTACTGGCACCTGTTCCTGGTCGGCCAGGGCTGGACCGCGTCGGCCGACCCGCCGCTGGCGCGCGATGCGGCGATGGCGCGGGCGGGGGCGCTGGCGGAGCGGGCCGTGCGGCTCGACCCCTCCGACGCGCGGGCGCTGACCATCGCGGGGCATGTGCGCGCCTTCCTGCACCGCGACGGGGCGGGGGCGATGGAGTTGCACGACCGGGCGCTGGCGCTGAACCCCAACCTGCCGCTGGCCTGGGCGTTCAGCGGGCTGGCGGAGTGCTACCAGGGCCGGCACGAGGCGGCGATCCGGCGGATCGAGCAGGCGCGGCGGCTGTCGCCGTTCGATCCCAACGGGTTCTACTACGACACCTCGCTGATGGTGCCGCACCTGTTGCTGGGCCGCTACGCGCAGGTGGTCGAGATGGGACGGCGGGCGGTGGCGCTGAACCCGACCCTGTCCTCGACCTTCAAGCTGCTGCTCTCAGCGCTGGGCCATCTCGGCGCGCTCGCGGAGGCGGAGGCGGTGCGCGAGCGGCTGTACCGGCTGGAGCCCGGCTATTCGCTGATCCAGGCGGCGGCGCGCAGCACGTTCCACCGCGCGGAGGACAATGCGGTGTTCCTCGCGGGGCTGCGGCTGGCGGGATTGCCGGATTAGCGCGGGCCGGGGTTCGAGCCAGGGTCCGGGTCGAGGTCGGTGTCGCGCTCGCGGCGCAGCAGGCCGAGCACCAGCAGCGCGCTGCCGAGCAGGACGAGCGTGGCCGGCTCGGCGATCACCGACGGGATCGTGGGGCGGGGGTCGGGGTCGATGACCAGCAGCGTTTCCGGGTCGTCCTCGTCGGGTGGGTTGTCGGGGTCGCCGCCGGGGAGCCGGCGCAGCGCGGGGCTGCCTGGGGGGCTGCTGGTCCGCCAGAAGCCGGCGTAGGGAAACAGGCCGGGTCCGCTGGAGGATGGCACCGGGCTGTCGCCCCAGAGCCCGCTGAAATCCCTCGGCCGGCCGCCCTCCTCGGCGGGAGGGTCGGGGAAGGGCGTCCAGCCGCGCAGCACGCCCCAGCCGCCGGCGGCGCGCCAGCCGGAGGCGATGCCCGCGATGCAGGGCGGCAGGTCGGACGCGTAGCCGGTGTCGGTGAAGCCGTCGGCCCCGCCCTCGGTGGCGAGGTGCAGGCCGTCCGGCGCCATCCCGGCCTCCAGGCAGGCCTCGTCGTGCGGCGTATAGAGTTCAGCCGTGTTGAAGCCATCCGCGCCGCCTTCCCCGAGCCCCCCCTCCCACGACGCGCCGCGCCGGGTTGGGATGCTGCACGCGGCGGCCAGCAGCGGCACTGCCAGCACCAGCAGGCGGGCAAGGCGTGGCGCGGCGCGGAGGGCCTTGTGGGACATGACGGCGGGAATAATCTCTGAAAACGGTAAATTGTATCATAATTTATACCGTTCTCGTGCGCAAGATACAACCGGATTCGTCGCCTCGGCGGACTTCTCCCGTGAAAGTTGCATCGCCCCGCCCGGGCACCCGGGCGGGGATGGTGGGCGCGTTCAGGCGCTGGCGTTGTCCAGCATGGCCATCGCCTCGGCGTCCAGCGACAGGCTTGCGGCATGGGCCAGCTCGGCGAGCTGTTCGAGGCTGGTGGCGCTGGCCAGGGCGGCGGTGATGCCGGGCTTGGCGATCAGCCAGGCGATCGCCACCTGGCCCGGCGTCGCGCCGGTTTTCGCCGCCACGGCATCGAGGGCCGACAGCACCGCGTGGCCCTTCGGCGTCAGGTATTTCGCGGCACTGCGGGCGCCGCGCACGCTCTTGGCAAGGTCGGCCTCGGAGCGGTACTTGCCGGTCAGGAACCCGGCGGCCAGCGCGAAATAGGGCGCGATAGCGATGCCGTGCTTGATGCAGGCCGGCACCAGCTCGGCCTCAATGCCGCGTTCCATCAGGTTGTAGTGCGGCTGCATCACCTCGTAGCGCGGCAGGCCGAGGGACGCACTGGTGGCCATCGCCGAGTCCAGCCTTGCAGCGGAGAAGTTCGACGCGCCGAGCACGCGCACCTTGCCGGCGGCGACCAGCTTGGCGAAGGCCTGCGCGGTTTCCTCCTGCGGCACGGATTCGTCGTCCTTGTGGGCGTAGTAGAGGTCGATGGTCTCGACGCCCAGGCGCGCCAGGCTGTCGTTGGCGGCGCGGGCGATCCAGGCGGCGGACAGGCCGGTGCCCTTGCCGGGGATTTCCATGCCGACCTTGGTCATCAGCGTCACGCGCGCGCGCATGCCGGGGCGCGCCCTCAGCCACTCGCCGATCACCGTCTCGGACTCGCCGCCGACATGGCCGGGCACCCAGGCGGAATAGACGTCGGCGGTGTCGATCGCGGTCAGTCCGGCATCGACAAGCGCGTCGAGCAGGCGGAAGGACATGGCGCGGTCGGCGGTCCAGCCGAACACGTTGCCGCCGAAAATGATCGGCGGAACATTGAGGGCCGACTGGCCCAGTTGCCTCGTTTGCATGGCGTGCTCTCCCTTGGATGACGCGGTTGCATCCAGGGATAGCGGAGCGACGGGACTAGGACCAGCGCGCGTCCAGGGCGGAAAACTCGTCCAGGCACCGTTGCACGATGGACGGCGACAGGTAGTGGTCCACCCGCTCGCGCACATGGGCGATCAGCGCGTCGTCGGAGGCCTCGGCCGACCAGTCCTCGCCATCGGCGTCGCCGCGGCGCGGGGCGGCGGAGAGCACGCGCCATTTCGCGCACCAGGTGACGGCCCAGAGCCACATCGCGCGGCGGAGCGGGCCGTGCCAGCCGCGTGCGTCGGGCACGCCGGGCACCGCCTGCCATGCGGCATGGAAGGCGGCGATCTCATCGACCGTCAGCACGGCGTGGCTGTCCACGTCCCAGGTGGTGGAGGTGTAGTTGGTGGCGTGGGCGAGATCGAGCGAGGGCGCGCCGTAGCGGCCCTTCTCCAGGTCGACCAGCACGGCCGCGCCGTCGGGGCGCAGCAGGAAGTTGCCGGGGTGGGCGTCGAAGCAGATCAGGCTGGTGGCCGGGCGCGGGGCGGCGGCGCACAGCGCCATCAGCCCGGCCAGTTCGCGTTCGACCAGGGCGCGGGCGGTGCGGTCCAGCCGCGCCTCGGCGAGATAGGCGCCCTGGGCCGAGACCTCGTCGCGCATCGCCGCCAGCGGGTCGGCGGGGGCGAGCAGCGGGGCGGTGGCGGATGGCCGCTTGAGCGCATGGATGGCGCCGAGGGCCTGGGCGATGGCCGGCAGGTCGTCCGGCAGGCGGGCGGGGCGGCCGATGATCTCCTCCACCAGCAGCGCGCCCTGCGGCAGGGCCTCGCCCGGCGGCAGCACGGCGCGCAGGCGCGGCACGTGGCCGGAGGGGGCGGCGCGGCGGAAGCAGGCTTCCTGGTAGGCGAGGTTCTCGGCGGCGGGCAGGTCCATCTGGCTCTGCTTCGGCACGCGGGCGAGCCAGCCGGTCCCTTCCAGGCGGATATGGTCGTGCGCCAGGCCCTTGTCGCGCAGCGGGACCAGCCTGGCATCGGCCAGGCCCAGCGGGGCCAGCGCGGCGCGCAGCCCCGTGCTGACCGCCGCCAGCCGCCCGGCGGCCACATCCTCGTCCAGCCGTCCCGTCATCCGTGCCTCCGCGCGCCGCGTCCGTCGCGATGGGACTCGGCAGGACGCCATCCGTGACACGCCTGCGTGCGCCACCGCAACGCAACGTATCGGAAATTCCGCTCGCGAACGGTTTGACCCGGCGGCGGCGGCGGCGCCATGATGCGGCGCAACATCGGGCGGTGGCAGGCGGGCAGATGCGGGTGCTGGTGATCGAGAATTTCCCGGGCGCGCCGGCGGGCGTGTTCGGCGCGTGGCTGGAACAGGCGCGCGGGGCGACGCTGCGCGTGGTTTCGCCCGACACCCTGCCCGACAGCCATGGCGACGAGGACCTGATCGTGACGCTCGGCTCGCCCTCGGGCGCGTGGGAGGATTTGCCCTGGATTCACCGCCAGCGCCGCTTCCTGCAGGGCGCGATCGCCGCCGGGCGGCCGGTGGTGGGCATCTGCTTCGGCGCGCAGCTGATCGCAACCGCCATCGGCGGGCGGGCCGCGCCGATGGGCGACCGCGTGTTCGTCGGCTGGCACGCGAACGAGGAGGTGGCCGACCCGGTCTGGCGCGGGCCGTGGGTGCGCTGGCATGCCGACCACCTGGAGGTGCCGGAGGGGACCGAGGTGCTGGCGCGCGACCGCGGCACGGTGCAGGTGTTCCGGCACGGCAGCGCCGTCGGCGTGCAGTTCCACCCCGAGGCGAGCGACGAAATGGCCAACT
>CAMDGX010000142.1 GCA_945897825.1 Asaia bogorensis | reverse complement strand
CGAGCAGGCCCAGGAACGTCACCTTCGCGGCCTCCCGGCCCAGCTCGGTGTCCGGCTCCAGCAACACGAGCGCCTCGGCAGGGGTCAGGGTCATCCGAGCCTCACATCACGTCGTCAACTCACGGGGGCGGCGGCCCGCTTGCGCGAGGCGCGCGCCTTGTAGATCAGCCCGCCGATCACGAACAACCCGATGCCGCCCAGCACCCAGCCGACATTGTGCGCCCCGAACGCCTCGGCGAGGAACCAGCCGGCGGCGACGAAGCTGGCCGCCCAGATGCCGGCGGCAATGAAGTTGAGGAAGGCGAAGTAGCTGTATCGCATCGTCGTCATGCCGCAGGCCACCGAGGCGACGTTGCGGATGCCGTAGGCGAAGCGGAAGCTGAGGATGAACGCCGCGCCGAACCGCTCCACGAAGTCGATCGCCCGCACGACCTTGGACTCCGCCCCCGGAATGCGCTTCACCACCCGGATGCCGTAGCGCCGGCCGAGATAGAACCAGCACTGGTCGCCCAGGAAGGAGCCGATCCAAACGGTGAACATCAGGATCCAAGGATCGACGAGCCCCGTGGCATGGCCAAGCGCCGCGGCCAGCAGGACAAACGTCTCGCCCTCGAAGAACGACCATATGAAGGCGCCGACATAGGCGAGATGGCCCCAGTCGGTCCAGATTTCAGCCAGTTCAGCCAAGGACGACGCGCTCCCGGAGTAATGTGCGGCGGACGACAATGGGCGTCCCACCGCCCGACCCGCAAGAGATGATTTGTGACAACATCGAAGGGTTTGGCTACGCGGCGGTTTGGCTGGCGAAATCGGGGAACAGCCGCGCCAGTCCCGGCTGCGTCGCCTCGCAGCAGCCGCGCTCGGTCACCAGCCCCGACACCAGCCGCGCCGGCGTCACATCGAAGGCCGGGTTGGCCGCCGCGGTCGCCGCCGGCACGATCCGCACCGGCACGATCGCCCCGTCCAGCGCCCGCCCGGTCATCACCGTCAGCTCGCTGGCCGCGCGCTCCTCGATCGGGATCTCGGCCACCCCGTCCCCGATCGACCAGTCGATCGTCGAGGACGGCACCGCCACCCAGAACGGCACCGCGTTGTCGTGCGCCGCCAGCGCCTTGAGGTAGGTGCCGATCTTGTTGGCGACATCGCCGGTGCGCGTCACCCGGTCGGCGCCCACGATCACCAAATCCACCTGCCCGTGCTGCATCAGGTGCCCACCGGCATTGTCGGCCACCAGGGTATGCGCCACGCCATGCCGGCCGAGCTCCCACGTGGTCAACGCCGCCCCCTGGTTGCGCGGCCGCGTCTCGTCCACCCAGACATGGACGTCGATGCCGCGGTCATGCGCCATGTAGATCGGCGCCAGCGCCGTGCCCCAGTCCACCGTGGCGAGCCATCCCGCATTGCAATGGGTCAGGATATTGACCGGACCATCCTTGCCACTTTCTTGCCGGCGCAGGGCGATCGCTTCGATCAGCCCCAGCCCGTGCCGCCCGATCGCCTCGCACTGCGCCGCATCCTCGTCGCAGATCGCCGCCGCCTCGCCATAGGCCGCGCGCACCCGCCCGGCATCCGGCACCTGGCGCAACACGCCGAGCATCCGGTCGATCGCCCAGGCCAGGTTCACCGCCGTCGGCCGCGTGGCCTTCAGCATTGCCGCATCCCGCTCCATCGCCTCGCGCGACGGATCCGCCCGCAGCGCCAGCCCCAGCCCGTAGGCGGCCACCGCCCCGATCAGCGGCGCCCCGCGCACCTGCATGCTGCGGATCGCGTGCGCCGCATCCGCGACGGTGGACAGGCGCAGGATCTCCAGCGCCCAGGGCAGCCTGGTCTGGTCGAAGATACGGATCGTCCATCCGTCCTCCTGGTCCACCCAGACGCTGCGGTAGGGGGTGCCGTCGATCTTCATGGCCAAGGCTCCTCGGGAAGGCGGGCTGCCGCCTAGATGCGCTGGTGCAGCACGCACACCAGGGTGAAAAGGCGTCGCGCGGTGGCAAAATCAATGGCGATCTTGCCGGCCAGGCGTTCGACCAGCAGCTGCGCGCCCTCGTTGTGCAGGCCGCGCCGCCCCATGTCGATCGCCTGGATGCGCGCCTCCCGCCCTTCCTGGACGGCCAGGACATGGCTGTCGACCAGCATCTGGTAGTCCTTGATCAGCCGCCGGAACGGCCCCAGCGCCAGCGCCACGAGATGCAACGGCCGGTCGTCCGCCGCACGGATGTCGAAGGCCAGCCGCCCCTCGGTGATGGCCAGACGCAGCGCGAACGGTCCCTCGCCGGCGGCGCGCACCGGGGCGAAGCGGTTGTCCTGCAGCAGGTCGTGCACCGCCTGGGCGCGGTCAGCCTCCAGCAGCGGCGACAGCCGGGTCAGCGCCTCGCCCTCCAGCACCAGCCGGGCCAGCCGGCCATATGCCGGTTCCCCCGATACCGGCGAACCGGACGGGGCGAGCGAGATGCCTGTCCGCTCAGCCATGTCCCGCGGGGCGGCCGAAGCCGAGCTTCAGCATCAGCCCGATCGTCGCCCCCTTGATCGGGCGCATCAGCGCCAGGCTCATCGCCAGGGTCAGCGGCACCCAGATCGCGGCATGGATCCACAGGTCCGGCGCCTGCGCCCTCTCGAGCCACAGCATGCCCGGCACGATCACGTGGCCGACCGCGAAGATGGTGAAATACGGCGGCGCATCGTCGGCGCGCACCTCGCCCAGCGGCGCATCGCAGCTGCGGCAGGTATCGGATACCCGCAGCCAGCCGTTGAACAGCCCCGGCGTGCCGCAGCACGGGCAGTCCCCGCGCAGGCCGCGCAGCATCGCCGTCGGCATGTCGGGCATCGGCACCGCCGGCGCCTCCGCCTCGGTGGCAACGGCGGCCGTCTCGGCGGAATGCCAGCGCGCGGGTGCTGCGGTATCGGGCAAGGTCTACCCTCCGGTGGGGCCAGGGGCTAAGCCTGATGCCTGATGCATCGGCGGCGCCTCTATGGTGCGGTGCAATATATAGGGTGTGGCGACCCGATGGCGAAGCGGAGTTTAACATGACAGGCATCGGCAGCGCACGCATCCTCCTGCTGAACCCCAATTCCAGCACCGACTGCAGCGCCGGCATCGACGCGGCGGTGGCCGGTCTCCGCCGCCCCGGCGGCCCGGCGATCGACGTGGCGACCGTCGCCGGCGGCCCGCCCGGCATCTATTCCTGGCGCGACTGGCACGCCGCGGTCGGCCCGCTCTGCGCGGCGGTGGCGGCCGAGCACGCCGCGGTGTTCGTCGTCGCCTGCGCCTCCGACCCCGGGATCGAGGCGGTGCGCGAAGTCACCGACCGTCCGGTGCTGGGCGTGTTCCGCTGCGCCGTGGCCGCCGCGCTGATGCGCGCCGAGCGCTTCGGGGTGATCGCCCTGGTCGATGCCTCGATCGGCCGGCATGCCCTGGCGCTGCGGGCGATAGGCGCGGAAGGGCGGCTGGCCGCCGAGATCGCCATGAACACCACCATCGAAACCCTGCTCGATCCCCATGCCGCCCGCGCCGCCCTGGCTGCGACCGGCCAGGCGCTGGTGGCGCGCGGCGCCGGCGCGGTGATCCTCGGCTGCACCGGCATGGCCGGCCATCGCGCGGCGCTGGAGGAGATGCTCGGCGTGCCGGTGATCGAGCCCTGCCAGGCAGCTTCGGCCCAGGCCCTCGGCATCGTGCAATCCGGGGCGTTGCCAGCCGCACGGCAGGACCGCACGGCTGGCTGAACCGGACAGCGACGGCTGGCGGTCCGCTGGGAGACGGATGCCGGGGCCACGACGTTTTGCCGCGCGGTTGCCCACCAACGCTGTGGTCATGCTACGATTGCACTCTTAACCGAGCGTGAATGGCCAGTCGCGATGGGCGAGACAGCGAACGAACATCAACACCTGGCCGCGACAGCCCACTGGCGGCAACAGTGACCGCCACGCCCCCCCTGACCCTGGACCGCCTGAAGCGCGGCCTCGCGCGCCGGCTGGGCTTCCTCCCCACGGCGACGCCTGCGCCAACGCTCCCGGTGCCATCCGCGCGCGAGGGCGGGCCGGTCGCCGGGCTCGATCTCGCCGAATGCCAGGTCTTCTTCGGCTACATGCGCCTGCACGCCTACGCCATGCTCGCCGAGGTTGAGCGCTACACGCCCGAGCAACTGCGCGCCGGCATGCGCGTGGCCCTCGAGGTCGAGGGCGAACAGCCGGTGCAGCGCAGCCGAATCCTCTCGGTGCAGCCAAGCGGCGCGATCGAGTTCGAGGTCGATGCCCTCGTGCCGCGCGACGTGCCGATGGAGCGCGTGTTCCTGCTGACGTGGTTCGGCGACGGCCTGTCGCGCTTCCCGATGGAAATCGTGCTGCCGCATGCCCGCGCGCTCGACAAGCGCTCCAAGCTGCCCGACTTCAAGGCCGCGGTGCGGGGCTTCGCCGCCGCCGAGGGGCGTCGCCCGGCGCTGCTGGATGTCGGCGGCCGCGCGCGCAGCGGCATCCAACGGAGCGAGGAATACCCGGACTGCGACGTGACCGTGTTCGACATCGTCGCCGATCCCGGAGTCGACGTGGTGGGTGACGCGCACGCACTCTCGACGTATTTTCCGCCCGACAGCTTCGACTTCGCCATGAGCGTCGCGGTGTTCGAGCACCTGCTGATGCCCTGGAAGGTCGCCGTGGAGATGAACCGCGTGCTGCGGCCCGGCGGCCTGGCCTATGTCCATTCGCACCAGAGCCAGCCCATGCACGACATGCCGTGGGATTTCTTCCGCTTCTCCGACATGTCCTGGCATGCGCTGTTCAACCGGCGCACCGGCTTCGAGGTGCTGGCCGCCGAGATGTCGATGCCCGTGCACATGGTGCCGCGCATCCATCCGGAGCAGCCCGCCAATGCGGAGCAGACGCTGGGCTTCCGGTCATCCGACGTGCTGGTGCGCAAGATCGGCCCGGCGGAGGTGGACTGGACGGTGAAGCTGACCGAGGTGATCGACTCGATGTACCCGACCGACAAGAACGACGCCGCGGTGGCCCGATGATCCGCCAGTTGCTGCGCGGCCTGCTGCGCCGCGCGGGCGGCGGCCCCGCGATCCGCGAGACGATGGTGCCCGCGATGCCGCAGGCGGGCGACGGGCCGGTGCGCGGGGTGGAGCTGCAAACCTGCACGCTGTTCTACTCGTTCCTGCGGCTGCGCGGCATCGCCGCGGTGCAGGGCGCCGCGCTGCTCGGGCCTGCCGCCCTGCGGGCCGGATTTACGATCCGGATCCTGTGCGACGGGGCGCCTGTGCAGCAGAAGTTCGAGGTGCTCCACCTGCATCCGGACGGCAGCGTCGAGTTCACGGTGGAGGCGCTGGTCGATCGCGCCCGGCCGGTGGAAGGCACGGTGGTCGAGCTGTCGTTCGGCGGCGTGCCCACCAGCTGGCCGCTCGCGGCACTGATGCCCGCGGCGCAGTCGCGCGACCAGCGCTCGCTGATGCCGGAGTTCCAGCGCGCGGTGGCGGCGCACGTGGCCACCGGCGCGCGGCCGCGCATGCTCGACATCGGCGGGCGGGCGCGCAGCCATGTGCAGCGCAGCGAGCTGTTCCCGGATTGCGACGTGACCGTGATGGACATCGTCGCCGACCCCGGAGTCGACGTCGTCGGCGACGCGCATGAGCTGTCGAAGCTGCTGCCGGCGGAGAGCTTCGACTTCGCCATGAGCATCTCGGTGTTCGAGCACCTGCTGATGCCGTGGAAGGTCGCGGTCGAGCTGAACCGGGTGATGCGGCCAGGCGGCGTGGTGCTGGTGCATACGCACCAGACGATCGGCATGCACGACATGCCGTGGGACTTCCTGCGCTTCTCCGATGCGGCCTGGGCCGGGATCTTCAACCGCTACACCGGGTTCGAGGTCGTGAAGACGGACATGAGCCGGTTCCTCCATGTGGTGCCCTCGGTGCTGCTGGACCCGGCGGTGGATTTCGAGAACGCGGGCGGGTTCGAATGCTCCACGGTGCTGGTGTGCAAGACCGGGCCGGCGCTGGTGGAATGGCCGGTGCCGCTGGGCGAGGTGGTCAATACCTCGTATCCGCAGGGGGCGGATGCCCATCCGGCGTGATGACAGGGCGGGCGCGGGGCAGTACACCGGGCGCCTGACCTGAGGAGGCCGCCGTGAAGGAAACCGATATTGCCCGCGTGCAGGCCTATCTGCGCGCGACCCTGGGCAACAGCCGCATCCACATCGAGGTGCCCAAGCGCAAGGGCGGCAGCGTGGAGGTGTCGGTGGGGGACGAGTTCATCGGCACGTTGCACCGCGACGACGAGGACGGGGAGGTGAGCTTCACGCTGACCATCTCGATCCTCGAGGAAGACCTGCCCAAGGTCGCGGCGGTGCGGAAGTAGCGCCATGGAGGCCCTGCTGCGGGCGTGGCGGCGGCATCTGCACCGCCACCCCGAGTTCGGCTTCGAGGAGCATGCGACGGCGCGGTTCGTGGCGGACAAGCTGCGGTCGTTCGGCATCGAGGATGTCGTCGAGGGCGTCGGCGGCACCGGGGTGGTTGCCACCCTGTCGCGCGGGGCGGGTCGGTCGGTCGCGCTGCGGGCGGACATGGATGCGCTGCGGATTGCCGAGCAGACCAACCTTGAGCATGCCTCCACGGTGCCCGGGGTGATGCATGCCTGCGGGCATGACGGGCATACGACCATGCTGCTGGGGGCCGCCAAGCTTCTCGCCGAGGAAGGCGGGTTCGAGGGGACGGTGCGCTTCGTGTTCCAGCCCGCCGAGGAGTGGGGGCAGGGGATGCGGGCGATGCTGGCCGACGGGCTGGCGGAGCGGTTTCCGTTCGACGAGATCTACGGGCTGCACAACGCGCCGGGCCTGCCGGTCGGGCGGTTCGCGACTCGCGTCGGGCCGTTCATGGCCGCCGAGGACAATTTCCTGATCCGCGTGCGCGGGGCGGGCGGGCATGCGTCGCGGCCGCACGAGTGCCGCGATGCGCTGGTGGCGGCGTGCGCGATCGTGATGGAGTTGCAGACGGTGGTGTCGCGCAGCATCGATCCGTCGGAACTGGCGGTGGTGTCGGTGACCGAGCTGCGCAGCGACGGGACGCGCAATGCGATCGCGGGCTATGCGGAAGTGGACGGCGATTGCCGGAACTTCTCGCCTGCGGTGAGCGAGCGGATCGAGGCGGCGATGCGGCGCGTGGCCGTGGCGGTCGGGCGGGCGCATGGCTGCGAGGTGGAGATGGAGTACACGCGGGTGTTCACGCCGCTGATCAACGATGCCGCCGCGACGGGGCATGCGCTTGCGGCGGCGCGGGCGGTGTTCGGCGCGGCGGCGGTGGACGGCGCGGCGGCGCGGGTGGGCGGGGCGGAGGATTTCGCCTGGGCGCTTGCGCATGCGCCGGGCAACTTCGCCTTCATCGGCAATGGCGACACCGCCGTGTGCCACTCGCCGCACTACGATTTCAACGACGACGCGCTGATGCACGGGGTGCGGTATTTCGTGACGCTGGTGCGGCAGAGGCTGGCGTAGCGGCCGGGCCTTGCGGCCCGGCCTTCGGGATCAGCCGGCCATCGCCTTCATGACGGCTTCCATCGCCTTCATGTTCGGCGTCGCGGCACAGGTGGCGCGGACCTTCTTCTCCATGTCGGCGGCCATCTTGTCCATCGCGGCGTCGCCGGATTTCGGGGTGGGGCCGGCGGCGTCCATCTGCTTGATGTAGCTGGCGCAGGACATGTCGGGGTCGGTCACCTGGGCCATGGCGGGGGCGGCGAGGGTGGCGGCGAAGGCGGCGGCGAGGGCGAGCTTGAGCATCCGGACGTATTCCATTCCTGCAGTCGTGGCGCCGGAAGATCGGCGCGGCGGCAGGATGGCGACGGGCGGCTTAAGACATGCTGAAGCGGGTCAGGGCTTGCGCCAGGTGGGCGGGTCGACCGCGCCGACCTGTTCGACGATGCGGCTGTAGACTTCGGGGCGGCGGTGCTTGTCGAAGGCGAAGATGGTGCTGCGGCCGAGTTCGGTCTGGCGCAGGTCGAGGTCGGCGGTGATCAGTTCGTCATCCCAGGACGTGGCCATGGCGACGATCTCGCCCTGGGGGTTCACGATGATGGAGTGGCCGAACAGCTCGCAGCCATCCTCGGTGCCGGCCTTGGCGGTGGCGACGGCGAAGGTGGCGTTCTGGTAGGCGCCGGATTGCACGGACAGGTGGGAGTGGAAGACGCGCAAATGGTGGGCCTCGAAGCCTGAGGCGGCCATGTTGAGGCTCGGGGTGTTGTAGCCGCACATGACCAGCTCGACCTTCTGCAGGCCGAGGACGCGCCAGGCTTCGGGCCAGCGGCGGTCGTTGCAGATCATCATGCCCATGTTGATGCCGTCGAGGCTGCCCATGGGGGCGCGGATGACGGGGAAGCCGAGGTCGCCGACTTCGAAGTAGCGCTTTTCCAGGTGTTGGACGGCCCGCTTGGGGTCGTGCTCGGCGTGGCCGGGGAGGTGGACTTTCCGATACTTCAGCAGGATCTCGCCGTCCGGGTTGACCAGGATGGCGGTGTTGAAGTGGCGGCCTTCCGGGGTGCGCTCGGCGTAGCCGAGGTGGAAGCCGATGCCGAATTTCTTGGCGGCGGCGAAGAGGGGGGCGGTTTCGTTGCTGGGCATCGAGGTTTCGAACCAGCGGTCGGCCTCGGCTTTGTTCTCGTGGTAGTGGCGCGGGAAGAAGGTGGTGAGCGCCAGTTCGGGGAAGACGACGAGTTCGACGCCGCGGGCGTGGGCGCGTTCCATCAGGCGGACCATGCGGGCCACGGCGACGTCGCGGCCTTCGGCGAGCTGGATCGGGCCGAGCTGGGCGGCGGCGACGGTGAGGGTTCGGCTGCTCATTTGGGGGGCTCCGCGCCGGTTTGCTGGGTGATGGGGCCGTACCATTGCGGGCGGCGGTGCTGGGCGAAGTTGAACATCTTTTCCTTGCCCTGGCGGCAGGCGTCGAGGTCGATGTCGGCGGCGATGAGTTCGTCGCCGAGGGTTTTCGCTTCGGCCACGATCCGGCCGTTGGGGTCGACGATGCAGGAGCCGCCGATGAGGCCGCTGCCGTCCTCGTCGCCGGCCTTGGCGACCGTGATGGCCCAGGTGGCGTTCATGTAGGCGTTGGACCGGGCGGCGAGCTGGGAGTGTTCGGTGCGCTGTTCCTGGGATTCAGAGTCGCCACCGTTGGGGTCGTAGGCGGCGGAGTTGTAGCCGATGACGACGAGTTCGGCGCCGCGCAGGGCCAGGACGCGCCAGGCTTCGGGCCAGCGGCGGTCGTTGCAGATGAGCATGCCGAGGACGCCGTTCGCGAACGCCGGGGCGCGGAAGGTGGGGAAGCCGAGGTCGCCGTATTCGAAGTAGCGCTTTTCGAGCTGCTGGAAGCGGGCGCCTTCGCGGGGTTCGACCGAGCCGGGGAGGTGGACCTTGCGGTATTTGCCCAGCAGCGTGCCGTCTGGGTTGACCAGGATGGCGGTGTTGAAGCGCTTGCCGTTCTCGGTCAGCTCCGCATAGCCGATGTTGAAGCCGACGCCGAGCTCGCGGGCGCGGTCGAACAGCGGCTGCACGTTTGGGTTGGGCATGGTGCGCTCGAAGTTGGCGTCGAGTTCCTGCGAGTTCTCGTAGAGCCAGCGCGGGAAGAAAGTGGTGAAGG
>CAMDGX010000141.1 GCA_945897825.1 Asaia bogorensis | reverse complement strand
GGTGGATTTTTCGGTACTTGCCGAGGAGGGAGCCGTCGGGGTTGACGATGATGCTGGTGTTGAAGCGCTGGCCGGTTTCGGTGAGTTCGGCGTAGCCGATGTTGAAGCCGATGTTCAGTTCCCGGGCGCGGTCGAACAGGGGCTGGGTGTTGGGGTTGGGCATGGCGCGCTCGAAATACGTGTCGAGCTCCCGGGTGGTGGGGAAGAGCCAGCGCGGGAAGAACGTCGTGAAGGCGAGTTCGGGGAAGACGACCAATTGGGCACGGTCGGCGGCGGCCTGTTCGAGCAGGGCGATCAGGCGGTCGAGCGTGTGGCGGCGGGAGTCGGCTTTCTGGGTGCCGGCCATCTGGGCGCCGGCGACGCGGAGGATTCGGGACATGGGGGCTCCTGCCGTTCTCGGCGGAGTTTGCCCGCGTGGGGTGGCGGGGCCAAGGGGTTGGCTAAATGTTATGATAGCGTAATGAAAAGGGCGTGGGTTGGCGCGAGGGCCGGGCGGGCGTTTTTGAGAGATGGGGGCAGTTTCGGGGTGCGGAAGCGGCGCGCGGGGGCGCAGAGGGCGCGAATCGGGGCGCGCTTGCGGACGGAATGACGGCGCGCGGGCGCGGCGGCGGACGCGGGAATGGCGTCGGGGGATGACATCGGGGGATGGCGGACGTAGTTCGGGCGTGCGGCGGCGGACGCGGCGCGCGGCTGGTGGGTGGTTCTGGCGCGGGGCGCGGCCGCGGCGGTCGCCTGATGCGGGCGCGGGGCGGGCGGCGGGGGGAGGGTGCCGGCCTGCCAGGCGGCGAACAGGGCTTCAAGCTGGGCGAGCATCGCGCGGATGCGGCGGTGGATGAGCAGGACGAACAGGACGGATTCCACCCATGCGGCGACGCGGTGCGCTCGCGGGGCCGGCTGGCGGCGCCTGGGGGTGGGGGGTGCTGTTGTCATGCATGTTAGTATACATGCCTGACGGTCGGAGGAAAGGAAAAATTGGGCCCGTACGAAAATTTTCTTCGGCGTGATGGTGGGACTAGGGGAGCCAGGCGCGCCAGGGGGGCCAGGCGTCGATGAGGGCGGCCATGGCGGCGTAGCCGTTCGCGCCGGGGTGGGCGCCGTCGCCGGCGCGGGCTTCGGCGATCCAGTGGGGATCTTCGAGCAGGGCGGCGAGGGTGGGGAGGTGGGGGATGTGCAGCGTGGCACACAGGGCGGCAAGGCGCTGGTCGAGGGCGGCGGCGCGGGCGTTGGTTCCGGCGTCGTCGATGGGTGGGGGGCCGATGAAGAGGGTGGGGGCGATGGATTGGGCGGCGGCGAGCATGGCGTGGGCGTGGTGGAGGGTGGCGTCCGGGTGGACGCGGGGGGCGCCGTTCTCCGCGACGCAGTCGTTGACGCCGAAGCAGAAGACCAGCGCGCGGGGGTGTTCGGGGGGGAGGCGGGGGGCGATTTCGGCGCGCCAGCGGGCGTGGATGTCGGCGCTGGTTTCCCGTCGGATGCCGAGGTTGTAGGCGGTGACGTCATGGCCGCGGGCGCGCGCGTTGGCGCAGATGCGGCCGACCCAGCCGAGCATGGCGGGGTCGCCGGTGCCGTTGGTCATGGAGTCGCCGAGGAAGGCGATGCGGAGTGTGGCCATGGGTGGGCCGTGGGTAGGAGGGAAGGAAGTGGGAAAGCAAGCAAGCAAGTAAGAAAGCAAGAAAGTAAGGAAACAAGAAGAAGATTCAACACGGAGACACAGAGGCACGGAGAAGCAAGGCAAGGGAGGAGAAAGGAAGAAGGAACAAAAATTGTATATGATCCGGTGGTATCGGTGGGCAGGCGCAGGGCGACCCGATGGGTGGCTCGATGCTCGGACAGATATTTTTTCCTGCTTCTCCCTTGCCTTGCTTCTCCCTTGCCTTGCTTCTCCGTGCCTCTGTGTCTCCGTGTTGAATCTTTTTCTTGTTCGCTTGCTTGCTTCTCGCGCCGCGGAACTCAGGTGGACTGGCGCTTCACGAACTGGCCGGCGCCGGGTTGGCCGGTGACGGCGGTGCCGTTCCAGATGGTTTGGCCGCGCAGGACGGTTTCGATGACGCGGCCGCGCATGGGGCGGCCGTGGTAGGGGGACCAGCGGGTTTCCGGCCGGTCGACGATGATGGCCTGGTCGAAATTGTAGGTGGCCTGTTCCATGACCATCAGGTCGGCGTCGAAGCCGAGCTTGATGGCGCCCTTCTTGGGCCAGAGGCCGTGCAGCTTGGCGGTGCGTTCGGCGCAGTAGGTGGCCATGAGGGTGGGGGAGAGGCCGCGCTCGCTGAGCAGGGTGAACATCAGGGGCGCGAAGCTCTGCATGCCGGTGAGGCCGGCGCCACACTGGAAGATGTCGGCGTGGGTCTTGCGGTCGAGCGGCCAGGGGGCGTGGTCGGTGGAGACGTAGGCGATCTTGTCTTCCACGAGGGCCTGCCACATGCGCTCGACCTCGGCGGCGGTGCGGAAGGGGGGGTTGCACTTGCCGAGGCCGCCGAGGCGGATGATGTCGTCCTCGGTCATGCAGAGGTATTGGATGCAGGCTTCGCCGGTGGCTTTTCCGCCTTGGGCGCGGAAATCCTCGGCGATGGTGAAGCCGCGGGCGACCGAGGAGTGGGCGATGTGGACGTGGGCGCCGGTTTGCAGGCCGATCTCGAAGATCTCCAGGTCGGCCATGGTTTCGGCGAGCGGCGGGCGGGTGCGGCAGTGCCAGATGGGGGAGGTGTTGCCGGCGGCGCGGGCCTGCTCGGTGAGTTTCTCGACCAGTTCCTGGTCTTCGTTGTGGATCGAGACGGGCAGGCCGGTTTTCGCGATCTCGGCGAATGCGGCGACCATGGTGGGGTGGTCGATGCGGGGGAAGCGGACGGCGTCGTATTCGTAGGTGGAGAGCTTGAAGGCGGAGATGCCGCCCTGGGCGAGTTCGGCGATGGCGTCCAGCCCGCCGGTTTTCTTGATGGTGCCGTAGAGGGCCATGTCGACATGGGCGGTGCGGTTCACCCAGCCGATCTTGTCGCGCAGGACTTCGGCCGAGGTGGTGGCCTGGGGCGAATCGTAGGGCATGTCGACGCAGGTGGTGACGCCGCCGGCCGCCGCACTGCGGGTGGCGCCTTCGATGCCGGGCCAGCCGAGGGCCGACGAGGTGTGCATGTGGCCGTCGACCAGGCCGGGGAAGATGAATTTGCCGGTGTGGTCGGTGGTTTCGGCGGCGGGCGGGGGGGCGCCCTGGCCGATGGCGGCGATGGTTTCGCCGCGGATGGCGACGTAGCCGTTCCGGATGACCTCGCCGGAGGTGACGATGTCGCCGAGGAGGACGCGGTCGAAGGGGGTGGTCATGGGGGGGATCCTGTCTCGGGGAACGTGGTCAGGCTTGCCGGGGCGCGCGCGCGATCCTAGGAAGGCGCGGATGGTTCGTATCCGACGCTAACCCGCGCGCCGCCGCGCGCCAATCCCGGCCGGAGCGTCGTCGGCCACCTGAGGAGATGCCCCTATGAAGCTGCATGACGTGAAGGTCTATCCGTCCAAGGCCCGGCTGGCGCGCGAGGAGCAGCTGGCGTGGAAGATCGCCGGCGTGGCGACCGACAAGGTGGCGGTGCCGAAGGACACGGCGGAGATGATCGTCAACCGGATCATCGACAATGCGTCCGTCGCGATCGCGGCGGTGAACCGGCGGCCGGTGGTGTCGGCGCGGGGGATGGCGCTGGGGCATCCGCATCCGAAGGCGAGCGAGCGGGACGGGGCGACGGTGTTCGGGGTTCCGACGGCGCGGCGGTTCTCGCCCGAGTGGGCGGCGTGGGCGAACGGGACGGCGGTGCGCGAGCTGGACATGCACGACACGTTCCTGGCGGCGGACTACTCGCATCCCGGGGACAACATTCCGCCGGTGCTGGCGGTGGCGCAGCACATGGGGCGGTCGGGCAAGGACCTGATCCGGGGGCTGGCGACGGGGTATGAGATCCATATCGACCTGGTCCGCGCGATCTGCCTGCACGAGCATAAGATCGACCATATCGCGCATCTGTGCCCGGCGTCGGCTGCGGGGATCGGCACGCTGCTCGGGCTGAAGCAGGACGTGGTGTACCAGGCGGTGCAGCAGGCGGTGCATGTGAGCTTTTCCACGCGCCAGTCGCGCAAGGGCGAGATCAGCTCGTGGAAGGCGTATGCGCCGGCGCATGCGGGGAAGCTGGCGGTGGAGGCGGTCGATCGCGTGATGCGCGGGGAGGGGGCGCCTTCGCCGATCTACGAGGGCGAGGACAGCGTGATGGCGTGGATGCTGTCGGGGCGGACGGCGCGCGACAAGGGGCTGCCGGAGCATGTGTATCACGTGCCGCTGCCGGAGATCGGGGAAGCGAAGCGGTCGATCATGGACAGCTACACCAAGGAGCATTCGGCCGAGTATCAGAGCCAGGCGCTGATCGACCTGGCGTTCCGGATGCGGGAGAAGATCTCGGACTGGGATGGGGTGGAGAAGATTGTGCTGCACACCTCGCATCACACGCACTACGTGATCGGGACCGGGGCGAACGATCCGCAGAAGATGGACCCGAAGGCCAGCCGCGAGACGCTGGACCATTCGATCATGTATATCCTGGCCGTGGCACTGCAGGATGGAACCTGGCACCACGTGGACAGCTATACGCCCAAGCGGGCGCAGCGGAAGGACACGGTGGCGCTGTGGCAGAAGATCAGCACGACCGAGGATCCGGCGTGGACGAAGCGGTACCATGCGACCGATCCGAACGAGCTGGCGTTTGGCGGGCGCTTGGAAGTGTTCATGAAGGACGGCACCAAGCTGGTGGACGAGATGGCGGTGGCCAACGCGCATCCGCTGGGGGCCAAGCCGTTCGCGCGGGCCGACTACATCCGCAAGTTCCGCATCCTGACGGAGGGGATCATCACGACGCGGGAGGCGAACCGGTTCATCGAGGCGGCGCAGAACCTGGCGAGCCTGCCGGCGGGCGAACTGCACCAGCTGAACGTGGCGTTGCCGGCCGGGCAGCTTGTCGAGAGCAAGCCTGGAATCTTTTGAGGAGCATGGCGCGATGAGCGAGAGCAACTTCAAGCCGAAGAAGTCGGTGGCCCTTTCGGGCGTGCCGGCCGGGAACACGGCGCTGTGCACGGTCGGGCGCAGCGGGAACGACCTGAACTATCGCGGCTACGACATCCTGGATATCGCGGAGACCTGCGAGTTCGAGGAACTGGCGCATCTGCTGGTGCATGGGGCGCTGCCGAACGTGGCGGAGCTGGCGGCCTACAAGGACAAGCTGAAGGCGCTGCGCGGGCTGCCGGCTTCGGTGCGCACGGTGCTGGAGGCGATTCCGGCCGCGGCGCATCCGATGGATGTGATGCGCACCGGCGTCTCGGCGCTGGGCTGCGTGCTGCCGGAGAAGGACGACCACAATCCGCCGGGCGCGCGGGACATCGCGGACAGGCTGATGGCTTCGTTGGGGTCGATGCTGCTGTATTGGCATCACTACAGCCAGAACGGGCGGCGGATCGAGGTGGAGACGGACGACGACACGATCGCCGCCCATTTCCTGCACCTGCTGCACGGCAAGCCGGCGCGCGAGAGCTGGGTGCGGGCGATGCACACCTCGCTGAACCTCTATGCCGAGCATGAGTTCAATGCCTCGACCTTCGCCTGCCGCGTGGTGGCGGGGACGGGGTCGGACATGTATTCGGCGATCACCGGGGGGATCGGGGCGCTGCGCGGGCCGAAGCATGGCGGGGCCAACGAGGTCGCCTTCGAGATCCAGAAGCGCTACGGCACGCCGGACGAGGCGGAGGCCGACATCAAGGCGCGGATGGAGAAGAAGGAGGTGATCATCGGGTTCGGTCACCCGGTCTATACGATCGCCGATCCGCGCAACAAGATCATCAAGGAGGTGTCGCGGCGGCTTTCGGCCGAGGCGGGATCGATGAAGATGTTCGACATCGCCGACAGGATCGAATCGGTGATGATGGATGCGAAGAAGATGTTCGCGAACCTCGACTGGTTCAGCGCCGTCTCGTACCACATGATGGGCGTTCCGACGGCGATGTTCACGCCGCTGTTCGTCATCGCGCGGACGTCGGGCTGGAGTGCCCATGTCATGGAACAGCGAGTGGACAACAAGATCATTCGCCCGACGGCCAACTACGTGGGGCCGGACGACCAGCCTTTCGTGCCGCTTTCGCAACGCGCCTGACATTCCGGGCGGGCTGATCAGGGCGCTGCGACCGGGAGGTCGCGGCGCCTTTTTCTTGTTGGCGCCGGCAAGTAACGATTGCTTTTTGTTGACATGGCCGCGCGCGAAGGCGGATAGCGGATTCCGGCATTCGTGACATTCGATTCGCGCCCTGGCGTGGTGGTCGCGCTCATGGATGCAACAGGGAAGGTACGGTCGATGGACCGCTGTCTTGTCGATGGGAGTTGCAACCCCGCGCGCCCGCGCAACGTTCACCGGCACGGTCGCGCGACCCCCGGGGCCGTTACTCGCCCGGGGCACTCCGCCGACGGTCGGCCGAACGCCGATACGACCGTTCTGCTGTCGTTCTCCGCTACCGCCTGGCGCAAGGCGGGTATTGGCCGCGTGCCGACCCGCCTGCTCCGCATGACTGGCCTTGCCCAAGCAAACTGGCAGACAAGGAGTGCCATCAGATGACCGACGACACCACGCGTGCCCAGGCGCTGGCGATGAAGGCCGGTGCCACGAAGAAGGCCGCGGCGCCGAAGGCGGCGGCTGCGAAGACGGTTGCCGCCAAGCCGGCTGCCGCGAAGGCGGCTCCCAAGGCGGCGCCGAAAGCGGCAGCGAAGAAGGCGGCTCCCAAGGCTGCTGCTCCCAAGGCTGCGGCTGCCAAGCCGGCTGCCGCCAAGGCCGCGGCACCGAAGAAGGCCCCGGCTGCCAAAGCAGCTGCTCCGAAGGCGGCCGCGCCCAAGGCGGCGAAGTCTGCGGCCCCGAAGGTTGATGCTCCGAAGGCTGCTGCCAAGGCCGCGGCGCCCGCGAAGGCAGCCGCGCCGGCCAAGGCCGCGGCGAAGACGAACGGTGCGCCGAAGAAGGCCGCGGCTCCGAAGGCGACCGCGCCGGCCAAGGCTGCGGCGCCGAAGAAGGCGGCGGCAAAGGCCGCGCCGAAGAAGGCGGCTTCGAAGAAGGCGGCGGCCTCGCCGGCGGCCTGATCGCCGACTGCGTCCGGCGGTCCAAGGGGCGTTGCCTGGGAAGGTGGCGCCCCTTTTCGTGTCAGCCGAAGGTCGCGAGCAGGTCGTCGACCTGGGGCGGGGTGAGCAGGCGCATCGGGCCGCCGCGCAGCAGGAGGAACAGCTTGGCGGCTTCCTCCAGTTCCTCCGCGGCGTGGACCGCGTCGCGCAGGGTGGCGCCGCTGACGACCGGGCCGTGGTTGGCCAGCAGGACGGCGCGGGCGCCCTTGGCAGCTTCGTGGATGGCCGGTTCCATCGCGGCGTCGCCGGGGCGGTAGTAGGGGACGACGGGCATGGTGCGGCCGACGCGCATGACGAAGTAGGGCGTGAGCGGCGGGATCGGGTTGGCGGGGTCGGCGTCGGGCAGGCAGGCGACGGCGGTGGCCATGGTGGAGTGGAGGTGGACGACGGCGCCGGCATCGGGGCGGGCCTGGTAGAAGGCGCGGTGCATGAACACCTCCTTCGAGGGCTTGTCGCCGGAGAGATGGGCGAAGTCCGGGCCGAGCTTGGAGAGGCGGGCAGGGTCGAGGCTGCCGAGGGAGGAGTTGGTGGGGGTCATCAGGTAGCCGTCGGGCAGCTTCGCGCTGATGTTGCCCGCACTGCCGACGGAGAAGCCGCGCGCGAAGAGGGAGGCGGCGAGGGCGGCTAGTTGCTCGCGGAGAGCCTGTTCGGTCATTGGTCGCTCCAAGGAAGAGGTTCTTTTTTGAAAAAAAGAACCAAAAAACTTTTTCCCATTTGCACCGTGTGGACGGATAGGCCGGGTGCAAATGGATAAAGTCTTTTTGCTTCTTTTTCTTCAGAAAAAGAAGACTCTTGCTTCCTAGGCTGCGCCCGTCGCAGCGAAGGATTTGAGGAAGAAGTCCGGCGCGCCGAAATTGCCGCTTTTGAGTGCGAGGCGCAGCGCGGGGCCGGTGCCTTCGGCGAGGGTCCATGGCACGCCGGGGTCGATTTCGGGGCCGATGCGCAGCGAGCGGACGCCGAGTTTGGTGACCACAGCGCCGGAGGTTTCGCCGCCGGCGACGACGAGTTGGCGGACGCCGCGGGCGACGAGGGCTTCGGCGATGGTGGCGAGTGCGGTTTCGATCAGGGTGCCGGCGGCGTCGCGGCCGAGTTTCTTCTGGAGCGCCTCGACCTGTTCGGGGGGGGCGGAGGCGGCGATGAGGATGGGGATCTGGCCGAGCTTGCCGTCGGCCCAGGCGAGGGCTTGTTCGGCGAGGGCGGCGGCGTTGGGGGTGGCGAGCGCGTCGAGTTGGAGGGTGGGGATTTTCTCGCGGGCGCGGCCGACCTGGAACAGGGTGGCGCGGGAGCAGGAGCCGGCGAGGATGGCGGTGTGGCCGGCGATGTCGGGCAGGGCGGCGGGGTCGGACAGGGCGGGGAGCTTACCGGCGCGGCGGAAGTTTTCGGGCAGGCCGATGGCGATGCCGGAGCCGCCGGTGATGAGGGCGTGGGATTCGGCGGCCTCGCCGATGGCGCGCAGGTGGGCGTCGCTGACGGCATCGACGATGGCGTAGCGGCGGCCCTGTTCCTTGAGTCCGGTCATGGCGCGGCGGATGGCGGCGGGGCCCTGGTCGACGGTGGCGTAGGGGACGAGGCCCACGGTGCCCTCGGTCTGGCGGCCGAGGACGCGGACGAGGTTGGCGTCCTTCATCGGGGTGAGCGGGTGGTTTTCCATGCCGCTTTCGTTGAGCAGGACCTGGCCGACGAAGAGGTGGCCCATGTAGACGCTGCGGCCGTTCACGGGGAAGGCGGGGCAGGCGAGCGCGAAGCCGCAGCCGAGGGCGTCGACCAGGGCGTCGGCGACGGGGCCGATGTTGCCGTCCTCGGTGCTGTCGAAGGTGGAGCAGTATTTGAAGAAGAATTGCTGGCAGCCGGCGCTTTGCAGCCAGGCCAGGGCGGCGAGGCTTTCGGCGATGGCCTGGCGGGGCGGGGCGGTGCGGGATTTGAGGGCGACGATGATGGCGTCGGCGTCCGGGATTGGGTCGCCTGGGGACGGGACGCCGATGAGCTGGACGGCGCGCATGCCGTTGCGGACCAGCATGGAGGCGAGGTCGGTGGCGCCGGTGAAGTCGTCGGCGATGCATCCGAGAAGGGGCATGTCAGGTTTCCTCGGGCCATGGGGTGCCGGGTGGCAGGGCGAGACTGTCGCGGTGGCCGACGCGCATGGCAAGGCGCAGGCGGTCGACCTGGCGGGCGCGGTGGGCGGCCCAGGCGCGGATGGCGGTGCGGCGCGCCGGGAGGTGGCGGGCGGCGACGGCGGCGTGGGAGGCGACGAGGCTGTCGAGCAGGTCGGCGGCTTCGGGGGGGAGGCGCCAGGGGGTGTCGGCTTCGCGGACGGAGAAGCCGCGCGCGGTGAAGGCGGCGCGCAGCGCGGCGGGGGATTTCGGGCCGAGGGCGAGGCCGAGGCCTTTGTGGCGCTGCTGGTCGCGGCGGAAGGCGGCGAAGACGGTGCGGTCGAGTGGGTGGGCGGGGCGCAGGGCGTCGCGGCCGTCGACGGAGAGGCAGGCGAGGAGGGGCTTTCTCAGCGTGGCGGCGAGAGCTGCCATCCAGTCGGCGGAGACGAGGTCGAGCAGGGCGGAGCAGACGACGGCGTCGTGGCGGTTGAGGCCGAGGGTGGACAGGGGGGCGGCGAGGTCGATGATCTCGGCCTCGATGCGCCAGGCGCCGCGGGGGGTGTGGATCGTGAGGCGGGTGGCGGCCGAGGTGGTGGGCATGCCGCGGGCGGTGGCCCAGGCGGCGATGTCGGCGAAGGCGCGCTGGAGGAGGGTGGGGTCGGCGTCGGCCAGGGTCCAGTCCTGCGGGCGGTTCAGCCGGGGGGCGAGCCAGCGGAACAGGCTGCCGGTGCCGGCGCCGAGATCGATCAGGCGGGGGCGCGGGGGGAGCACGG
>CAMDGX010000140.1 GCA_945897825.1 Asaia bogorensis | reverse complement strand
GCGACGGCGACCGGGGCGAAGGCGCCGAGCGGCCATTGCGGGATGCGGCCGAAGCTGGGCTTGAGGCCGACGATGCCGCACCAGGCGGCGGGCAGGCGGATGGAGCCGCCGGCATCGGTGCCGACATGCAGCGCGCCGAACCCGGCGGCCGCCGCCGCACCGGCGCCGGAGCTGGACCCGCCCGGGGTGTGGTGGAAATTCCACGGATTGCGGGTGATGCCGTGCAGCGGGCAGTCGCCAGGGGTTTTCCAGCCGAACTCGGTGGTGGTGGTCTTGCCGATGATCACCGCGCCGGCGGATTTCAGCGCCATGGCGATCGGCGCGTCCTCGGCCGCCGGCGCGGTATCGGTCAGGCGGGAGCCGCGGCGGGTGGGCAGGCCCTGGAGGTCGATCAGGTCCTTGATCGTCACCGGCACGCCATCGAGCGGGCCGATCGGGCGGCCGGCGCGCCAGCGGGCCTGGCTCTGGTGCGCCTGGGCCAGCGCGTCGGGGTTCATCACGGCGAAGGCGTTGATGCTGGGGTTGAGGCGGGCGACGCGCTCGGTGACGGCCTGGAGCGCCTCGACCGGGGAGAGCGCGAGGCGGGCATAGGCGGCCAGCAGGTCCTCGGCAGGCATCTGGGCGGGGTCGGACATGCGGGCTCCTGGTGGGCGGTTGCCGGGTCGGCGTGCGGCAGGCAGCATAGGGCGCGCGCGCACAGAGGAAAGACGCCACGATGCGGTGTTGGGCATGAGCGACTATCAGGACAACCCGCACGGCGAGCCGTGGCAGTGGCCGGAGCAGGTGTGGCGCCCGATCGTCGAGCGGGTGCGCGCCGGGCGCAGCCTGCGGCCCAGGGCGTGGCCGGGCGGCGCGCGCTGCGCGGTGGCGATCAGCTTCGATGCCGACCACGAGACGATCCCGCTGCGCGATTCCGACGAAAGCCCCGGCCGGCTGAGCCAGGGCGAATACGGCAGCCGCCGCGCCATGCCGCGCATCCGCGACCTGCTGCAGAAGGAGGCGGTGCCGGCGACGTTCTTCTACCCCGCCGTCTCGGCGCTGCTGCACCCCGAGGAGGTGCGCGGCGTGGCGCGCGACGGGCACGAGATCGGCATCCATTCCTGGATCCAGGAGCTGAACAGCGAGCTGCCGTTCGAGGCGGAGCGCGATCTTTCGCTGCGCGCCGCCGAGGTGCTGGACGGGCTGGCCGGGCGGCCGTGTGTCGGCATGCGCACGGCGAGCTGGGATTTCTCGCCGCACACGCTGGTGATCATCAAGGAGATGGGGCTGCTGTACGACAGCTCGCTGATGGCCGACGACGAGCCCTACGAGCTGCTGAACGACGGCGAGCCGACCGGGGTGGTGGAACTGCCGCCGGAGTGGATCCGCGACGACGCGGTGTATTTCAACATGCACCGCATGAGCGCGCTGCGGCCCTACACGCCGCCCTCCGCCGTGGAGGAGATCTTCATCGCCGAGTTCGAGGGCGCGTGGGCGGAGGGCGGGCTGTTCCTGCTGACCATGCACCCGCACGTGATCGGCCACCGCAGCCGCATGCCGGTGCTGGAGCGGCTGCTGCGGCACATCAAGGCGCGCGGCGGATGCTGGTTCGGCACGCATGAGCAGGTGGCGCGCTGGTGCCTGGAGCAGGCGCCGGCGGCCGCGCTGGAGGATCGACGTTGAAAGGCGGTGGGCGGTGAAGGAATGGGCGCGCCGCAACCCCGGCATGGCGCGGGTGCTGCTGCGGCTGGCGCTGCGCCTGGCGGTGGCGCTGGCGCTGGTGGTCCCGCTGGGGTCGATCGGCGAGCAATACGGCTGGTCGCCGAACATCGCGGCGATCGTGGCCGTGGTGGTGGGACTGATCGTCGGCGCGAAGCTGGCCGAGCGGGTGGCGGTGCTGTGGGGGCTTCCGGCGGAGACGATCCCCGGCACGGGAACAAAGGAGAAGAACGATGGATGATGCAGCGGTCGCCGAGGCACGGGCCGCGATGGACGGGTTCCTGGCGGCGTTCAACGCCGAGGACGTGGTGGCCATCCAGAACCGGTGGTTCAACTTCCCCCATGTGCGCTTCGCCTCCGGCAAGGTGCGGGTGTGGCAGACGCCGGAGGACTACGCCGCCAACCTGGTGTGGCAGCAGCGCGATGCGAACAAGGGCGAGTCGGCGGGGTGGGCGCGCACGGCGTTCGACCTGGTGGAGGTGATCGATTCCGGGCCGGCCAAGGTACATTTCCGCGTGCAGTTCACCCGCTACCGGGCGGACGATTCAGCGATCGGGACGTATCGGTCGCTGTATATCGTGACGCTGCAGGACGGGAAGTGGGGCATCCAGGGGCGGTCAAGCTGGGCTGAGTAGGCGTGCGCGCCGCCTTGCGCCGGCGAGCCCCAGCAGGGCGGGGGCGAGCAGGGCCAGGGAAGCGGGCGCGGGCACGGCGGCGAGCTCGGTGACCGCGTTGGCGATGACGGGGTACTCGGCCAGCACGCAGCCTCCGCCACCGGCAACCGGGCAGGCGGCCAGGAGGTAAGATGTGGTGACCAGGCCCGGGTCGGTGGGGGCGAAGGACGCCTGCGCGGTGCAGGCATAGGGGCCGGTGCCGGAGCAGTCGCCGAAATCGAAGCCGAACGCCGCGCCGCCGCTGATCTGCAGGTTGGCGAGGAAGAAGCCGGCATCGACGGCGATCGGCATGTCGAGGAAGGCGGTCGTGCCGACCAGCACATCGCCGAAATCCAGCGTGATCGCGTCGCGCTGCATCACGCTGATCGTCTCGGCGTCGAAGCGGAACTCCTGGGTGGTGCAGGCGCCGCCGCCGATCGGGCATTCGGAGAACAGGTTGAACGCGGTCGAGGTTTCGCCGACCGCGATCGGGGCGTTGAAGGTGTTGGTGAAGTCGCAGGCGGTGAAGCCCGGCTCGCAGTCGCCGAAGGCGAAGCCCCAGCGCGCGTCGGGCGCGGTGAGGCTGCTGCCGTTGATGAAGCTGCCGGGGCTGGCGGTCAGCCGGTAGTGGAAGGCGGTGGCGGTGTTGATCGGCGCCTGCACCGAGAGGTCCGCGGGGCTGATGGTGAGCGCCTCGGCCCTCGGTGCGGCCAGGCATGCGACGGCGAGGGCGAGCAGCAGGCGCTTCATCGAGCGTCTCCCGGGATTTTCGGGGGGCGACTGTAACCGCTCGCGATGCGTTTTCAACATTGTTGCGCGAGGCGGGGTTGCCGCGAGCCCGGGCGGCGGGACCGCTCAGCGCCGGCGGCGCACCGCCGCCAGGGCGAACAGGCCGAGGACGGCGAGGGCGGCGGAGGCGGGTTCGGGGGTGGTGACCTGCTGCATCAGGGTGATGGTGATGCTGCCGTTGCCGGTGCCGGCGCCGGCCTGGGACCAGCCGGTGAGGACGTCGGCGTTGAACGACCCGCCGCCGCCGGCGATCCAGCCGCCCTGGCCGCCGGAATAGCCGCCGCCGCCGCCGCCGCCAGGGCAGCCCGCGCCCGCGCCGCCGCCGCCGAAGCCGCCATTGCCGCCGAAGCCACATGCGACATCAACGCCCCCGGCGAGGCCGCCGGCCCAGGAGGCGCCGCCGGTGCCCAAGGGTAGACCGCTGGCTAAGGTGCTGTTGGCGCCGGCGCTGTTGAAGCCGCCGCCGCCGGCGCCGAATCCAACGACGGCGGAGCCACCCTGGCCGATCGTGGACAGCAGCGCGGCGCCGCCGCCGTTGGCGAAGTCGCCGGACCCGCTCAGCCCGGCTTGGCCGGTATTGGCGTCCCAACCGTTCTGAAGGGCTGCTTGGCGGATGCCGCCGCCGCCGCCGGCGATGACGAGCGGCGTGGTGCCGGGGCCGACCACGAAGCTGCCGCCGCCACCGCCGCCATTGCCGGAGCCGCTGGCGCCCATGCCGCCGACGGCGAGCCGCAGCTCGGTGCCGGCCAGGAGGTCGAAGAACCCGCCGATCAGCGCGCCCCGGCCTCCGGCGAAGGACTGGAAGTTTGTTCCCGCGCCGCCCTGGGCGCCGGTGGCGACGATCTCGTATCGGCCGGATTCGGTGGCGGTCCAGGTGACGATGGCGCCGGTGAAGTTGAAGGTGATGGGCGCGGCGGCGGCGGGTGCGGCGGTGGCCAGCGCCGCGGCGGCGGTGGCGGCGAGGAGGAGGTGTCTCATGGCGGGTCGGCGTCTCCCTGAGGGGCGTGGAAAGGGAAGGCGGCGCGGCGGCAAAATCGTAAATGCAATCTCCGTGCCAAAAATGGAACCTGATTTGTATTAAATGGTTACATCCGCGCGCCCGGCGCGGCCGAGGCGAATTGTAAGATTCTCCGACGCGCCGCGGTGCAGCCCGCCCAGCATCAGGGCGATCCCCTGGCCGTGCCAGCGCTGCACCGCCTTGTGGTCCGCGCCCAGGAGGGTTGCGAGGCGGCGCCAGGGGTAGAGGTGGCGGCCGGTGAGCGGGCTGACGAGCATGCGCGAGGCGACGATGCGGCGCAGGACGTATTTGTCGTCGGGGATCAGGGCGAGCCAGGCGAGGGCTTCGTCCATGCGGGTGATGGCGGTGGCGTCGGGCGGCGGGGGGCGCAGGCGGGTGCCGGGGTCGGCGGGGAGGGTGCGGGTGTCGGCGTCGGGCAGGATGGTCCAGGTGCTGCTGCGCAGGCGGGTGGTCCAGCCGGAGGGGGGCAGGCGCAGGAGCGATTCGCCGGCCTGTTCCAGCCGGGCGACCAGCTCTTCCGCCGTGCGGGGCGCGCCATTCTCCGCGCCATTCCGCGCGCCATTCGCGAGGCCCGGGGCGCTTGCGCACGCCCGCCCGACGCCGCCATTCCCCCCCGATTTCATCGGGGGGAATGGCGCGGACGGCGCGGCCGGCCCGAGCCGGGGGGTGGCTGCGCCATTCGGTGCGCCATTCGCCGCGCCATTCGGGACAGAGATATGGGTCATAAACATTGCTCCATAAGATTGTTTCAGTGCTCAGCCATAAGGTCAGGGCTCTGCCCTGGACCCGCTGGGGCCTGAGGCCCCAGACCCCCATCCATTGAGGGTCCAGGGGGCTCGGCCCCCTGGCGGGTCCGGGCGGCGCCCGGCCTTTCTTCCTTCGGTGCCTCCTCTCCCGGCAGCGTGGGTCGTTTGCTGTCGACGACCTTGAGCCCCATGCGGGATTTGCGTTGGTCCGGGTGGCGGTATTCGGTTTCGACGAGCAGGCCGTTGCGCAGCCAGATGGCCAGGATTCGGGCGGCTTCGTCGGGTGGGATGGCGAAGAGGTGTTCCAGCACGGCGCCGGCCCAGCGGGCGCCGGCGCGACCGGTTCGGTGGCGGGTGTAGGCGTGGCCGTCGCAGCCGGCGGCGATGGCGTCGAGCGCCTTGTTGCAGTCGGCGGGCGAGAGGTCCTGGAACGGGTTGGGCGGGGTCCAGGGCGCGATGGCGGCGACCGAGTCGCCCAGGGGGTAGAGGGCGTTGGCGTTGCCCAGGGCGACGGTTTCCAAGCGGTACCAGCGGGCGGATTCGGCGCGCGGGGCCAGGTTGGCCTTGGCGTCGTCCAGCCGGACGTGGCGCCAGCGTTCGCGTTCGGGCACGCCGAGGGACTGGGCTTCTTCCGGCGTCATCGGCGAGAGGAGGGAGGCGGAGCGGGCGGCGTCGGTGATGGCTTTGGCGCCGCGGGTGGCGTCGACCGATTCGACGGTGCCCTTGCGGACGTGGTGGACGAGCAGGACGGCGCAGCCGGTGCGGTCGGCGACCTCGGCCCAGGCGGTGGCGGCGACGTCCATCTGCATGTTGCTGTTCTCGTCGAGGCGGTGGGACTTCACGAAGGGGTCGACGACGATGAGGCCGACGCCGGCGGCCAGGGCGGCGGCGATCATCGGTTCGCGGTCCGGGATCGCGATGCCGCCGCTTCCGTCGGGCTCGGCCATGACCAGGCGGCGCAGGCGGCCGGTGTTCAGGAACAGGCGGCCGGCGGCTTCCTCGGGCGGGATGGCGTGGTGGCGCATGAGGGCGGCGAGGCGGCGTTGCATTTCCTCCAGCGGATCTTCGAGGTTCAGCACCCAGGCGGGGGCGGCGTGGTGGACGCGCTCGCCGAGGAAGGGGCGGCCGGTGGCGAGCGAGAGGGCCTGGGCGAGGGCCAGCGCCGACTTGCCGACGCCGCCGGGGGCGGCCAGCACCGAGACGAAGCGGCGGATGAGGCGCGTGCCGTAGAGCCACTCGCGCGGCGGGATGGTCTCCGGCGCCGGGAAGGTGGCGGGGTCGGCGACCAGGGGCGGCGGGCCGGGGGGGGGGCGACGTGGTGCGCCCAGGCGCTCCAGGGGTCGGGTGCGGCGCTCATCTATATATGTGTCCGTGCGCGGGCCATGCGCAGTTCACCCCTCGCGCTTGCCGCGCGAAGCCGGCGCAGGATGGCGTCCTCGGCGATGTGGCGGCGTTCGAGCGGGGTGAGGGCGTCGTGCGGGTCGGCTGCGTCGGCGGCTTCGAGCAGGGCGGGGCCGGGGGCGCGGCGGTCCAGCAGGGGGGCGAGGGCGGCGGCGATGCAGCGGCGGGCGGCTTCGCGGGCTTCGAGCGTGGCGAGATGGGCGTCGGCATAACGATGCGCCAGGCGCATGGACAGGCCCGACGGGTCGCAGCGCGGGGCGGCGGCGCGGGCGGCGCCCTGGATGGCGCGCAGGAGGGGCGGGCCCTCGACCAGGCCGCGCGCGGCGAGCCGGCCGGCGCGGATGGCGGCGCGGTGCTGGGCGGGGGGGTCGAGCGGGTGGAGGTGGCTCATGCCGCCCACTCCAGCTCCAACTCGGGCTCCATCCTGGGCTCGGGCTCGGGGGGCATCGGGGGGTAGGGGTAGGCGGCGCCGGCGAGCAGGGTTCCGTCGACCAGCGCGCCCCAGGTGACGGGATGGCCGGCGGGCAGGGGTTCGCGGCCGGAGCCGGGCGCGCGGGCGGCGCGGGGCGGGTGGGGCAGGGGGAGGTGGATGCCGAGCGTCTTGGCGCGCTCGATCGCGGTCCAGCGGGCGGTGCCCAGGGCGCGGGCGATGGCATCCCAGCTGTGGCCGGCCGTGCGCAGGTCGCGGATGAGGGCGTCGGCGTCGTCGGTCCAGGTGATGGCGGGCGGCATGAGGGGGGCTCCGGGTTGGAATGGCCCCATGTTAGTTAATAGGACTAACGTATGTCAAGAGGAGTTAGCTTGATCGGTTAGCTCGCTTGTCGTATGGTGTCGCCATGAGCGAACGAGATGACGTATCGGCGGAAATGATTGCGGCGTCGGCGGGGGCTGCGGCCGGGGTGGGTGCGCGAATACGCGCGGCCCGCCAGGTTGCGGGCTTGACGCAGGCCGAGCTGGCCACGGCGGTGGGGGTCAGCCGCAGCGCGGTGGCGCAGTGGGAGACCGAGCGCGCGGGGCAGGTGGGGGTGAACCTGGCCAAGGTGGCGGCGGTCCTGCGGGTTTCGGCGGAGCATCTGCTGCGCGGGAGCTTCCCTTCGGAGGGGGGCGCCTCGGCCGAGGATGCCTCGGAACTGGCGCTTTTGCGGCTGTTTCGCGTGTGCCATGCCGAGGATCGGCAGATTCTGCTGCGCATGGCCTCGCGGTTCGCGCGCCAGGCGGACCGGGTTCTGGCGGCGAGCGTCCGTGGCGTGGATTCGCCGCGCGGGGCCGGCTAGGGGCGTTTTGCGGCGGGCGCGAAGGCGTCGCTCGCGGGATTGTGAATTATCATGTAGCGATTGGAGCGGCGGTGGTGGGAACCATCGCCGCTTTCCGTTTTATGAAGAATCGCAAGGATATAACTCGGTTGTAGGAATTTGCGGCGGTGCGCCGGGCCGCAGGCGGGGGCGCGGCGGGGGGCGAAAACGGCGGCCGACGGCGGGTGTCGTCCCAAAAAAGGAACCGAAGGAGGCACGATGTTACTTGCCATGTATGCCTTTCTTCCGTTAGAAGCGGGGTCACAGACGATTAACATCCCCGAAGGGCTCATAGACACATGGCTGATGTAACAGTTCTTGGCGCAGGTGGCGCCACCGTCACCATTACGCTCACCTCGGCCGAGAACGCCGCGGCTGCCCAGCTTGCCGTCAACAAGACCAACGCGCTGACCGCGCTGGGCATTGTGGATGTGCAGACCCAGTCGGGCGCCGGAACCCTGCCGGCGGTGCAGCAGAGCCTTGCCGCCGCGATCTTCACCGGCAAGGGGTTCATCGGCACGACTGGCGACCAGTATGTGCTGTTGGGCGGCCAGGGCGGCGACGCGCAGGTCCTCGGCGGCCGGAACGCCAACACGACCGTGGTGATCGGCAACAACACCGACATGGTCTACTCGAACCAGTCGAGCAACGCTCAGGTGTTCCTCGGCAAGAACAACGCCGCGATCGCGAACTACGAGGGCAAGGTCACCGCCACGACCGAGGACGGCAGCCATCTGGTCGCGGCCGACAGCGACAGCACGACCACGGTCAACCTCGGCGCTGGCGGCCTGCTGAACATCATCGACCTCGGCGAGGGCCTTGGCGCCGCCACGGTGAATGCCCTGGGCAGCGGCACCATCAACGCCTTCGCCAGCAGCGCCTCGGTTTCGGGCGTGGTGAACATGTCGCTGTCGACCGGCGACGTGGCGATTGGCCTCGTGGGCATGTCGGCCGTGATCAACCCGGGCGCGGCGCGCACCACGATCATCGGCGACGTGGGCGCCTCCGCCACGCTGTTCGGCGGCACCGGCTCGGTCACCGTGAACGGCGTTGCCGGCAGCTTCACCGGCGGTTCGGCCGGCGGCAACCAGATGTTCTCGAGCACGGTGTCCGGCTCCACCACCCTGACGGGCGGTGCGGCGGTCGGCGCGCCGGGTGACTCCCTGGGCGCTCGTGGCGCGAACCAGACCCTCATCGCCGGCAACGGCAACGCCACCCTGGCGGCTGTCCAGGCGCTCGGCGCGACGGGCGGCAGCACCTTCAATGTCGGCACCGGCACCTCGACGGTGTTCGGCTTCGAGGGCGGCGGCAGCACCGTGAACGTCGGCGGCACCGGCATCACCCAGGTACTCGGCCGCAACGGCGCGCTCACCGGCGATGCCAACAGCTACAACGATCTCGGCACGGGCTCTGGCCAGGTTACGATCCACGACTTCACGACCGGCCTGGATACGCTGTCGGTGAAGGGTGACTTCACCATCACCTTCTTCGCCATCGACGACGCGGCCAACACGACCGGCTCGGAGGTTACCCTCCTCCAGGTCGTCGGCGGCGCCAGCTACACCTTCTTCGACTCGACGCCCGACGGCGTGGCGAACATCTCCGCCTCGGACGTCACCAAGATCGGCTGATCCACCACTTCAGTCCGACAGCGGGCCGCCCCTCGGGGCGGCCCGTTTGCGTTTCGGGGTAGGCTGGTTTCGGAGCAGGCTGGTTGGGGCGCAAGCCGGCGGAGTGCCCCGCTCGACCTGGGCTTACCGCCTGGCGGATGCGAACGGCATCGGCAGGAACGGCGGAGCCGTCGCGCACGCCAAGGGCGCGAGCACCCGCGCCGCGCTGCACGGCCCGGGCGACGCGAAGGGGGTCGGTGCGACCCTGCCGTAGATCGTCGGCGCGACGGCTACGCGGGTTGCAGCAGCTGGTGCCAGTCGCTGATGACGACGCTCAGGCGCCGGGCGGTCGGGAAGGGGGGCAGATGCACCACCGCCTCGCCATCGGTCCAGCGCCAGGACGTGCTGCCGGCGCTTTCCATGGCGTGGAAGCCATCGCCGATCGCCGGGCCGTCGAGCGGGATCGGCGCCTCGTCGAGCAGCAGGGTGCGGATCGCCACGCCGAAGCGGCGGCTGGCGGCGCGCTCGCTCTCCGCGATGGTGGCCGGCACGCCGCGCGGCGACACCAGGCGCACCATGCCGGTGCCGGCGGGGAGCATCACGTTCCAGGTCAGCGCGTCGCTGCCTTCCAGCAGGGCCAGCGCCGCGCCATCGACGACGATGCTGAGCGCGGGCGCGGCGCCGGCCGGGGGTTCGGCCAGTGACTCGATGACGGGCGGCGCCGTGGGTGGCGCCGCGGGTGGCTCGGGGGCATCGTCGGGAGCGGGCGCGGCTTCGACGGGGGCGGCCGCTGCGTGCGGGGCGCGGGCCAGGCGCTGGCGCAGGGCCAGGGTGGCCGGGCCGGCGGGCA
>CAMDGX010000139.1 GCA_945897825.1 Asaia bogorensis | reverse complement strand
GGGCGTCGAAAGCACCCGCGCCTCGCCGGCCGGCGACACCACGGTGATCGTCCCGCGCGCGATCTCCACCAGCGCGACCGAGCCGTCCTTCAGCCACACCGGTCCCTCGGGAAACCGCAGCCCAGTTGCCATCACGCGCATCGTTCTCTCCTCCGTCGATTTCGTCTCAGGCGACCCGGTGCAGCAGGTCCGCGCCGGCCGCCAATCGCCGCACATTCTCCGCCGCGACATCAAAGGCCCGCGCGAACGTCCCGGTCGTCACCCACGCCACATGCGGCGCCACGACCACGTTCTCCAGCGAAAGCAACGGGTTGTCCCGCGCGACCGGCTCCTGCGCGAACACATCGAGCCCCGCCGCCGCCACCTGGCCCGACTGCAGCGCATCCACCAGCGCCGCTTCGTCCACCAGCCCACCCCGCGCCGTGTTGACCAGCACCACCCCCGGCTTCATCCGCGCCAGCGCAGCCGCATCGATCATCCCCGCCGTCTCCGCGGTCTGCGGCACATGCAGCGACACCACATCCGCCTCCGCCAGTAACCCGTTGAGATCGCGATATTCATGCGGAACATCGCGCGCCGCCCGCGCCGTATAGATCACCCGGCACCCCAGCGCCGCCAGCACCGGCGCCAGAACCTGCGGCACCGCCCCGAACCCCACCAGCCCGACCGTCCGCCCGCCCAGCTCTCCCAGCCGGTCCTGCACCGCCGGCGGCGTCGCCCAGCGCCCCACCCGCAGCCCGGCATCGAAATCCGGCAGCCGCCGCAGGCACGCGAGCATCAGCAGCAGCGCCATCTCTGCCACTGCGCGCGCATTTACCCCCGGCAGGTTGCACACCGCGATACCGCGCGCCTTCGCGGCATCCAGATCAATGGTGTTCACCCCGACCCCGATCTTCTGGATCAGCCGCAACCGCGGCGCCGCCGCAATCACCTCCGCCGTGCACCCCTGCAGCACATGCCACAGCACATCCACGTCAGGCAGCGCCGCGAACAGCGCCTCGTCGTCGCCCTCCGCCACGAACCGTACCGACAGGCCGGGCAGGGCGCCCAACCGCGCCTTCAGCGCCGGCCCGGCATCGTAGTGCAGCAGAACATTCACCGCTTCGACCGCCCCAGCATCCCGCCCCCCGCGAACCGCGCCAGCGGCCCCAGCGCCTCCTCGATCCGCAGCGCCTCGTTCCACTTCGCCATCCGCTCGCTGCGCGCGAAACTTCCCACCTTCAGCTGCCCACACCCCCAGCCGATCGCCAGGTGCACGATCGTCACATCCTCCGTCTCGCCGGACCGCGCCGACACGATCCCCGCGTAACCCACGGATTTCGCAGCCTCCCACGCCTCCTTCGTCTCAGTGAGCGTGCCGCGCTGGTTCGGCTTGATCAGCACCGTGTTCGCCGCCCCCCGCGCCGCCGCATCGCGCACCCGTGCAGCCTCGGTCACCAGGAAATCATCGCCGACGATCTGCAACCGATCGCCATAGGCCTTTGTGAACGCAACAAACCCGTCCACATCATCCTCCGCCAGCGGATCCTCGATGGACACGATCGGATACCGCTCGATCCACCGCCCCAGCATCTCGCACATCCCGTCGCTGTCGAGCTCGCGCCCCTCCAGCCCAAGCTTGTATCTCCCCCCCCGCCCGAACTCGCTCGCGGCGATATCCAGTGCGATCGCCACCTGCTCGCGCGGCACGAATCCCGCCCGCTCGATCGCTCGCACCAGCATCTCCAGCGCCTGCTCGTTGGCCGAGAAGGCCGGCCACCAGCCACCCTCGTCCGCCACGCCCTGCAGCAGCCCCGCCTCCTTCATCAGCAGGCCCGCATGGCGATAAACTTCCGCCGTCCAATCAAGCGCCTGCGCGAAATTCTTCGCCGCCGGGCACACGATCAGGAAATCCTGGATATCCACCCGCCGCCCGGCATGCGCGCCCCCGCCGAAAATCTGGATCTGCGGCAGCGGCAACAGGTCGGCGTTCTCGCCCCCGAGATGCCGGTACAACGGCTTGCCCGCCTCTGCCGCCACCGCATGTGCATTGGCCATGGACACCGCCAGGATGGCGTTCCCCCCCAACCGCGTCTTCGCCGCCGTCCCGTCGAGCTTGATCATCGCCCGGTCGAGCCCCGCCTGGTCCGACGCATCGCGCCCCAGGATCTCCTCGGCGATATCGTCGTTCACCGCCGCCACCGCCTGCGTCACGTCATAGCCGCCGAACGCCGCCCCGCCATCGCGCCGGTCCAGCGCCTCCCCACTCCCGGTCGAGGCGCCGGCAGGCGCGATCGCCCGCCCGACAGCGCCGCCCGCCAGCATCACCTCCGCCTCGACGGTCGGCCGCCCGCGGCTGTCCCACACCCGGCGGCCATGCACATAGACGATCTCGGTTTCGCTCATCGGGCGAGTTCCTCCTGCCAGGCGCGCCGCACCTGCACCAGCCGGTCCACGGGATCGGCCAACAGCGAACGGCCCACCCGGCGCACCCGCTCGCGCGCGGCATCCGTCGTGATGTACTCGACCGGCGACTTCCCATCCACCCGCGCCAGGAACAACCCCGGCAACAGCCGCGCCGCCCGCTCTTCCAGCGCCCCCGCCGCCTCCCAGTCGACCGCCGCCAGATACGCCCCGGCCAGCGCGTCGAAACACGCCAGGAACCCTGCGCGCGCCGCCGGCGTCCACAAACACTTCAGCAACAGATGGTTCAGGCAGAACGCCAGGTCGAACGCCGGATCCCCCCACCACGCGCATTCCGCATCCAGGAACACCGGCCCCTCCGGCCCCGCCAGGATGTTCTTCGGGCTCACATCGCCATGCACCAGCGCCCGCCTGTTCGCCTGCGTCGCCGCCACCAGCCCGAGCAACACCTCGCGCAAATCCGGATGCCGCGCCGCCGTCGCCACCAGATACGGCTCCAGCCGGATATCGTAGAAGATCGCATCCGTCGCGAACCGCCCCGGCACCGACGCATCCCGTGCGGTCACCGAATGGATGCGCCCAATCCGCGCCCCCACCAGCGCCGCGAACTCCGCATCCGCCACGCCATCCCGCAGCAGCTCCTTCCACAGTGGATACGAGTCCGCCGGCAGGAACGCCATCGCCAGCGCCCCCGCCGCCTCGTCCTGCCCCAGCAGATCTGGCACCGCGCCAGGCACCGCCGCCCCCGCCACCCGCATCCACTCCGCCTCGAACCGGTTGCGCGACACCGGCGCCCGCCAATCCGCCGCCACCTTCAGCTTCCCCAGCGCCCGCTTGACGCACACCGCCCCGCTGTCCAGCCCGATCCGCCAGATGTCCGACGACACCCCCCCGGTCAGCTGCTCCCCCAGAACCCCCTCCGGCACAGCCAGCCCCATGCGCCGCAACGCATCGACAAGTTCCGGAGGTGGCGCAATCCCGCTCATCCAGGCATCCTGTTCCCCGTCGCGACGCCAGGCAACCGGGGACCTCCATGGAAACGATCGAAGCCGACTACGTCATCGTGGGCGCGGGCTCCGCCGGCTGCGTCGTCGCCGCCCGCCTGTCCGAAGACCCCAGCGTCCGCGTCGTCGTGCTCGAAGCCGGCGGCAAGGACAGCAACATCTGGATCCACGTCCCGATCGGCTACGGCAAGACCATCGTCGATCCCTCGGTCAACTGGATGTACGAAACCGAGCCCGACCCCGGCGCCAACAACCGCAAGCTCTTCTGGCCGCGCGGAAAAGTCCTCGGCGGCTCGTCGAGCATCAATGGCCTGCTCTACGTCCGCGGCCAACCCGCCGATTTCGACCACTGGCGCCAGCTCGGCAACCAAGGCTGGGCGTGGGACGACGTGCTCCCCTACTTCAAGCGCAGCGAAGGCCGGGTCGGGGCAGGGGACGATTCGCTGCGCGGCCGCGACGGCCCGCTCAGCGTCATCGACTTCGCCGCCCGCTCCCGCCTGTCCGAGGCCTTCGTCGACTCCGCCGTCCAGGTCGGCATCCCGCGCAACCCCGACTACAACGGCGCCACCCAGGAAGGCGTCGGCTACTACCAGAACACCATGAAGAACGGCCGTCGCTGGTCCGCCCACCGCGCCTTCCTCCAGCCGGCCATGAAGCGCCCCAACCTGCGCGTCATCACCCACGCCCAGGCCGAGCGCGTGCTGATGGCCGGCAAGCGCGCCACCGGCGTGTCCTACCGCCAGGGCGGCGAAAGCCACACCGTCCGCGCCACCCGCGAAGTCATCCTCTGCGGCGGCGCCATCAACTCGCCCCAGCTCCTGATGCTCAGCGGCATCGGCCCCGCCGCCCACCTCGCCGACAAGGGCATCGACCCCGTCCACGACCTCCAGGGCGTCGGCCAGAACCTGCAGGACCATTTCCAGGTCCGCTTCGTCTACAAATGCACCGAGGCCATCACGGTCAACGACATCATGATGTCCCCCGCCCGCATGGCGCTGATGGGCCTGCAATACGCCCTGTTCCGCACCGGCCCGCTCACCGCCAGCGCCGGCCAGGTCGGCATCTTCACCAAGTCCCGCCCGGAGCTCGACGCACCCGACATCCAGTTCCACTTCATCGGCTTCTCCGCCGACCGCCCCGGCGAGGGCCTGCACAAGTTCTCCGGCTTCAGCCAGAACATCTGCCAGCTCCGCCCGGAAAGCCGCGGCGAGATCCTGCTCAAATCCGCCGACCCGCTCGCCGCCCCCGCCATCCACCCCAACTACCTGTCCGAGGAAACCGACCGCCGCGTGTTGGTCGACGGCCTCCAGCTCGCCCGCCGCATCGCCAACCAGGCCCCGATCCGCGCCTTCATCGCCAGCGAATACCTCCCCGGCGAACACGTCCAGACCGACGCAGACCTGCTCGAATACGCCCGCAACTACGGCGGCACGATCTTCCACCCCATCGGCACCGCCAAGATGGGCCGCGACCCGATGGCGGTGGTCGATGAGCAACTCAAGGTCCACGGCATCGAAGGCCTGCGCGTCGCCGACGGCAGCATCATGCCCACCATGGTCAGCGGCAACACCAACGCCGCCTGCATCATGATCGGCGAAAAATGCGCCGACCTGGTGAAGGGCAAGCAACTCGCGCGCGCAGCCTGAGCCACCCCGACGGTGGTCGACCGCGTGATTCGCCCCCCGCGCCCCTGCGTTCCCCTGGCGGGCCGGTCCTTCACCGCCTATGTTCAAGCCTCACCAACCAACAGGGCTCATGCGGATGAACCGGCCACGCGCAACGATCGGCATCGTCGACCGGGTCGCGCCCAGCGGCACGATCTTCGTGCACGAGGAGCAGACCGGGAAGTTGGGCTACATCGAGAACACCACGCCCATCGCCACCCAGCGCCCGCTGCGCAAGGGCATGAAGCTCGAGCTCACGGTCGAGGATCGCGGCGACGTGATGGTCGTCGAATCCGCGAGCGAGCGCGGCTAGCAGCCCGGTCCCACCGGAGCAAACCGCCACGCCTGCTCCGAAGCGAATGCCCGTGACGCACGCGCGCCCCATTCTCGACCCCTCGACCGCCGGGAACGGCACCTGGCCGGACCTCCAATTCCATCAGATCAGCGGCAGTGTTCGCCAGTTCGGCCTTGTCCCGGATGCCAGGCTGCTGCAACCGGCCGATCTGCTCCTCATGACCCGCGCCGCAGCCGTGCCGAGCCTGATTCGCCTGGCACAGACGAACGCCGGCTTTGCCCCCACGGACGCGGAATGGACCCACGCCGCGCTGTACACCGGCGACAGCATGGTCGTCGATGCGAACCCGATCGGCGGCGTGCGCCTTCGCCCGATGGTCGACGCCAGCTTTCGCCACCGCATGCTCGTGCGCCGCCACCCCCAGCTTTCGACCGAGGACCGCTATCGTGTCGTGGTCAAGGCCCTGGCCCATCTGCGGCGCGGCTACTCGCTCCTGGCCGTTCCGCGCCTTGCATGGCTGGCCTGGAGCGGCCCCGGCGCGCGCGCATCCGGTCACGTAGGCGGCGTGACGATCTGCTCCACCCTGGTGGCCGATGCCTTCGCAGAGGCGGTGCAGGTGGATTTCCGGCCACGCAGCCTCGGTGCCGCCTGGCCGGCCGATCTGAGCTTCACAGCCAAGCTCGATGATGTTGAAGTCGGCTGGGTACGCGTGCGGCACTAGCGCGCCCGCGGCATGATCGAAAGCAAAGTCGCATGAGCATCTACGCCACCCTCGGCGTCCCCGAGATCATCAACGCCTGCGGCACCGTCACCCGCCTCTCCGGCGGCCTCATGGCCCCCGAGGTCGCCGAGGCCATGCGCCAGGCCAGCCTCGCCTGCGTCGACATGATCCAGCTCCAGGCCGCCGCCAGCCGCACCATCCGCGAGGCCACCGGCGCCGAAGCCGGCATCGTCACCTCGGGCGCCAGCGCCGCCGTCCTCCTCGGCACCGCCGCCATCCTCGCCGGCCTCGACCCCGCGAAGATGAACGCGCTTCCCGAAGTGCCAGACGGCCGACGGGATTTCCTCATGGTCCGCAGCCAGCGCAACATGTACGACAAGGCCCTGGTCGTCGCCGGCGCCCGCATCATCGAAATCGGCATCCCCGACCGCTACTCCGGCCCCGGCGTCCGCGACGCCGCCCCCTGGGAACTCGAAGCCGCCATCACGAAGAACACCGCTGGCATCTACTACCTGGCCGGCGCCCAATCCAAACCCAGCCTGCGCGAAATCGCCACCGTCGCGAAAGAGCACCGCCTCCCCATCCTCGTCGACGCCGCCGGCCAGCTCCCCCCCACCGCCAACCTCAACCGTTACCTCGACGAAGGAGCCGACCTCGTCGCCTTCTCCGGCGGCAAGGCCATCGGCGGCCCGCAAAGCAGCGGCATCCTCGCCGGCCGCATGGACCTCATCTCCAGCGCCCTGCTGCAAATGCTCGACCTCGACATCTACGAAGACGCCTGGTCGCCCCCCGCCGAGTTCGGCCCCCTCCGCCAGATGCGCGGCCTCCCCCACCACGGCATCGGCCGCTCCTGCAAGGTCGGCAAGGAGGAAATCGCCGGCCTCTGCACCGCGCTGAAGCGCTTCACCGCCACCGACGAAACCACGCGACGCAACACCTGGCTCGCCCGCCTGCACCGCATCGCCGAACTCGCCGGCGGTGAAGGCCTGTCCATCGAGCCCAACCCCATCCCCATCCTCGCCGTCAAAACCCCCGACCTCGACTCCGCCATGACCCTCGCCCGCAAGCTGGCGTCCGGCACCCCGCCCATCCACTGCGGCCTCGGCCGCCGCGACGAAGGCATCATCACCGTCAACCCCGTCGCCCTCACCGACGCCCACGCCGATGAGATCGGCCGGCGCCTCGCGGACCGATAGGCAACACCCCGCCCACACGCCAAACTGCCAAAGACGCCGACAACGGAGGAAACGCCATGGACGGGTTCATGCAGCCGGTCGCCGCCTACATGCTCGACCACAAGACCAAGGGCATGCCCGGCGGCATCCAACCCTTCCCCATGTCCGAGATCGCCGCGAAAGGCTGGAACGTCCTCAAGGAAGACCTCCCCCTCCCGCTCGCCGTCCTCAAGAAATCCGCCATGGACCACAACGCCGCCTGGATGCGCGATTTCGTCGCACGCTCCGGCGCCGTCATCGCCCCGCACGGCAAGACCACCATGGCCCCCCAGCTTTTCGGCCAACAGGTGAACGACGGCGCCTGGGCCATCACGCTCGCCACCCCGCACCAGTTCGCCGTCGCCCGCGACTTCGGTTTTTCCCGAATCATCCTCGCCAACCAGCTCGTCGGCAAACAGATGATCCGCTACGTGCTCGACGAACTCCGACGTGATCCCAGCCTCGATTTCTATTGCATCGTCGATTCCGAAGCCAACGTCGCCCAACTCGCCGCCGCCGCCCGCGAAGCCAATATCGGCCGCCCCCTCCAGGTCTTCCTCGAAGGCGGCTGGCTCAACGGCCGCACCGGCGTCCGCGACCTCGAAACCGGCATGAAGGTCGCCCGCGCCGTCAAGCAGGCCGCCCCCCACCTGGCGCTGCGCGGCGTCGAGGGCTTCGAGGGCCTCACCCCCGCCGACCGCACCGCCGCCGAAACCCAGGTCCGCACCTTCCTCGATTTCCTCGTCCAGCTCGCCAAGGCCTGCGAAGCCGAATCCCTCTTCGCCCCCGGCGAGATCATCCTCACCGCCGGCGGCTCAGCCTTCTACGACATGGTCCTCGCCCGCTTCACCCATGCCGGCCTCAACAGCCCCACCCGCATCATCACCCGCAGCGGCTGCTACATCACGCAGGACTCCACCCGCTACCGCCGCTTCTTCAGCGACATCACCGACCGCACGCCGGACGCCAACCAGGGCGGCGGCCTGCTCTCCGCGATCGAGGTCTGGGCCTACGTCCAGTCCCGCCCCCAGCCCGACAAGATCCTGCTCACCGTCGGCGCCCGCGACCTCGGCACCGACGACCGCCCCATCGCCGAAACCTGGTTCCGCCCCAACACCAACATGACCAAGCCGGAACCCGTCCCCCCCGGCCACCTCGTCACCGGCCACAACGACCAGCACACCCACATGACCATCCCGGTGGATTCCCCCCTCCAGGTCGGCGACATGGTCACCTTCGGCATCGGCCACCCCTGCCTCACCTTCGACAAGTGGCAGGTCCTGGTCGTCGTCGACGACGCCTACAACGTCATCGGCGCCGTGCGGACGTTCTTCTGAAGGCAAGCAAGCGAGAAGAAGATTCACCACAGAGACACAGAGGCACAGAGAAGCAAGGCAAGGGAGAAGAAAGTGGAAGACGCGGCGCTCACCGAGCGCGTCATCGGCTGTGCGATCGAGGTGCACCGACATCTGGGCCCCGGCCTTTTGGAAGGTGTCTACGAAGATTGCCTTTGCCATGAACTGCTTCAATCTGGGGTTGTCTTCCAGCGGCAGGTCCAGCTGCCCGTTGTCTACAAGGGCGTGCAGTTGGAAGCCGCATATCGCCTCGATCTTCTTGTCGATCGTCAGTTGGTGGTTGAGATCAAGGCGGTCGACCGTATCCTGGCCATCCACGAGGCCCAGCTCTTGACCTACCTCCGCATGAGCGGTCATCGCACCGGCTTGCTTCTCAACTTCAATCATGCCGTCCTAAAGGACGGCATCAGGCGGCTCGTGTTGTAGCCAGCCCCTGCAACGTCTTGCTTCTCCCTTGTCTTGCTTCTCCGTGCCTCTGTGTCTCTGTGGTGAATCTTCTTCTTGCTTCCTTCACCACGCCCACCGCCCCAACCCGCCCAGGACCCCACCGCCATGCGCCTCTTCGCCGCCACCCTCGCCACCGAGACCAACACCTTCTCCCCCCTCCCAACGAGCATCGAGGGCTACAAGGAGGGCGTCTGGCTCCGCCCCGGCGAGCACCCGAACGACGCCCCGCGCATGTGCACCGCCCCCCTCCTCGTTGCCCGCCAGCGCGCCAAGGCCGAGGGCTTCACCCTCATCGAAGGCTCCTGCTTCGCCGCCTCCCCCGCCGGCACCACCAACAAAGCCGACTACGAAACCATGCGCGACGAGATCCTCGCCCAGCTCAAGGCAGCCCTCCCGCTCGACGGCGTCCTCCTCGGCCTCCACGGCGCCATGGTCGCCCACGGCTACGACGACGTCGAAGGCGACATCACCGAGCGCGCCCGCCAGATCGTCGGCCCCAACACCGTCATCGGCGTCGAGCTCGACCCCCACTGCCACCTCACCCTCAAGCGCCTGCGCAACGCCGACATCACCATCCTCTACAAGGAATTCCCCCACACCGACGTCGTCGACCGGGCCGAGGACCTCCTCACCCTCGTCCTCAAGACCATCAGAAAAGAAATCCGCCCCACCCAAGCCCTCTACGACGCCCGCCAGATCGGCAGCTACCCCACCACGCTCCCCCTGATGCGCGCCTTCGTCGACCGCATGAGCGCGATGGAAGGCAAGAACGGCATCCTCTCCATCTCCATCGGCCACTGCTTCCCCTACGCCGACGTCCCCGAGATGGGCGGCCGCATCCTCGTCATCACCGACAACAACAAGCCCCTGGCCGACCACCTCGCCACCGAGATCGGCGAGGAATTCGTCTCCATGCGCGGCCGCACCGCCCCGGACTACCTAGAGCCGGACGAAGCCATCACCACCGGCCTCGCCTCCAACGCCTTCCCCGTCGTCATGGCCGACCCCGCCGACAACGCCGGCGGCGGCGCCCCCTCCGACAACACCACCATCCTCAAGCGCCTCATCGAACGCGACGTGCAGGACGCCTGCCTCGGCCCCATCTGGGACCCCATCGCCGTCCGACTCTGCTTCGACGCCGGCCTCGGCGCCACCTTCAACCTGCGCTTCGGCGGCAAGATCGGCCCCACCAGCAACACCCCGGTGGACGCCCAGGTCACCGTCATCGGTCTCGCCCGCGACTGCTACCAGTCCTTCGGCCCCGCCCAGGCCGAACTCGGCGACTGCGCCGCCATCCGCATCGGCGGCGTGGAGGTCGTGCTGGAAACCAAGCGCAACCAGGCCCTCGGCCTC
>CAMDGX010000138.1 GCA_945897825.1 Asaia bogorensis | reverse complement strand
AAATAGGCGCGGGTGGGCGAAGGTGGTCAGAGGCGGAATTTTCGGGCGTGGCGCGCGGAGGCGATGACGTAGGGCTGGAGGCCGAGCGAAGGGTCGGTGAGCGCGGGCGGGCGGTCGCGGCGCGGACGCGGTTTGCGCGGGGGGCGCGGGCGTGGGGGGAGGCGGAGCCAGGGGGGCTGGGCGATGCCGAGGGCCTGGCAGAGCGGGCGGACCAGGCGGGCGGCGCGGGGGACTTCGGCCAGGAAGCGGCGGGACTCCGGGTGTTCCTGGAGCAGGCTGTGCAGCATGCCGGCGGTGGGGGCGAGCTCGCGGGCGCGGGCGGTGGCCCAGGCGAAGCCGCGCGGCAGGCGGGGGGAGTGCGGACGGGGCATGTGCGGGCGGGTGCGGTGGCGAGTGGGCTTGAGCGTGCCGGCGCGCCACTGGTCGTACAGCACCTGGATGCGCGCGGCGGTGCGCTGGACGCGGCGGATGAACAGGTTCCACAGCGGGATCGGCAGGCGGGGCAGGCGCTCGGGTTCGATGGCCGGGTGGAAGCAGCGCGTGCCGAGCCAGACCGGCTGGGGTGGGGACGCGATTCTCCGCCCGTAGGCGCCGAGGGCGCCGCACAGGGTGGTGATGATCCAGGCCAGCCTTTCCGCGATTGATGACATTGAGGGGAATATAACTAACTATCCAACGGATGTCAATGGCTGAAAGGATAAAAATCCGCCGGGCTGCGCAGGGGGTGCAGCCGTTGCCCGCGCCGGGCGGCCGGTTTATCCCGCCGGGACCAACAGGAGTGCTGCCCATGGCCGAGACCCTTTCCCTGGACCCCGGCGCGCGCCGCGCCATCCTGGCGGCGGTGGATGCGCTGCGCGACGAGGCGGTGGCGACGCTGGCGGGGCTGGTGCGCTGCGCCTCGGTGCTGGGGCACGAGCAATCGGCGCTGGCGGAGATGGCGCGGCTGTACCAGGGGCTGGGGCTGGCGCCGGTGCGGGTGCCGACCGTGCCGGCGGCCCTGGAGGGGCATCCGGGGTTCTCGCCGCCGCTGATCCCCTATGAGGGGCGGGACAACGTGGTCGCGGTGCATCGGCCGCGCGTGGTGGCGGGGCGGAGCCTGGCGCTGCAGGGGCATGTGGACGTGGTGCCGGAGGGGGCGGCGGACATGTGGGCGACGCCGCCGTTCGAGCCTTCGGTGCGCGGCGGGCGGATGTATGGCCGCGGGGCGGGGGACATGAAGGCGGGGATCGTTTCGTATCTCATGGCCTTCAAGGCGCTGCGGCTTGCCGGGTTGCAGCCGGCGGCGGAGGTGCAGATGCAGTCGGTGATCGAGGAGGAGTGCACGGGGAACGGGGCGCTGGCGGCGATGCTGGCACTGCCGAAGGCCGAGGCGGTGATCATCCCGGAGCCGGGGCCTGGGCTGGCGGCGATGTACACCGCCGAGGTGGGGGTGGTGTGGGCCTGGGTGACGGTGAGCGGGCGGCCGGCGCATGTGCGCGACATGCAGGCGGGGATCAACGCGATCAAGGCGGCGACCGCCATTGCCGAGCGATTCGAGGACTACCAGCGCGAGATGAACCGGGGCGAGCGCATCCATGCGGCGTTCCGGGGCGTGAACCATCCGGTGAACGTGAATTTGGGGACGATCGAGGGCGGGGAGTGGAACTCCTCGGTGCCGACGCGGGCGCGGATCGGGCTGCGGGTGGGGGTGATGATGGGCTATACGGCGGCGCAGACGCGGGCGGATATCGAGCGGATCGTGGCCGAGGCGGCTTCGGGCGAGGCGCTGCGCGGGGCGACGGTGAAGCTGGAGTTCAAGGGGTTCATGGCGGACCCTTGCGTGTTCGACATGGAGGCCGGAATCGTGAAGGCCGTGCGGCGGAATTTCGCGGAGGTTTCTGGCGGGTCGTTGCGGGATTATCCGGCGACGGGGCTGACGGATGGGCGGTTCTTCGCGCTGTACCAGGGCACGCCGGTGGCGTGCTTCGGGCCGGATGCGCAGGAGATCCATGGCATCGACGAGAGCGTGGGGCTAGATTCGATGCATGACATCACGCGGACGATCGCGCTGACGATGGCGGAATGGTGCGGGGTGGAAAAGGTGTAGGGGGGAGGCGCGGCAGGCCAGGGCTCTGCCGTCGCGGCGCGAGGCCGCGCCACGGTGGACAGGCCGGGGCCGGCGGCCCCGAGCCCCTTCAACCCAAGAGCTTGCGGTTCGGGGATGCGGCGCCTCGCATCCCCGTTGGCGGATGCGGTTCCCGGGATCAGGCGCTACCCTGCGGCAATCGTTTGCCATGCTCGCCGGGGCCCCGCGCGATACCGGCTGGCATGAGAGGAGACACCAGGGATGCGGTTGGCCGTCTACAATTTCGGCATGTTCCGGACGCGGGCAGAGGACCCTGCCAACCAGGGCTTCAGGGACCTGGAGCCGCCGAACTTTGCCGCGGCCGTTCAGGCGCCGGGCTTCATTGCGCGATCGGGCTACGGCGACGAGGACGGACCGCCCAGTTGGGGCGAACAGGTCTATCCTCGGTTCCATGTCGACCGGGGGGATGGATGGTCGCCATCCACGCTGTCGTTGTGGTCGGACCTCGAAAGCCTGATGGCCTTCACCTACGCGGGCATCCATGCCGAGGCGCTCCGGCGGGCCGGGGAGTGGTTCGTCGAGCAGCGTTGGCCGCCTTATGTGCTGTGGTGGGTTGCGCCCGCCCATGTGCCGAGCTGGACGGAAGCTGTCGGGCGCCTTGAGCATCTGCACGATCATGGGCCCAAGGCGACGGCCTTCCATTTTGACCATGCGTTCGATGCGCGCGGTTTGCCCACCGTTGTCGACCGGAAATCCGTCGCCGAGCGCATTGGCCTGGCGCGGAAGAGCCTAGATTCTCCGGCTCGCTGAAGGGATGGGAGGCCCTGCCGGCGGCTTGCTGGCTCCGTTGATGGGGAGGGGCCGGGGTTGATGACGAGGCCGGCCGCTGCAACATGCGCTGTCGCCTGGGAGGAACGCCGCATGACTGGCCGCCCTGCCTGCATTCGCCATTGGTCGGAGATCGAAGGTCCGGACGAGAGCCGCTATTCGGGGGATGACGAGCTGCTGGCGATTGGCAGCGCGTTTGGCCGGCATTTCGGCCTGAGGCATATCGGCATCCATCATGAGCGGTTGCCGCCCGGCCGCCGGACATCCTACCCCCATGCCGAGAGCGTGGAGGAGGAGTTCGTCTATGTGATCGAGGGCATGCCCGATGTCTGGCTCGACGGAACGCTGCACCGGCTGCGGCCTGGGGATGGGGTTGGGTTTCCGCCGGGGACCGGCCAGAGCCACACCTTCATCAACAACAGCGATGCCGAGGTGCGGCTGCTGGTGGTGGGCCAGACCCCGCTGGCGGAGAACCGCATCGTCTATCCGCGCAATCCCGAGCGGCGGAAGCTGCGCAAGGATTGGTGGGAGGATGCCCCGGCGCGGCCGGATGGCGGGCATGATGGGCTGCCGGATGCGGAGCGCGCCCGCCGGAAGCAGGAGGGGTAGCTGGCCGGGAAGACTTCACCCGCCCACAAGCGGATGAAGTCTTTTTGCTTCTTTTTCTTCAGAAAAAGAAGGGCTTGCTTCCTTATCCCGCCGCGTTGCTGACGTTGCGGCTGCGCGGTGGGATGCCGGTTTCCTCGAAGCAGACCTTGGCGAACTTGGCCACGCCTTCGCGGATGTTTTCCTTGGAGTTGAGCGCGAAGCACAGGCGCAGGTGGGATTTGGCGCCGTCGCCGAGGAGGGACCATTCGGGGCCGGGGTTGAAGACGATGCCGGCCTTGGCGGCGGGGGCGATGAGTTTGCGGACGTCGACGCTGTCGGGGAGTTTCATCCAGAGGAAGATGCCGCCCTTGGGCTTGAAGAGCTGCATGTGGGTGCCGAATTCGGCTTCGACGGCTTCGATCATGGTGTCGAGCTTGTCCTTCAGGACCTTGGACAGGCTTTCGACGTGCTGGTCGAAGTATTTGCTGAAGAATTCGCAGGTGACCATCTGGTCGAGCGCACCGGTGCCGCCGTCGGATTTCAGGGCGGCCATGCGGCCGATGATTTCCCAGTCGCCGGTGGCGTAGCCGAGGCGCAGGGCGGGGGCGAGGGTTTTGGAGAAGCTGCCGATGTGGACGGTGCGCTCGGGGGCCAGCGAGTAGATGGCGGCGGGGCCGCCGCCGGCCCAGATGAGGTCGGCGTAGCACTCGTCCTCGAAGATGATGACGTCGTGCTCGCGGGCCAGTTCGACCATGCGCACGCGGCGGTCCATCGGCAGGATGGAGCCGGTGGGGTTCTGGATGGTGGGGATGGTGTAGATCATCTTCACCGGTTTTCCGGCGGCTTTCTGTTCCGCGAGGATGCGGGCGAGGTCGTCCATGACGATGCCGTCGTCGTCGAGCTTGACCGGGAGGATGGTGGCGCCGGCCTTCTTGAAGCGGGTGATGGAGGAGGCGTAGCAGTGTTCCTCCAGCACGACGACGTCGCCGGGGTTGAGCATGGCGGCGACGACCAGGTCGATGCCCTGGTTTGAGCCGGTGGTGATGAGGATGTTCTCGCCGTCGGCGGTGATGCCGCGGTGGCGGGACATCTTGTCGGCGACGAACTGGCGCAGCGGCGGGTAGCCGAGCGGGCCGAGGCCCATGTTGTAGATGGCGATGAGGTGGCCGTCGCGCTTGATGACGTCGGCGGCGGCCTTGGCGAGCAGGTCGGTGGGGATCTGGGTGGGGTCGTTGTTGCCGCCAATGAAGTAATAGTCCGCGAAGCCGGTGAAGCGCGCGGGGGCGGCCGGGGCGCCGGCGGCGGCGTGGGCGGCGAAACGGGACGGGTGGCTGTCCATTGGGCGTTCTCCTGGCGACTTCGTGGGGCGGCATCGTGTGCGCGATGCGGGTTTTCGGCGACTGTAACGTGTGGCGGCGCGGGCGCAACCTCGCCTGGGCGTGCGTTGTTCGGGGGGGCGCGCGGGAGTAGGTTCCGCCGCCCCGGGATGGCCGGGCGGAGGGCTGCATGCGCGCACGGATGGTTCTGCTGGGTGGGTTGGGCGTTGTGGTGCTGCTGGCGGTGGCGGCCGCGGTGGCGATCGCGATGCTCGATTTCGGCCGGTTCAAGGGGCCGCTGGCCGCACAGGTGGAGCGGGCGACCGGGCGGGCGCTGGTGTTCGAGGGCGAGGTGTCCTTGCGGGTGTTTCCGCGGCCGTCGCTGCGGTTGCGCGACGTGGCGCTGGCCAATGCCGAGTGGGGCAGCCGGCCGCACATGCTGCGGATCGGCAGCCTGGATGCGGAGCTGGAGCTGGGGCCGCTGCTGTTCGAGCGGCGGCTGCATGTGGTGCGGCTGGTGGCGCGCGATGCGGACCTGCTGCTGGAGACCGACGACCAGGGGCGGCGCAACTGGGTGCTCGGCGAGGGGGTGGCGGCGCCGCTGGAGGGGCAGGATGCGCCGCGGGAGGCCGGCGGCGTGCGCACCGATGCGGCGGCGTTGCCGCTGATCGAGTCGATGACCTTGGCCAATGTGGCGCTGAACTGGCGGGATGCGCGGGACGGCGGCGAGACGCGGTCGGTGCTGGTGCGGGAGCTTCGGCTGACCGCGCGGCCGGATGGGCGGATGGCGGTGGCGGGCGGGCTGGTGCATCGCGAGCAGGCGGTGGAGTTCGCGGGGGATATCGACCTGCCGAGCGGGTTCGTGGCGCCGGGCGGGCCGTTCGTGGGGCAGATGGCGCTGACGCTGCCGGGGACGGTGGTGAAGCTGGTGGGCGGGCTGGCCAATGCGCGGGCCGGCGCGGGGCTGGATGTCAGCGTGTCGGCGGAGGCGGAGCCGGTGAATGCGCTGGACGAGTTGCTGGGGGTGGCGCTGCCGGCGGTGCGGTTCGAGCTGTCGGCGCGGGTGCAGGGCGACCTGGGCGGGGCAATGCGGGCGGAGGCGGTGAAGCTGCGGCTGGGGCGGTCGGACCTGGCGGGGTCGGGGATGCTCGACCTGTCGGGGGCGCGGCCGCGGGTGGGGGCGGAGCTGGAGTCGGCGCGGCTGGACCTGGTGGAGGCGTGGCCGGACCAGGGCGGCGGGGGGGCTGTACCCGGCAGTGCGGATGGGGCGGCGGCACCCGCGACGGCGGATGCGGCGGGGGAGCGGCGGGTGTTCGGCGCCGAGGCGTTCGACTTCGCGGCGTTGCGGCGGGTGGACGGCGATGTGTCGCTGCGGGTGGGGGTGCTGGCGACGCGGGGTGTTGAGCTGGCGGCGGTGAGCCTGCGGCTGGTGCTGGAGGATGGCGACCTGGCGGTGCGGCCGTTCGGGTTCACCGTGGCGGGCAGCCATGTGGCCGGGGATGCGCGGGTGAACGCCGCGGCGAGCCCGCCGGCGATGGTGCTGGATGTGGCGGCGCAGCAGATGGACGTGCCGCGGCTGCTGGCGCTGGCGGGGGTTTCGGTGCCGGTGGAGGCGAAGGGGGACGTGGTGCTGGCGCTTCGCGGGCAGGGGGAGAGCCCGCGGGCGGTGGCGGCGTCGCTGGCGGGTAATGCGAGCCTGGTGGTGGGGCAGGGGGTGTTGAAGGGGGAGTATGTCGAATCGCTGGGGCTGGGGGGGCTGCGGGCGGCGGTGCCGCAGTTGCAGCGGCTGGCGGAGTCGCGGCTGAACTGCGCGATCGCACGGTTCGACATTGCGCGCGGGGTAGCGACGGCGCGGCTGATCGCGGCGGATGCGGGGGATTTGTCGCTGGTGGGCACCGGGACGGTGAACCTGGGCACGGAGACGCTGGCGCTGGACCTGGCGCCGCGGGTGAAGATCGCGGCGGGCGGGTTCTCGGGCGGGGTGGTGGTTCCGGTGCAGGTGCGCGGGACGCTGCTGGAGCCGAAGGTGGCGGTGCTGGGTGGGCGCGGGGGGGCGCGGGGCAATCCGCTGGCGGCGCTGGGGACGATCGTGCTGGACCCCGGGGCATCGCGGACCAATCCGTGCGGCGGGCTGGGGGAGGCGCGGCCGGCGAGCCCGTCTCCCGCTCCGGCGCCGCGGCCGGGGTTGCCGCAGGGCGTTCCGGGTTTGCCGGATGTGTTGCGGCTGTTGCCGCGCTGAGGTGGGGCGGTTCCTTTCCCAGGCGCGGTGCCGGTGCTATAGGCGCGGGCCTTTCGCTGACCCTCGCTGCCCAGGGGCTTTATCCCGGCCATGACCGACGATCCGCCGCTTCACCCGGCCCTGCTGCCCGCCGGCCTGCGCGACCTGCTGCCGCCCGATGCCGAGGCGGAGGCGGCGGCGGTGCAGGGGCTGATGGATTCGTTTGCCGCCCATGGCTACCAGCGGGTGAAGCCGCCGCTGCTGGAGTTCGAGGATTCGCTGCTGGCGGGGTCGGGGGCGGCGGTGGCGGACCAGACCTTCCGGCTGATGGACCCCGAGACGCGGCGGATGATGGGGCTGCGGGCGGACATGACGCCGCAGGTGGCGCGGATCGCGACCACGCGGCTGTCGCAGGCGGCGCGACCGTTGCGGCTTTCGTATGCGGGGCAGTGTTTGCGGGTGCAGGGGAGCCAAATCGCGCCGGATCGGCAGGTGGCGCAGGCGGGGATCGAGCTGATCGGGCATGACAGCCCGGAGGCGGATGCGGAGATCGTGCTGGTGGCGGCCGAGGCGCTGGCGGGGCTGGGGCTGGGGCGGCTCTCGTACGACCTGACGATGCCGCCGCTGGTGCCGACGCTGCTGGACGAGGCGGGCTTCGAGCCGGCGGCGCGGGCCTCGCTGGGGCGGGCGCTCGATCGCAAGGATGCGGCGGCGGTGCAGGCGCGGGGCGGCGCGCTGGCCGGGACGCTGACCGACCTGCTGCTGGCGGCGGGCCCGGCGCGGCGGGCGCTCGATGCGCTGATGGCGGCGACCCTTCCGCCCGGGGCGCGGCGGCATGCGGAGCGGCTGGCGGAGACGGTGGCGGCGATCCAGGCGCGGGCGCCGGAGTTGAAGCTGACGGTCGATCCGGTGGAGTTCCGCGGGTTCAAGTATCACACCGGGGTCAGCCTGTCGGTGTTTGCGCCGGGGCGGCACGAGGAGTTGGGGCGCGGCGGGCGGTATGTCTGCGGCGAGGCCGAACCGGCGACGGGGGTGACGCTTTATCCCGACGCGGTGCTGCGCGCGTTGCCGCGGCCTGTTGCGCGGCCGCGGCTGTATCTGCCGCCGGGGACCGATCCGGCGCGGGCGGCGGCGCTGCGGGCGGCGGGGTTCGCCACCGTGGCGGGGCTCGACCCTGCCGACCCGATGGCCGCGGCGCGTGCCCAGGCCTGCACCCATGTTCTGTCCGACGGCGAGCCCGTCGCGGTTTCGGAGTAGTACCATGACCAATGTCACCGTCATCGGCGCGCAATGGGGCGACGAGGGCAAGGGCAAGGTGGTGGACTGGCTGGCCAGCCGCGCCGACGTGGTGGTGCGCTTCCAGGGCGGGCACAACGCGGGCCATACGCTGGTGGTCGGCAACCAGACCTACAAGCTGAGCCTGCTGCCGAGCGGGCTGGTGCGGGGCAAGCTGGGCGTGATCGGCAACGGGGTGGTGATCGACCCGGAGGCGCTGCTGTCGGAAATCGCGCGGGTGCGGGCGCAGGGGCTGAAGGTGTCGCCGGAGACGCTGCGGATCGCCGACAACGCGGTGCTGATCCTGCCGGTGCATGCCGCCCTGGACAAGGCGCGCGAGGCGGCGCGGGGCGAGCGCAAGATCGGGACGACGGGGCGCGGCATCGGGCCGGCGTATGAGGACAAGGTGGCGCGGCGGGCGATTCGCGTGTGCGATCTGGGCGAGCCGGAGACGCTGTCGCACAAGCTCGACGAGTTGCTGATGCACCACAACACGCTGCTGCGCGGGCTGGGGGCGGAGGTATTCGACAAGCAGGCGATGCTGGACCGGCTGCTGGAGTTGGCGCCGCAGATCCTGCCGTTCGCCGAGCCGGTGTGGGAGCGTCTGGACGACCTGCGCCGGGCGGGCAAGCGCATCCTGTTCGAGGGGGCGCAGGCGGTGATGCTGGATGTGGACCACGGCACCTATCCGTTCGTGACCAGCAGCAACACGGTGGCGGCGACGGCGGCGAGCGGGGCGGGGATCGGGCCGTCGGCGGTGGGGTTCGTGCTGGGGATCGCCAAGGCCTACACGACGCGGGTGGGGTCGGGGCCGTTTCCGACCGAGCTGATGGACGACGTGGGCAAGCTGCTGGGCGAGCGCGGGCATGAGTTCGGCACGGTGACCGGGCGGCCGCGGCGCTGCGGCTGGTTCGACGCGGTGCTGGTGCGCCAGGCGGTGAAGGTGGGCGGCGTGCAGGGGCTGGTGCTGACCAAGCTCGACGTGCTGGACGGGCTCAAGGAACTGAAGGTTTGCGTCGGGTATCGGATTGGCGGCGAGGTGGTGCGGCGGCTGCCGGCGGGGATGGCGGCGCAGGCGGCGGCGGAGCCGGTGTACGAGGTGATGCAGGGCTGGGCCGGCTCGACGCGCGGGGCGCGGAGCTGGGCGGAGCTGCCGGCGGAGGCGGTGAAGTATGTGCGGCGCATCGAGGAACTGGTGGAGGCGCCGGTGACGCTGGTTTCGACCAGCCCGGAGCGGGACGACACGATCCTGGTGCGCGATCCGTTCGAGGGGTAGTGGCGCCGCCGCTTGTTGTCCCGCGACCGCTTGGCAATGCGTGCGGGACGACACGATCCTGGTGCGCGATCCGTTTGAGGGGTGAGTCGGGCGCGGCGTTAGGGAAACGGTAGGGATTGGGGGCGAGACTCCGCGGGAGATGAATTTCCGCGGACCAGAATGGCCCCACCACCGCCCGATCCCCCACCGAACCAGGGCCCCGCCACCGGGGCCGCGCCTGCCCGGTTGATTGCCGGGCAGTTCGCCGTGGATCTGGCGCGGCCGATGCCGGGCTGGGGGGCGGGGCAGGACTGTTTCGGGGCGACCGATACCAAGAGCGGGCGGTCGGACCACATGGCGTTGCTGGTGCGCCGGGACGCGCCGCTGCGGGTGCAGGCGGTGAACTCGCTGGCGACCATGCCGATCGACGGCATCCTGACGCCCGTGGCGCACGGGCCGGCGCCGGGGCCGCGCGGGGTGCCGGCGTGGTTCGTGGTGACGCATGCGCCGCCGGGGCCGCCGCTGTGGGGGCCGCATGCGCCGGCGCCGGTGGCGTGGCACGAGCAGGACCTGCTGCGCGACGTGCTGCGGCCGATCGCCCAGGCGCTGGAGCGGCTGCAGGCGCGGCATGTGACGCACCGGGGCATCCGTCCGGCCAACCTGTTCCGCGGGCGGCCTGGCGACCCGGTGACGCTGGGGTGTGCCTGGGCGGCGCCGGCGGCGAGCCTGCAACCGGCGATCTTCGAGCCGCCCTATGCCGCGATGTGCCTGCGCGGCGGGCGCGGCGAGGGCACGATCGGCGACGACGTGTATGCGCTCGGCGTGACGCTGCTGGTGCTGGCGCTCGGGCGCGAGCCGATGGCAGGGATGGACGATGCGGCCATCGTGCGGCGCAAGCTGGAGGTGGGCAGCTTCGCGGCGCTGGCCGGCGAGGAGCGGCTGAGCCCGGCGATCGGCGACC
>CAMDGX010000137.1 GCA_945897825.1 Asaia bogorensis | reverse complement strand
GCCTCCATCCGCATGGAGATCCGGCGCATCGGCCAGATCAAGGACCGCGAGCAGGTGGTCGGCAACCAAACCCGGGTGAAGGTTGTCAAGAACAAGCTCGCCCCGCCGTTCCGCCAGGTCGAGTTCGACATCATGTATGGCGAAGGCATCAGCAAGGTCGGCGAGCTGATCGACCTCGGCGTCAAGGCTGGCGTCGTGGAGAAATCCGGCTCCTGGTTCAGCCACGACAGCCAGCGCATCGGCCAGGGCCGCGAGAACGCCAAGCAGTTCCTGCGCGACCACCGCGACGTCTCCGACGCCATCGAGAAGAAGATCCGCGATTCCTCCGGCGTGGTGGCCAATGCCATGATGACCGACCCCGAGCCCGACGGGGACGCGGAGGCGGCGGAGTAGATTGACGCCCGAGGCGCCAGGCCTGCCGCTCGACGCCGACGACGAGGCCCTGGTCGCCGCCGCCCGCGCGGTGATCGAGGCCCATCACCGGCCGTTCTGGCACACCGTCGCGGCCGCCATCCGCAGCCGCGACGGCCGCATCTGGACCGGCGTCCACCTGGGCGCCACGGTCGGCCGGCTGTCGATCTGCGCCGAGCCGATCGCGCTGGGCCGCGCCATCCTGGAAGGCGACGGCACCGTGGCCACGGCCGTCGCCGTGCGCCATCGCAAGCCGGAGGAGGAGCCCGGCCGGCCCGACATCGTCTCCCCCTGCGGCGCCTGCCGGGAGTTGCTGATGGACTACGCCCCCGATGCCCTGGTGATCCTGCCCGGGCCGCGCAAGCACCCGGTCCGCGCGCTGCTGCCCGCGCCGTACCGGCGTTGACGCGCGCCGCCGCGATGCCTTCCGCCAACCCCTACTACCAAGGCCCCGTCACCGACCATTTCGACGGCACGCGCTTCCACCTCGCCGGCCATGTCGCCGACAAGCAGCTGCGCGACCGGCTGCGCTGGCGTTTCGGCGGCGGCAAGGCGCGCTGGCCGAAGCAGGCCCCCAGCCCCTTCGCCGACACGCCGCCGGTGCGCGTCGCCGGGCTGCGCGTCGTGCTGGTCGGCCATGCCAGCTTCCTGATCCAGGTCGCCGGACTCAACATCCTGGTCGATCCGGTCTGGTCCGACCGTGCCAGCCCCGTCGCCTGGGCCGGTCCCAGGCGGGTCAATCCGCCCGGCATCGCCTTCTCCGCCCTGCCGCCGATCGACGCGGTGCTGATCACCCACAACCACTACGACCACCTCGACCTTCCCACCCTGGCCCGGCTGCGTGCGCGGCAGAACCTGCGCATCATCGCCCCGCTCGGCAACGACACCATCATCGACGCCGCCCTGGGCCAGGCCACCACGGAACCGCTCGACTGGGGCCAGTCGGCCACGCTTTCGCCGGAGGTCACGGCCCATCTGCGCCCCTGCCTCCACTGGTCCGCCCGCAACTTGCGCGACCGGCGCATGGCGCTGTGGGGCGCCTACACGCTCACCACCCCGGCCGGGGTGATCCACCATGTCGGCGACACCGGCTACGGCGACGGCGCCACCTTCCGCGCCGCCCGCGCAGAGTTCGGCCCGCCGCGCCTGGCCATCCTGCCGATCGGCGCCTACGCCCCGCGCTGGTTCATGCAGCCTGTTCATATGGACCCCGCCGAGGCCGTCCGCGCCATGGCCGACCTCGGCGCCACCCAGGCGATCGGCCACCATTGGGGCACCTTCCAGCTCACCGACGAAGCCATCGACGAACCCCCCGCGCAACTCGCCGCCGCCCTCGCCGAGGCCGCCATCCCCGCCCACCGCTTCCCCGCCCTGCGCCCCGGCCAATCCTGGTCGCCGGAATCATGAGCCCACCCGCCACATTGTAATGCGAATGAGTTGCAACGCGCCCCGCGCGCCGCTATGGTCCTCCTGCCCCAGGATGGACGCGCCGCGATGTACGTGTGTCTCTGCAACGCCCTGACCGACCAGCATGTCCGCGAGGCCATGAACAGCGGCGCCAGCCGCCCGCGCGAGATCTACGGCGCCTGCGGCTGCGTGGCGCAATGCGGAACCTGTGCTACCCTGATGCGCCGCATGCTCGACGACCAGGCAACCATGCGGCCGGATGCCGGCGACGATTGAAGGCGTGGCGAAGGCCCGGCACAAACGGGCCGGGCTCCGCCCCCTCCTTGAATCCCCACCCAGCGCCGCCATTTCGCCTGGGCAGGCGCCAAGGAGAGCAACATGAAATCCGATCCCCGCGTGGTCGAGATCCTGAACACCGTCCTCACCAATGAGCTGACGGCGATCAACCAGTATTTCCTGCATGCCCGCACCCTGGAGCACTGGGGCCTCACCAAGTTCGGCAAGTACGAATACAAGGAATCCATCGAGGAAATGCGCCACGCCGACGAGGTGATCAAGCGCATCCTCTTCCTCGACGGCCTGCCGAACGTCCAGCGCCTCAACAACGTGATGATCGGCCAGAGCCCCGAGGAAATCCTGCGCTGCGACCTCCGCCTCGAGGAGAAGGCGATCAACGACCTGCGCGACGGCATCGCCTATTGCGAACAGGTCCGCGACTTCCCCACCCGCGACCTCCTCGCCGGCATCCTGCGCGACGAGGAACACCACGTCGATTTCGTCGAGACCCAGCTCGACCTCATCGACCGCACCGGCATCCAGAACTGGGTGCAACTCAACAGCGAAGCCGCCGGCGGCGATCACTGAGGCTGGGCCGAAACCGGCTTCTGCCCGCTCCCCACATGCGCTAGCCTCCCGGCAAAACCCGGGAGGTTACGAACCATGCGCAACACCATGTTGGGCGCTGCCTGCCTTCTCGCCGCCGCCGCCCTTCCCATGCAGGCAGCCGAGATCCGGATGGCCGTCCGCACCGACATCAGCTCGGTCGATCCGCACTACCACGTCTACGTCCCGAACCGGGCCGCCTCCCGCCAGATCTTCGACGCCCTCACCCGCCTCGGCCCGCGCGGCGAGGTCACGCCGGGCCTGGCCGAATCCTGGCGCCTCATCGAGGAGGACCTCTGGGAGTTCACCCTGCGCGAGGGCGTCACCTTCCACGACGGCACCAAGCTCACCGCCGACGACATCGCCTTCACCATCGCCCGCGCGCCCGAGGTGCCGAACTCGCCCTCCTCCTACCGCACCTTCACCAAGTCGATCGCCGCCGTCGAGGTCACCGGCCCGCGCACCGTGCGCATCCGCACCAAGGGCCCGGCCCCCACCCTGCTGATCGACCTCGAGGCGATCTCGATCCTTTCGCGCAAGCTGGCCGAGGGCAAGCCGACGTCGGACTACAACAACGGCGTCGCCGCCATCGGCACCGGCCCCTACCGCTTCGTCCAATGGCAGGCCGGCAACAGCCTCGTGCTTGCCCGCAACCCCGGCTACTGGGGCGGTGCGGAACCGTGGGACCGCGTCACCATCCGCCCCATCTCCAACGACGGCGCCCGCGTCGCCGCCATCCTCTCCGGCGACGTCGACATGATCGAAGGCGTCCCGGGCGTCGACCGCGCCAAGCTCGCCGCCGCCCCCAACCTCGCGCTGCACGAAACCGACGCCTTCCGCATCATCTACCTGCAGATGGACAGCGCGCGCGACGTCTCCCCCGGCCTGCGCGACAACGCCGGCAACCCGCTGGCGCGCAACCCCTTCAAGGACGCCCGCGTCCGCCACGCCCTCAGCCTGGCGATCAACCGCGACGCCATGACCGAGCGCCTGCTCAGCGGCCAGGCCCGCCCCGCCGGCCAATACGTGCCGCCCGACGTGCCCGGCGCCAGCCCCACCCTCAAGCCGCTGCCCTTCGATCTCGACCGCGCCCGCGCGCTGATGAAGGAAGCCGGCTGGGCCGACGGGTTCCAGGTGGCGCTGGCCGGCTCCAACGACCGCTACCCGAACGACGCCCAGGTCGCCCAGGCCATCGGCCAGATGTTCGCCCGCATCAACGTCAAGACCGACGTGCAAACCATGCCCGCCAGCCAGCTGTTCAGCCGCGGCAGCAAGCTCGAATTCAGCGCCATCCTCTCCGGCTGGGTCGGCAACGGCGAACCGTCCTCCGTCCTTGTCGCGCTGATGGCCACCTTCGACCCGAAGGCCGGCATGGGCGCTTCCAACCGCGGCCGCTGGTCCAACGCCGACTACGACGCCGCCCTCGGTGCCGCGCTGCGCACCATGGACGACACCAAGCGCAACGGCTTCTACGCCAAGGCCGCCGAGGTCGCCGTCGCCGAGATGGGCATGATCCCGGTCTATTTCACCATCAACACCTGGGCCACCCGCAAGGACCTCGTCTACATCGCCCGCGGCGACGAATCCTCGCTGGCCACCGGCCTGCGGCCCCGCAAGTGACAGTCGATCAGGAGGCGGCAAGCATCGCCGCAGCGCTCTGGGCCGAATGGCACCAGGGTCGCCACATGCCCGCCGAATGGATGAGCCGCCTGTCGCTGGACGAGGCCTACCGCGTCCAGCTCGCCCTGCTCGACCGCTTCGAACGGGCAGGGGAGGCGCAGGCCGGCTGGAAGGTCGGCCTCACCGCGGCGGCCATGCGCGCGCAGTGGAACATCCACGAGCCCTGCTTCGGCTTCCTGCTCCGCAGCGGCCACAAGCCCTCCGGCACCCGCTTCCGCTTCCCCGGCATCATCGCCCCGGGCTTCGAGAACGAGCTGTGCCTGCGCATCGGCACCCGCCTCCAGGGCCCGGGCGTCACCCTCGACCAGGCCATCGCCGCCGTCAGCCACGCCGCCCCCGCGCTCGAGATCGTCGAGAAGCGCGGCCCGTTCAGCGAGGACATCGCGCTGGCCATGGCCGACAACGCCCAGCAATACGCCTTCGTCACCGGCCCCGAGATCGCCCTGACCGCCGCCAACCGGAACCTCGCCACCGCCACGGTCGAGGTCGACGTCAATGCCACCGTGATCGACCGCGCCGCCGGCGCCGAGGTGATGGGCGGCGGCGGCTTCCTCTCGGTGCAATGGCTGGCCAACAAGCTGTCCGAGTTCGGCCGCGCGCTGGAGCCGGGGATGCTGGTGATGTCCGGCTCCTTCACCAGGCAGTACCCGATCGCCCGCGGCGACCGCATCGAGTCCCGCGTCACCCCGTTCGGGGTGGTTTCAGCCGGGTTCGAATAGCAAGAATCTTCTTTTTCTGAAGAAAAAGAAGCAAAAAGACTTTTCATCCATTTGCGCCATAGCCGCCGATCAGCCTCGGTGCAAATGGACAAAAGTTTTTTGGTTCTTTTTTTCAAAAAAGAACATGCTTCCTTCGCCTAATGCGTCGTCAGCCTTCGCAACCACTCCTGCGCGGTGCGCGAGCCCGCCGCCGCGGCGGCGCGGAACAGTTTCGTCGCCTCCGCCGTGTTCTGCGGCCCGCCCCAGCCATGGTACAGCATCACCGCCAGCTCGGCGGTCGCGGTAGCCGACCCGTTGGCCGACGCCCGGCGAAGGTGCTCCAGCGCCGCCCGGTCGTCGCGCGCAACGCCGCTGCCGGGCTTGAGGCGCATCGCCAGCGTCAGGTCGTAGAGCGCCAGCAGCCGCTGCAGCCGCGTCTCCCCTTCCAGCCGCGCCGCCGTCTGATACAGCCGCAGCGCCTCCCCCAGGTCGGGCGCCGTCACCGCCCCTTCATACACCATCCGCGCCGCCGCCCGCGCCGCCAGCGGCTCGTTGCGCTCGGCCGCCCGCAGATACAGCGAGAGCGCCAGCGTCGGGTCCTGCGCCACGCCCTCGCCGGCCTCGTACATCCGCCCCAGCGCCAGCTGCGCCGCCGGATGCTGCCGTTCCACCGCCCGCAGATACCAGGAAGCCGCCTCGGCGAGGTTCGACGCCACCGCGCGCCCGGTCTCGTGGAACACCCCAAGCTTGAACTGCGCCTGCGCGTCGCCCCGATTGGCCGCGCGGCGATACCATGGCAGCGCGGCCTCGTCGCTGGCTGCCACCCCCTCGCCGTTCTCGTACATCGCGCCGATCCGCCGCATCGCCTCCGGATTGCCCCGCTCCGCCGCCAGCCGCAGCCAGCGCATCGCCTCGGCGAAGTCCTTCCACACCCCGCGCCCCTCGGCATGCGCGACGCCAAGCGCCAGTTGCGCCGGGGCATGGGCCTGGGCCGCCGCGCGCCGATACCACTCCACCGCCCGCGCCTCGCTCGCCCGCGTGCCGCGCCCCGCGGCGATCATCCAGCCCAGGTTGGTCTGCGCCTCCGCCATCCCGCGCTCCGCCGCGCGCAACAGCCACGCATGCGCCGCCGCATCGTCCCTCGGCATGCCGGTGCCGTTGGCGTGCATCATGCCGATCCGGTTCTCTGCCGGCGCGAAGCCCTGCTCGGCGGCGCGGCGATACCACGACAGCGCCGTAGCATGGTCCTGCGCCACCCCGTCGCCGCGGTCGTACAGCCCGCCAAGGTTGAACATTCCCGCCGCCAACCCCTTCTCGGCCGCCCGGCGATACCACACCTCCGCATGCTCCGGCCGCGGCGGCATCCCGCGCCCGCCCTCGTACATCAACCCCAGCGCGTTCATCCCGCCCGGATCGCCACGTTCCGCCGCCGCGCGGAACTGCGCGAACGCCAGCGTGTCGTCCCGCGGCACGCCGCGCCCGTCGAGATACATGAACCCCAGCGCCACCATGGCGATCGCATGGTCCTGCGCCACCGCCTGCCCGTACCACACCGCCGCCGCCACATCATCGCGCGGCCCGCCCAGCCCGTTGGCATAGAACCGCCCCAGCGCGTACTGCCCGTTCGCATGCCCCCCCTCGGCCGCGCGCTGGAACCAGTACAGTGCCTTCCCGAGGTCCGGCTGTCCCAGCAGCGACCCCTCGTAGAGCGATCCGAGATTGCTCGCCGCCGCCATGTTGCCCTGGTCCGCCGCCGCGACGAACAACGCCTCCGCCCGGTGCGGGTCGCGCGGCGCGTCGCGCCCGAACGCCAGCAGGAAGCCCAGATTGTTGCGCGCGATCGCCTCGCCCTGCGCGGCCGCGCGCTCGTACCAGCCGATCGCCGCCGCCACGTCGCGAGCCACGCCCCTGCCGTTGTCGTAGGCGATCGCCACGCGCACCTGGGACAGCGCCAGCCCCTGCTCGGCCGCCCGCCGATGCCAGCGCAGCGCCTCGCCGACATCCAGCGCCGTGCCGAGCCCGAGGTCGAGCCGCATCGCAAGCTCATACTGCGCCCCGACCAAACCCTGCTCGGCCGCCTGGCGATACAGCGCCGTCGCCGCCGCCTCGTCCCGCGTCGCCCCCCGCCCGGCCGCCACCATGCGCGCCAGGAGGAACCGCCCATTCGCGTCGCCGCGCTCCGCCGCCCGGCGCAACCACACCACGGCCTCGCCGTCGTCCTGCGCCACGCCCTGGCCTGCCGACAGCACCCGCCCCCAATCGGCCTGCGCCCGCACCTCGCCCTTCTCCGCCGCCGACCGATAGGCGCGGGCCGCCCCCTCCAGGTCCTTCTCCCCGCCGCGCCCCGTCTCCATGAAGTTGCCCAGCCGCCACTCGGCCACCGCCAGCCCCCGCGTCGCCGCGGCGCCATACAGGATCCGCGCCTCCGCATCGCGCCGCCGCGGCTCCAGACCCGGGTCCGACGGCGCGCGCGAGATCAGGTCGCCCAGCCGAACCTGCGCCACCGCGAAACCCTGCGCCGCCGCCCGCCGATACCAGGCCTCCGCCCCCGCCAGGTCCCCCGCACGCTCCAGCGCGAGCCCAACCGCATCCTCCGCCGGCGCGAACCCCCGCTCCGCCGCGCGCCGATACCACCGCAGCGCCTCGTCGGCGTCCGCCGGAACCCCCATGCCGCGCAGATGCATCGCGCCGATGGTGAACTCCGCCGGCGCATGCCCCGCCTCCGCCGCGCGCAGCAGCCAGCGCATCGCCACCGCGTCGTCGCGCGCCACCCCGCGCCCCTGGGCATACATGTTGCCGAGATTGAACGCCGCTGGCGCCGAACCCAGCCCCGCCGCCCGCTCATACCACCGCACCGCCGCCGGAAGATCGGCCGGAAGCCCATTGTCGCCCATCAGCATCATGCCGACGGCATTCACCGCCGCGGGATGGTCCTGCGCCGCCGCCGCCATGAACGCCGCCATGGCCTCATCCGCCCGCCGCGCCTGCGCCGCCGCCACCCCGCGCCGATACGCCTCCTCCGCCGTCTCCTGCGCCACGGGCGCCAGCGTCACCGTGGCAGGATCGGCGGGCGCGACGGTCTGGGCCCGCGCCGTCAAGGCCATCGAACCGGCAACAGCCGCAACCAAAAGGGTGGATAGCTTCACCATGGCGTGACCATAGCCGCCACCGACCTACCAGCGGAACCCAAAACCACGCGAGCGAACCTATTGCGCGCCCACGACCCCGCCGGCCGGGCAGGGCGGTTGCAATCGACCCCCCGCCGCGCGACGCTGCCGCAAACCGGGAGGGCCCCGCCAATGACCGACCAGCTCGCCACCACCCAGGCACCATTCACCCAGATCCAGATCGACCAGCGCGTCTTCGACCTCTACGACGAATACTGCCACGGCCAGATCGACCGCCGCCGCTTCCTCAGCGCCTGCGCCGCCATCGCCGGCGGCCTCGCCATGGCCCACGCCCTGATGCCCAACTACGCCCGCGCCCAAACCATCAGCTTCACCGACCCCCGCATCAAGGCCACCTACGTCACCTACGACAGCCCCGGCGGCACATCCGGCCAGATGCGCGGCTACCTCGTCCAACCGACCGGCCAGGGCCCGTTCGGAACCGTCCTCGTCATCCACGAAAACCGCGGCCTCAACCCCTACATCGAAGACGTCGCCCGCCGCGCCGCGGCCGCTGGCTTCCTCGCCCTGGCCCCCGACGGCCTGCACCCGATCGGCGGCTACCCCGGCAACGACGACGACGGCCGCGCCCTGCAGTCCAAGCTCGAACAGCCCAAGCTGCGCACCGACATGCTGAACAGCGCCAAATTCCTCAAGGCGCACCAACTCTCCAACGGCAAGCTCGGCGTCACCGGCTTCTGCTGGGGCGGCGGCACCACCAACTGGCTCGCCGCCACCATGGGCCCCGACATGCACGCGGGCGCCCCGTTCTACGGCGCCGCCGCCGCCGCCGACACCGTCCCCAACATCCGCGCCCCGCTGCTGATCCACATGGCCGAGAACGACGCCGGCATCAACGGCCAGTGGCCCGCCTACGAAGCCGCCCTGAAAGCCAACAACAAGCCCCACGAAGCGCACATCTACCCCGGCACCCAGCACGGCTTCCACAACAACTCCACCCCGCGCTACAACGAAGCCGCGGCAAAACTCGCCTGGGACCGCACCGTCGCCCACTTCAAGAAGCACCTAGCCTAAGCAAGAATCTTCTTTTTCTGAAGAAAAAGAAGCAAAAAGACTTTCATCCATTTGCCAATGGCATCACCCAGCCTATCCACCGCGAATGGATGAAAGTTTTTTGGCTCTTTTTTTCAAAAAAGAACCCCTTCCTTCCTCCGCCTGAACGGACTCCCCCATGCCCCCCCGCAACGACGCCTTCCGCACCGAAAACGTCACCACGCGCGACGGCATAAGCCTCGCCACCGACATCCGCCTCCCCGAAGGCCCCGGCCCCTTCCCGGTGATCCTCCAACGCACCCCCTACGGCCGCCACCTCCCCGGCGGCCGCGAGAACACCGCCGCCGACCCCACCCCCGCCACCGCCGACGACTTCGCCGCCTTCTACACCGCGCACGGCTACGCCATGGTCGTGCAAGACACCCGCGGCCGCTTCGGCAGCGACGGCGCCTTCGTCAAATACCTCACCGACGGCCACGACGGCGACGACACCATGCGCTGGCTCCTCGCCCAGCCCTGGTGCAACGGCCAGGTCGTCACCCTCGGCCTCTCCTACGGCGCCCACACCCAGGCCGCCCTCGGCTGCCTCAACCCCCCCGGCCTCCTCGCCCAGGCGCTCGACTGCGGCGGCTTCCTCGACGCCTGGCACCACGGCGTCCGCCAGAACGGCGCCTTCGAACTCCGCCAGGCCACCTGGGCCTACAAGCAGGCCCTCCTCTCCCCCGAAGCCCAGTCCAACCCCGTCATGAAGGCCGCGCTGGAATCGGAGAACATCTTCGACTGGTTCGACCTCCTCCGCCGCGGCATCCTCTGGAAACCCGGCCACTCGCCCCTGCGCCACCACCCGGACTACGAAGCCTACCTCTTCGACCAATGGCGCCACGGCCGCCGCGACGAATTCTGGACCCAGCTCGGCATCTCCACCCAAACCTGGCACGACCGCTACAGCCAGGCCGCCGTGGTCCACCTCTCCGCCTGGTTCGACCCCTACACCCTCGGCGCCATCGGCAACTTCCAGGGCCTCAAGCAGCGCGGCCCGCAATACCTCATCCTCGGCCCCTGGACCCACGGCGCCCGCAGCCACCGCATCTCCGGCGACGTCGATTTCGGCGCAAACGCCCCCATCGACTCCTGGTGCGGCGACTGGCGCGCCTACCGCCTGCGCCTCTTCAACCACGCCACCAAGGGCACCCCGAACCCCGAACCCCCCGTGCGCCTCTTCGTCATGGGCGGCGGCACCGGCAGGCGCACCCCCGAAGGCCACCTCGAC
>CAMDGX010000136.1 GCA_945897825.1 Asaia bogorensis | reverse complement strand
GGGGGGCGGCCGGGCGCGGGGCGGTGGCGCGCGTGGCGGCGGGTGGGGGCGGGGCGCTGCTGGCGCCGCGCATCGAGAGCAGCAGGAAGGTGAGCTCGTTGCGGCCGAGGTCGATCGACAGTTCGAGCGGGGTGAGGCCCAGGATGTTGCGTGCCTCCACCTGCGCCCCACGGCTGATCGCGTCGCGGGCGGCGGCGGTGTCGCCGCGGTTCACGGCATCGAACAGCGCCTCGTTGGGCGACATGTCGGCGGCCAGACGTTCGGAGGGGGCGACGACGCCGCGCTGGGCGCCGCGGGCGCCGGGCAGGCCGGTGGGCTTGCGCGCATCGCGCTGCTTGTCGGCCTCGGGGTTCTGGGTGAAGTTGCCGATCCCGCCGCCCTGCGACAGGGCCCCCTGCGCCAGGGCCGGCGTGGCGACTGCGCACAGCAGGGCGAGGGCCAGCGGGAGGCCCAGGGGCAGGCAGATTCCGATGGAGCCGAGGTGGGGCGGGCGCATCATGGGTGCCATCCGATCGCTGGTCACGGGTTCAACCACAGGAACCCGGCGTTGAGATACGTCGCATAGAGGCTCCAAAGCAAATAGGGCAGCATCAGCCACGCGGCGCGGCGGTCGAGCGGCAGGAAGGCGCGCAGCGTCAGAGCGATCAGCGGCACCAGGGCGGTGAGGACGACCAGGCCGAGGATGGGGCTGTTCAGGCCGAAGAAGGCCGGGGTCCAGAGCGCGTTGGCCAGGAGTTGCCAGCCCCACAGGCGCAGCGCCCGGCGGTGCAGCGGGCGGCGCCAGACAAGCCAGGCGGCGGTGCCCATCATGACGTAGAGCGTGGTCCAGACCACCGGGAACACCCAGTTGGGCGGTACGCCGGGCGGGCGGTTCAGCGTGAGGTACCAGCCGCGCACGCTCTCGGCGGTCGATGCCCCGCCGGCGGCGCCGACCAGCAGGCACAGGCCGATGAAGCCGAGCAGGGCCATCAGCGAAGGCAGGCCGCGCGGATTGTGCTCAGGCGCTTCGAAGACACGTACCTCCCATGGTCATGCGCCCTCGCGGCGCAACGGCATCAGGCGCCCTCCCGGCGCGACAGCATCAGGCGCCTTCCCGGCGCCATGCCAGCAGCGCCAGGCCGAGGATCAGCGGCAGGGCAAGCCAGGAGGGTAGCAGAGGATTGGCCGTGATGCCGGTAACAACGTGGTCGTGGCGGCGCTGCAGGCCGATCCATCCGGTGCCGCTGGCCTCCCGGTTCGGCTCGGTGCGGCGCAGGGCGGGCGCGCCCTGTGCCATGCCGTCGAGCCAATGGATGCCGCCGCCGGTGGCACGGACCTGCGGGGCGAGCAGGGTGGCGGTGGCGCGCAGGTCGGCGAGTTCCAGCGGGTTGGCGGAGCCGGAGGCGGCGAAGGCGGTGCGCGCGCCGTCGCTGACGCTCCAGACGCCGGGGGCGGCGGCGGGCATGGTGCCGACCGACCGGCCGGGGCGGATCGCCTCGGGGGCGAGGCGGGTCGTGGCGCCGTCGGGGTCGGTGACGGTGAGCGGCAGGGGCGGCTCGTCCTGCGTGGTGCGGCGCTCGACGGTGAGCTGGCCGCGCTCGATGCGGGCGAGCAGCGCGGTTTCCTCCAGCTCCGGTTCCTTCATCAGCCAGTGGGCGATGCGGCGCAGCAGCTCGCCCTGCGGGCCGCCGCCGTCGTGGCCGCGCGACCAGAGCCAGATGTGGTCCGACAGCAGCAGGGCGGCGCGCCCCTCGCCGACATGTTCCAGCGTCAGCAGCGGGGCCGGCTCGCCGCCGGGTGTCGGGGCGGCGAGAATGACATCGCCGCGCAGGTTGGCGGGCTCGATGCGCCGATACCAGCGGCCCCAGCTCGGCGGGGCGCCGGAGCGCAGGCCGGGCAGGGATTCGGTGACCGGATGGCGCAGGCCCAGCGCCGTCACCTCCGGGCGGAAGGCGTCCTCCACCAGGGCGCCGCCGGGGGCGGGGCGGGCGGGCAGAATGGCGCCGAGCGGGCTGGCGGCCAGCGAGAAGGCGGAAGCGAACTCGGGCCCGGCGCTCATCAGCAGGGCGCCGCCCTCGCGCACGTAGTCGGCGATGTTGCGCAGGTAGATGGGCGGCAGGGTGGAGCGGTTGGCGAACCGGTCCATGATGATCAGGTCGAATTCCTTGATCTTGACCTGGAACAGCTCGCGCACCGGGAAGGCGATCAGCGCCAGCTCGTTCAGCGGCGTCATGTCGTCCTTCTCCGGCGGGCGCAGGATGGTGAAGTGGACGAGGTCGACCGCCGGGTCGGATTTCAGCAGCCGCCGCCAGGTGCGCTCGCCCGGGTGCGGCTCGCCCGAGACGAGCAGGACGCGCAGGCGGTCGCGCACGCCGTTGATGGTGACCACGGCACGATTATTGGCCTGGCTGACCTCGCCCGGCAGCGGGTCGACCGCCAGTTCCACGACCGTCGGGCCACCGCGGGTGATCGGGATCTCGACCTCGCGCGCCAGGCCGGGCGGGGTGTCCTGGACCAGGGCGGGCTCGCCGTCGCGGCGGATGGTCAGGCGGGCCGGGGCGCCGCCAGCGCCGAGATTGGGCCGGCCCAAATCCTCGACGGCGAGGCGCAGGGTGACGGACTTGCCGACGATGCCGTAGCCGGGCGCCTCGACGACGCGGATGCGGCGGTCCGCCTCCTCGCCGCGTGCGGGGATCAGCACGTGCAGCGGCGCCTCGGCGACAGGGCTTTCGGGGATGTCGTGCGCCTGGCCGTCGGTGATGGCGACGATGCCGGCCAGCCGCGCGCGCGGGATGTCGGCCAGGCCGCGCTCGATGGCGGTGAACAGCCGCGTGCCCTCGGTGCCGGCCTCGGGCACGGTGATGGTGCGCAGTTCGAGGCCAGGGACGTCGCGGGCCTGGGCCTCGATGCGGGCGCGGGCGCGTTCGGCGAGGGTGGCACGGGTGCCGACCTGCATGCTGGCGCTGTCGTCGACCACCATCAGCGCGATGTCGGGCAGGCCCTCGCGGGTTTCCTCCACCACGCGCGGGCCGGAGAGCCAGAGCAGCAGGGCGGCAAAGGCGAGGATGCGCCAGCCGGTGCCGCGGGCGCGGCGCCAGAGCGCGATCCCGACTGCGGCGATGCAAAGCACGGCCAGGGCGGCGAGCAGCCAGTGTGGCAGGGCGGGTTCGAAGCGGATGGCGGCGATGGCCTGTTCCATACGCATCTAGATCAGCTCCGAGGAAGGAAGAATCTTCTTTTTGTGAACAAAAAGAAGCAAAAAAACTTTACCCATGTCGCCGCGCTTTACCGATCCTCGGCTCCGGTGGTGACCGGTAGCGAAAGGATGAAGTTTTTTTGCTTCTTTTTGTTCACAAAAAGAAGAACCCTTCACTGCCCTAGCCTTTCCAGTATGGCCGGGATATGCACCTGATCGCCCTTGTAGTTCCCCGTGAGCGCGTACATCACGAGGTTTACCCCGAACCGATAGGCGATGGTGCGTTGGCGCGCACCGCCGGGCAGGGTAGCGTAGGGGTTGCGGCCTTGGGCGTCGATCGCCCAGGCGGCCGCCCAGTCGTGGCCGCCGATGATCACCGGGGAGACGCTGTCGTTCGTGCGGTCCTGCGCGCGCTGGACCCAGACGGTGTCGCCGGCGAAGCGGCCGGGGAAGTCCTGCAAAAGGTAGAAACTGCGCGCCAGGACGTGCTGCGGCGTGAGCGGGGCAAGCGGCGGGACGGCGAGGTTGCGGGCGAGCTGTTCCAGTGCCTGCTCGCCGCCGGCGTTGAAGCCTTCGCCGCTGCCGCCGTTGCGGGTGTCGATCAGGATGATGCCGCCATGGGCCATGAATTCGTTCAGCGCCGTCACCTGCGCGCCGGTGAGTGGCGGGGTGCCGGGGACGATCGGCCAGTAGAGCAGCGGGTAGAAGGACAATTCGGTCTCGCCGAGGGTGACAGGCGCGGGTTCGCCCAGGGCGGCGTTGGTGCGGCGGTTGACATAGTCGGACAGGCCGAGCAGGCCGGCGCGGGCGATGCCGTCCACCTGCTGGTCGCCGGTGACGATGTGGGCGAGACGGGTGACCAGGGCGGGATGGGCGGGCGCCTGGGCGGGGACCAGTGTTTGCGCCTGGGCGGGTGCGGCGAAGGCCAGCAGCAGGATGGCGGCGCGCGCGGCGACCCTGGCGCGGAACAGGCCACGCAGGAACAGCGACACGACGAGGTCGATCGCCAGCAGCGCGAGGGCCGCGGCGAGCAACCAGGGGGCGAGCAGGCGCTCGGGCTGGGTGCCGGAGACCGGCTCCTGCCGTGCGCCGGCGATCGGGGTGGCGGCGGCGAGCGGGGGGTGGCGGTTGGCGAGGTTCAGGGTGCGGCGGCCGTTTTCGGGGCCGTACAGGCCGGGCGGGTGGCGCGGCGAGGCGGCGGTGGTGGCGAAGTCGCTGGCGGCCAGCGGGCCGGCGGCGGCCTGCGGCGGGCCCGCGGTGCCGAAGCCGTCCAGCGTCTCGACCGGGGCGAGGCGGGTGCCGTCGGCTTCCGTCAGGCCCGAGACGCCGGCGGAGAGGGCGACGAGGCGGCGCAGCATGTCGACGAACAGGCCGGACAGCGCGAGGTCGGACCAGTCGGCGTTCGCCGTGGTGTGGAATAGCACCACGCGGCCGAGGCCGGCGGTGGCGTGCGTCACCAGCGGGGTGCCGTCGGCCAGCCGCGCCCAGGTGGCGTCCGGCAGGCGGGCGTCCGGCTGGGCCAGCACCTGGCGGGTTACGCGAACCTCGGCGGGCACGCGCAGCCCGGCAAAGGGGGCGCTGGCGGGAAAGCTGTCCAGGGCCGCCGGCTGGCTCCAGGACATCGCGCCGCCGAGTTGGCGGTCGCCGGCCATCAGGCGGACGGGCAGCAGCGCGTCGGGCTGCTCGGCCATGCGCGGGCCGGCGAAGCGGAGCAGGAGGCCGCCCTTCTCGACCCAGTTGGCCAGCATGTCCGCCTCCGGCCCCTCGGCCACGACGTGGTCGGCCAGGACCAACACCGACAATTCGCGCGACAGCAGGGTGGCGAGGTCGCCGATGCGCAGCTCCACATAGGGGTCGAGCGCGCGGCGCACATAATACAGCGAGCCGGTGAGCGGAATTTCGGCGGCGACGGCATCGCCAGCCAGCAGGCCGACCGGGCGGCGGCGCCAACGCTCGTCCAGCAGCACCACGCCGCCGGCGGAGGAGGGGCCTTCGATGACCAGGCGGGCGAGGCGGTTGCGCAGTTCGGGGGGCAGGACGATGGCGATCTCGGCCTCGGTGGCGCCGGGCGGGATCTGGGCGGTGGCGCGGGCCAGGGTGCGGGCGTCGCCGGACTGGGCCAGCACGGCGACCTCCTCGGCCAGGGGGCGGGGGGCCTGTTGCACGGTGGCGACGAGGCGGTCGGCCTCGGCGCGGGGCGGGAGCAGCAGGCGGGCGGGTGGAACCTCGTCGCGCAGCACCGTCACCGGGCCGATGGCGGCGAGGGCCGCGGCGAAGCCGTCCCAGCCCGGGCCGGCCAAACCATCCGCGACATAGGCCGCACCGCCACGGCCGGCCCAGGGGCGCAGGGCCGCCGCAGCCGCCGCGCGGTCCGACGGCCAGGGCTTCGGGCGCAGGGCTGCCAATCGGGGCCGCATCTCGCTGACCGGCATCGCGGCCGTGACCGCCGGGGCGGCCGCGGTTTCCGACGGCGCGGTAGTCAGCAGCGCCACGTCGCGCCCGGCACGCTCGGCGCGGTCCAGCACGCCATTCGCGGCGGCCACGCGGCGCGACCAGTCGGGTGCGGCGGTCCAGCCGTCATCGACCACCAGCACCAGGGGGCCGGCGCCGGCGAGGGACGTGCCGGCATCCAGCACCGGGCGGGCCAGGCCGAAAATCACCAGGGCGGCGGCCAGGATGCGCAGGGCGAGCAGCCACCAGGGGGTGCGGGCCGGCGTCTCCTCCACGGCGGTCAGGCCGAACAGCAGGCGGATCGCCGGGAAGGATTCGGTGTGCGGGCTCGGCGGCGTGATGCGCAGCAGCCACCACAGCAAGGGCAGCGCGGCCAGCGCCAGAAGAACCCAGGGCGAGGCGAAGATCATCGGCGCCCCATCTGCGGTGCCAGCGCGGTGTAAAGCCCCAGAAGCGCCGCCTCCGGCGCATGGTCGGTGCGATGGACGGCGAAGCCCCAGCCGGCGGCCGTGGCGATCGCCTGCAAGCCCTGCTGCTGCGCCGCCAGCCGCTCCGCATAGGCGCCGCGCACGCCCTCCACCCGGGGGATCAGCATGTCGGCCTCGCGCTCCAGCCCCTCGAACCGCACGCGCCCCTCATAGGGCAGCAGCGCCTCCGCAGGATCGAGCACCTGGAGCAGATGGCCGGTGACCGGCGTGCCGGCCAGCCGGGCGACCGTTCGCTGGATCTCCTCCAGCGGCGAGAGCAGGTCGCCAATCAGCACCACGCGGGCATGGCGCGGCACCGGCACCTCAGGCGGCATCCCGCCCCCCTCCGGCAGGCGGGCAACCTGGTCGGCGAGGCGATCCAGCCCCACCCGCCCCGACAGGCTGCGCGGCGCACCCCCAAGCAAGCGCACTCGCTCGCCGCCGCGCACCAGCAGCGAGGCGAGGGCCAGCAGCAACAGCTCCGCCCGCTCGATCTTGTCCACCGGCGCCGCCTTCGACCGCCAGCGCATGCTGGCCGACCCGTCGCGCCACAAGCAAACCGTCTGCGCCGCCTCCCACTCCGTCTCGCGCACATAATGCCGGTCCGACCGCGCCGACTGGCGCCAATCAATGCGCGCCGCGTCGTCGCCCAGCGAAAACGGGCGATACTGCCAGAACGAGTCCCCCTGCCCGACCCGCCGGCGCCCATGCACCCCCTGTGCCACCGTCGCCGCCACCCGCTCCGCCGCCACCTGCAACGGCGGCAACCTCGCGCCCAACGCCTCGGCCCGCCTGGCGGAAATGGTCATGGGTGGAGAGGGCCCGAAGGAAGGAAGGCCAGGGCTCCGCCCTGGACCCGCTGGGGCCTGGAGGCCCCAGACCCCCGTTCGTTTTCCGCCTTCGGCGGGGAGGGGCCGTCGAGGTGGTGGAGAGACCCGGACGGCCCCTCCCCGCCGAAGGCGGAAGATGGGAGGCCCAGGAACCTCAGGTTCCTGGTGGGGTCTGGGGCGAAGCCCCAGCCTTCCTTTCCCACGGCCCAGTTCATCCAAGCCGTTCCACCAGCCGGGCGATGACGGTGTCGAGGGCGAGGCCGTCGGCGCGGGCGGAGAAGTTGAGGGCCATGCGGTGGCGCAGCACGGGGGGGGCGAGGGCGGCGACGTCGTCGATGGAGGGGGCGAGGCGGTTGTCGAGCAGGGCGCGGGCGCGGCAGGCGAGCATCAGGGCTTGGGCGGCGCGCGGGCCGGGGCCCCAGGCGACATGGCGGCGGACGGTTTCGTCGTCCGACGCTTCGGGGCGGCCGGAGCGGACGAGGTTCAGGATGGCGTCGACCACCGTGTCGCCCACGGGCACGCGGCGGATGAGGGCTTGGGCGGCCATGAGGTCTTCGGCGGTCAGGGCCTGGGCGGGTTTGTCTTCGCCGGCGCCGGTGGTGGCGACGAGCATGGCGCGTTCGCTGGCGAGGTCGGGGTAGGTGACCTGGATTTCGAGCAGGAAGCGGTCGAGCTGGGCTTCCGGCAGCGGGTAGGTGCCTTCCTGTTCGATCGGGTTCTGCGTGGCGAGCACGTGGAAGGGGCGGGGGAGCGGGTGTTCGACGCCGCCGATGGCCACGCGCTGTTCCTGCATCGCCTGCAGCAGGGCGGACTGGGTGCGGGGCGAGGCGCGGTTGATCTCGTCGGCCATGAGGAGCTGGCAGAAGACGGGGCCGGGGACGAAGCGGAAGTGGCGGCGGCCGTCCTCGCCCTCGTCCAGCACTTCGGAGCCGAGGATGTCGGCGGGCATCAGGTCCGGCGTGAACTGCACGCGCTTGGAGGCCAGGCCCATGACGATGGCGAGCGTCTCGACCAGCTTGGACTTGCCGAGGCCTGGCACGCCGACCAGCAGCACGTGGCCGCCGGAGAGCAGGGTGATCAGCGTCTGGTCCACGACGTCGGGCTGGCCGTAGATGGCGCGGCCGATCTGGGCACGGGCGGCGGCGGCCTTGCGGCCGAGCGCCTCGATATCGGCGAGCATGTCGTCCATGGCCTTGGCGGTCGGCGGCGGGGACGGCTGGAACGGCGCGGGTGTGGCGGACATGAACCTCATCCTGGCGGCGTGGTGCGGCCGTGGCTCGGCCGGCCCGACTCAGATTGTGCGCGACGGCCGCGTTGCGACCCTGCTTCATGCAGATTGATCGCGGGCACTTTCACAGGCGGGGGGATGCTACCTATATCTCCGGTCAGGGCGGAAGCATTCTCTGCCTCGGGGTGCGCAGCGTGAACAATCCGATTCAACAAAGGTCCACGGATCCACGAGCCTTGGGGCCGATTTCGCTCCCGGGGGGTGGCGTGGGCGGTTGCGGGGTGCCTCAGTCTGGGCAGGGCCAGGGCGGGCGGCGGCAGACCGACCACGGATCCTTGCCGTTCGTGATCCGGCGCGATGGGTCGTGGCTGTATCGTGGCAGCGTGATCGGGCGGAAGGAACTGGTGTGCCTGTTCTCCTCCGTGCTCAAGCGCGACGATGCGGGCCGCTTCCTGCTGGAGACGCCGGCGGAGCGCGGGCTGATCGAGGTGGAGGACGCGCCGTTCGTGGCCGTCGAGTTGGGCTGGGCCGGGGTGGGGCACGAGCAGGTGCTGACCTTCCGCACCAATATCGACCAGGTGGTGACGGCCGGGCCGAAGCATCCGATCCGTGTGGCGTTCGACGTCGTCTCGTGCGAGCCGACGCCCTATGTGCATGTGCGCGAGGGGGCGGGGCGGTTTCCGCTGGAGGCGCGGATCGGGCGGGCGGTGTATTACGAACTGGTCGCGCTGGCCGAGCCGTGCGTGGTCGACGGGCGCCCGGTGCTGGGCGTGTGGAGCAGCGGGTGTTTCTTCCCGTTGGGGGATCTGCCCGAGGATTCGGCCGCGGAGGCCTGACCGGCTGGCGGTGCGTCGCCGGCTTGCATAGATTGGTGCCGTGAATCGAGATCTGTTGCGCGCGCGCCTGCGTGCGCCCATTCCCGCGCCAGTGGTGGCGATGGAGCCTGCCCGCACGGTGGTGGACCCGCCGTCGATCGGCATGCCACTCTCCAGCCATGATGGCGTGGAACTGGCGGACGCACCGCTGGTTCCGGCGGCGGTGCTGGTGTCCTTGGTGCTCGGCCGGCAGCCCGGCGTATTGTTGACCGAGCGCACCGCGCATCTGGCCAAGCATGCCGGCCAGGTGAGTTTCCCCGGCGGGCGGATCGATCCCGGCGATGCCTCCCCTGAACATGCGGCGCTGCGCGAGGCGGAGGAGGAGGTGGGGTTGGCGCGCCACCATGTGGAGCTGATGGGGCGGCTGGGCGACTATGTGACCGGCACGGGCTATCGCGTCACACCCGTGCTGGGCCTGCTGCCGGAGGGTGCGGACCTGCACGAGCTGGACCTGGTGCCGTCGCCGCACGAGGTGGCGGCGGTGTTCTCGCTGCCGCTGTCCGTGGTGCTGGACCCGGCCGCGCCGCAGCGGCGGCGGTCGTATTTCCGCGGCGCGTGGCGGGAATTCTGGGTGTGGCCGCATCCGGACCACTACATCTGGGGCGCGACGGCGGCCATGCTGGTGCACCTGGCGCACCGGCTGCGCACGGACAGCCGATGATCCGCCTGCTGGAGGTGCTGCTGTTCCTGATGCCCTTCGCGGGGTACGGGCTGTGGCTCTGGTTAGGCAAGCGGTTCACCCGCGAGCTGCTGTGGGGCACGCTGGGGGCGATGTTCCTGATGCTGATGGCGGCGGCCTGGCTGGAGCTGAGCGGCGCGGTGCCGCCGGGCATGACCTATGTGCCGCCGCGGCTGGAGGATGGCCGGGTGGTGCCCGGCCACGCGGTGCGGCGGACGGTACCGTGAGCACGGCGGCGCGCCGGCTCGACCCGCTGCCCGCGTTCCTGTCCGATCCCGCCCTGCGCGCCGTGCTGGCCGCCCTGCCGCGCGCGCGGCTGGTGGGGGGGAGCGTGCGCGATGCGGTGATCGGCCGCGCCATCGCCGACATGGATCTCGCCACGCCCGATGCGCCGGAGGCGGTGATGGCTTCGCTGGCGGCGGCGGGGCTGAAGGCGGTGCCGACCGGGCTGGCGCACGGCACGGTCACCGCCGTTGCCGACCATCGCGGCTTCGAGGTGACGACGCTGCGCCGCGATGTGGCCACCGACGGGCGCCATGCGGTGGTGGCCTTCACCGACGACTGGGTGGCGGATGCGGCGCGGCGGGATTTCACCATCAACGCCATGTCGATGACCGCCTCGGGCGAGGTGTTCGACTATTTCGGCGGGCTGGACGACCTGGCGGAAGGTCGGGTGCGCTTCGTGGGCGACGCGGCGACGCGCATCGGCGAGGACTACCTGCGGGTGCTGCGCTTCTTCCGCTTCCATGCCCGCTATGGGCGCGGGGCACCGGACGGGGCGGCGCTGGCGGCGATCCGCGCGGGGGTGGCGGGACTGGCGCGGCTGTCGGCGGAGCGGGTGTGGAGCGAGCTGAAGCGCATCCTGGCCGGGCCGGATCCGGCCGCGACGGTGGCGCTGATGCGCGACGTCGGCGTGCTGCAGGCGGTGTTGCCGGAGGCTGGCGACGGGCAGGGGCTGGCGGCAGTCGTTGCCGCCGGTGCGCCGGATGACCCGGTGCTGCGGCTGGCAGCATTGATCGCGGGCGACGGCGTGGCGGCGGCGGCGCGACTGAAGCTGTCGGGCGCCGAGGCGGCGCGGCTCGTGGCGCTGCGTGCC
>CAMDGX010000135.1 GCA_945897825.1 Asaia bogorensis | reverse complement strand
GAACGGCCCCCGCCTGACCGCGCCCCACCACACCCATTTAATTACGATATCAGAAAATTACGGTGCCTTCCGCCGATCCAGCCACGCCTGCGCCGCCGGAAACCGCGTCCACCCCGGCACCTGCGCCGCGATGTTCACCTCCCGCCATTTCGGATGCCGCGGCGCCCGCCGGAACGCCTCGAACCGATCGAAAAACGTCTCCACGAACGCCGCCACCTTGCGATACCGCTCATGCCCCGGCGGCCAAGCATACACCGCCATCACCGCCCCCACCGCCACCGTCTCCACCTCGCGCCCCTCCGCCACCAGCCCCGGATACGCCCCCGCCCCCAGCGTCGCCGGCAGATACGTCTCCAAAAGCGCCGGCGTCATCGCAACCGGCAGGAAGTGCAGCGCCTCCCCATCAAGCCCCGCGAACAGCCGCGCCGGCTTTCCCGCCACGTAGACCATCGCCGAAATCTCCCCGGCCTTCAGCTTCTCCAGCGCCGTCGCCTGGTCGTCATGCACCGCCTCCACCTCGACCTTCAGCAGCCCGAACAGCAACCCCGCCGTCATCGCCGTCCCGCTGCCCCGCACATCCACGTTCACCCGCTTCCCCGCGAGGTCCGCCAGCCCCCCGACCTCCCGCCGCGCCAGAACATGCACCTCCTCGTCGTACAGCTTGGCGATGTACTGCACCGCCCCCTCCACCCCCGGCAGCCCCCGGTCCCGCCGCGCGAACGCCAGCACGTCCGACTGCACGATCCCGATATCGATCCCGCGCAGGAACACGATGTCGCGCAAATTCTGCACCGACCCCCGCCCCAGCAGCGCCAGCACCCGCATCCGGTCCCCATCGTCCAGCACGGCGGCCAGGTCGGCGGCGATGCGGATATACGTCCCGTCGACCCCGCCCGCGATCACTCCGACCGTCCCGGCATTGGCCCGCGTCACCGCATCCGGCCGCGGCACCGGCTCGGCGGGAGCCCCCTGCCCCCAGGCGGGAAGCGCGAACAGCAGCCATGCGGCCAAAAGGCTTCGGAACATGCGGGCTCTCCTGTGCAACCCCGCCATTCTCCACCCGATCGCGCAGCCCTGCGGCCACATGCGCGTGAGCGCCTACCGCCCCAGCAACGCCGCCGCCGCCGCGTCGCCCATCTCCGCCCCCCGCCGGTACCACCGCGCCGCCTCCGCCGTATCGCCTTCGATCCCCCGCCCGCCGATCTCCGCCAGGAAGCCGGGGTCATAGGTCCGCCCCAACGCCGTCGCCGCCGCCGCCTCCCCCGCCGCCACCGCCCGCCCGAACGCCAGCCGCGCCGCCGAGATATCCCCCAGCCGCACCAGCTCCGCCCCCCGCCGCATCAACCCCGCCACCAGCACCGGATCGACCGCCACCTCCCGCACCTCGGCCCCCACCGAAAGGTCGAACGGTTCCACCGCCGCAGCCTCCCCCAGGTCGGCGGCCACCAGCAACGGCGCCCGCCCCGCCGGCCGTCCCGCCACCGGCGCCTCGACCGGCGGATCCACCCGCACCGGCGCCACGCCCCCCACCGGCGGCACCTCCTGCGGCACCGCCACAATCCGCGGCGCCACCCCGCCGCCCGGTGGGATCTCCACGCGGACCTCCGCGACCCACCGCCGCGCCGTGTCGCCAGGAACCGGCGCCTCGACCCGACGCTCCACGAACACCGGCACCGCCGGCGCCCCCGCCATCGGCGCCTCGACCGGCGCCGCCACGATCGCCGCCGGCACGTCCTGCGCCACCGGCCGCGGCCGTGCCAGCAGGAACCCCGCCAGGAGAAGTCCCGCCATGCCTGCCGCCACGCCCGCCGAAACCGCCCCCCGCCAGGACCGCGCCGGTGCCGCCGCCCCCACCGGCGCGGCGGCCGGCAATTCCGACAACCCAGCCGGCTCATCGGCCGGCAACGCGATCCGCGCGCCCACCAAGCGTGTGCGGCCCTTGAAGTCGTCGGGGAACACATCCCAGAACTCCGGCCGGCCGGCGAACACCACCCGGCTGCGCCGCTTCTGCCCGCGCCCCAGCATCGCTAGCAGCCGGAAGAACTCGGCAGCGTCGGGCTGCAGGTTCTGGGCGTCGTCCACCGCCACCACCACGCCCGCGCCGGTTCCGTCCAGCACGTCGAGCAGTTCCTCAATCGCGCCTTCCTCCATCCCCTCGATGTCCCGCCCGGCCACCTGCGCCAGCAGCGCCCGCAGGCTCAGCCGCCCGTCTGCGGCCGCCGCGCCCTCCACGCGCAGGACCCGCACCCCCGCACCCTCCAGCCGGGCCGCCACCAGGTCCAGCACCGCCGTCTTGCCCACCCGCGCCGGTCCGGTCAGCGCCACGAGCCCTTCGCCCGCGGCGATCGCCGCCAGCACCTCGCGGGCCGCCGCCTCGCGCCGATTGTCGAGCACCGGCGCTTCCTGTCCGCTCATGGCCACCCGGTGCACGTTGCCGTGAGGAGCCGGCAAGACGGGCCACGGCACCGGGCGCAAGCGCGTGCCGCCGGCGTCGGTCGATGCCATGGGGCCTGCGTAGCCAAGTCCATACCCCCTGTGTCGGCCGAAAATCCCAGTCCGGATCACAGAACTTGAAGAACGCGCGAATCCTAGCATCCGCCGCTTCGCGCTGCCAGCGCGCAGCACGCGGCGGCGATGGACAACACCGCCCGCGGCAGGGCACGCTTTGCCCCGTATCCGGAGGTCCCGCCATGAAGTTCCCCGAAACCGGCCAGCCGGCCGAGCGCATCGCCGCCCTGATGGACGAGATGAAGGCCCATGACGCCAAATGGCGCGAAGGCCGCGTGCCGCTCTATGTGTTCGGCGCCACCCCGGGCGTGGCCGAGGTCGGTCGCGATGCGTTCATGGCCTTCTTCACCGAAAACGCGCTTGGCGCCAAGCGCGCTTTCGGCAGCCTCAGGCGCATGGAGGAGGAGGTGATCGCCATGGCGCTCGACCTCTTCCACGGCCCCGAGGGCGCCACCGGCAACATGACCTCCGGCGGCACCGAGAGCATCGTCATGGCGGTGAAGGCCTGCCGCGACTGGAACCGCGCGCGGCGCGGCAACCCCACCCATCGCGGCAACCTGGTCCTGCCGCTCACCGCCCATCCCGCCTTCGACAAGGGCGCGCAGATGATGGACCTGGAAATCCGCCGCGTGCCGGTCGGCCCCGACCTGAAGGCCGACCCGGCGGCGATGGAAGCGGCGATGGACGCCGATACGATCATGATCGTCGGCTCCACCCCCTGCTTCCCCTACGGTGTGGTGGACCCGATCCCGGCGCTGTCGGACCTCGCGCTGCGCAAGGATGTATGGCTGCACGTCGATGCCTGCGTCGGCGGCTACTTCGCGCCCTTCGCCAAGGCGCTGGGCCGGCCGATCCCGGCATTCGACTTCGCGAACCCCGGCGTGATGTCGCTGTCGGCCGACCTGCACAAGTTCGGCTTCTGCCCGAAGCCCGCCAGCACCGTGTTCTACCGCGACGCGCAGAAGCACGCCGCCCAGGCGCTCGATCTCGACGTGTGGCCGAACGGGCGGTTCGTCACCAACACGCTGGTCGGCACGCGGCCAGGCGGCGGGGTGGCGGCAGCGTGGGCGGTGCTCACCTTCCTCGGCCGCGCCGGCTACATGCAGATCGCCGAGCGCATGCTGGCGATGCGCGATGCCTATATCGCGGGGATCGAGGCGATCCCCTCCATGCAGGTGTTCGGCAAGCCGGACCTCTCCATCCTCGCCTTCGGCAGCACCGAGAAGGACGCCGACTCCATCGCCGCCGGCATGGCCCGGCGCGACTGGGTGCCCGGCATGGTCCGAACCCCGCCCGGCCTGCACATGATGATGTCCCTGCTCCACGAACCCGCCCGCGAAGCCTACCTCGCCGATCTCGCCGCCAGCGTCGCCGAAGCCAACGCCGCCGCCGGACGGGTGGCCTCGGCCGTCTACTAGTCCTGCTTGGGGTCAGGCGGCGCGATGGGGGCGCGCGGTGCCACGGGCGGTGGCGGCCGCGCCGCCGGCGGGGCGGGGCCGGGGTTGGTGGCCTTGAGGATCAGCGCGTCGATGATCACCGTCTCGATCAGCTTGAACACCGGCTCCACCGCATAGCCGATGAAGAAGGCCACCGCGGCCAGCGACAGCGACAGCCCGCCGACGGCCAGCGGCTCGCCCCCGGTCCAGACCACGCCGACCAGGCCGCCCAGCACGGCCGCGAGGCCGACGCGCACCACGGCGTGGCGCCCGTCCTGCGGCTCCAGCGTCCAGGAGGACAGCTTCTGGTCGATGCGTCGCATCGCGTAGGCGCAGCCGCCGAGGCTGCCGAGCAGCAGCGGCAGCAGGAAGCCGGCGGCGACCGCGGTGGTAATGGTGACGGCGGTTTCGTGGGAATGCCAGGAATCGAGCCCGATCTCCGGCGGCAGGCGGATCTCCGGCGTGCCGCAGCTGCTCGGCACCGGCAGCGGGGCGTCGATGCCGGAGACCCAGCGGAACACCCGGTCGTAGGGCAGCGTGAACATGCCGAAGATGCGGTGGCTGCGGCAGTTCCAGTCGGCTAGGCCGGAATACAGCAGGGCCATGCGCACCTTCACGTCGTCGGCGCGGCGGCAGATGTCGGCGGCCTTCACCGTCGCCGGCTCCCGCCAGAGGACCGACTGGAAGGCGGCGTCCTCGCTTGCGGGAACCGCCTCGATGAACTCGACCGCGAGGTTGTGGTTGGCGCCGGCGGCCAGGAACAGCGGCCGGGCGCACATCGGTGCGGCATGCCACCTGGTGTCCGCCGCGCCGGTGGCGGCGTCGACCCAGGCCACGCGCGCCCGGTCCGGCTGGCCCGGCGCGCCCGGCTCCAGGCGCAGGCGGATGGCGAAGGGCGACGTCTCCTCCGCCGCCAGGGTGCCCATGTCCTTGTGCACGGCGGCCTCGAGCTGGCGGAGGTCCTTGAGTTGCTGCAGCAGCCGCCGGCCGGTGTCCATGTGCGCCAGGAGGGCGATGCCGGCGAGCAGCAGGGCGATCGCGAGCCCGCCGACGAGGAACATGTAGGCCTTGATGTAGCGCGCCTCCCGCCGAATGCCGGCAGGGGGTTCGCCGTTCTCCATGGCGATGCCGAGATAGGTGGCGGTCAGGCGGATGCTGCGCACGTTGGCCGGGGCGGCGCGCAGGCTGAGGTCGTCGACACAGGCCAGCAGGGCGGGGATGCGCGCGGGCTCCGCGGCCAGGGAGGCGGCAGGCTCGAACAAAGTGGCATAGGTGCTGCGGTCGACCGGCGGCAGGCCGTCGGGGGCCGCGGCGAGGGTGCGGTCGGAGCGGCGGGCGACGAAGCGCAGCAGCAGCCGGCCGTCGGCCTGGGTGCTGGCGATATAGGCCTCGTGGCTATCGGGACCGGCCTTGCCCTGCGTCGCCGACATGGCATTCACTCCGCGCGCCCGTTACGCAACGATCATGCACCAATCTCCGGGCGCGGCAAGCTTTGCGCGTGGCGGGCATGACGGCGCGGGCGCGCGGGGCGGATTGACAGCGGGGGACGCGGGGGCCTAAAAGCCGCGCTCCCGGTGCCCGGGCAACCGCTGGCGCCCTCTTGCCTATTGCCTTCGGACGGCCCTTCGGCCGCCAGTCAGGAAGTTGGACCATGTTCGCAGTCATCCGCACCGGCGGTAAGCAATATCGCGTGCAGCCCGACCAGGTGCTGAAGGTCGAGAAGCTGGAGGCCGAGGCCGGCGGCACCATCACCTTCACCGATGTTCTGGCCGTCGGCGGCGAAGGCTCGCTGACCGTCGGCGCGCCGACGGTGGCCGGCGCCACGGTGACCGCGACGGTGATCGCGCAGGACCGCCTGGAGAAGGTGATCATCTTCAAGAAGCGCCGCCGGCAGAACAGCCGCCGCAAGAACGGCCACCGCCAGCACGTGACCGTGCTGCGCGTGTCGGCCATCAACGCCGCTTAACTTTGATCGCGTGATTCACGGCGCCAGCCTCCGGCCTCTGCAGATCACGCTCTAGGAGCACCCACCCATGGCACACAAGAAAGCGGGCGGCTCGTCGCGCAACGGCCGCGATACCGAAGGCCGGCGCCTCGGCCTCAAGAAGTCGGGCGGCCAGGCGGTCGTGGCCGGCAACATCATCGTCCGCCAGCGCGGCACGAAGGTGAAGCCGGGCACCAATGTCGGCCTCGGCAAGGACCACACCCTGTTCGCGCTCGTCGACGGCACGGTGAAGTTCCAGACCCGCGCGGACAACCGCGTGCATTGCTCGGTTGTTCCGGCCAACGACGACGCCCCGCCGGCTCCGGCTGCGATCGCCGCCGAATAACCACGTCTTCGCCGGTTCCAGTTGCGATGGGGGTCGGCACCAGCCGGCCCCCATTTCGTTTGAGCCCACCATGAAATTCCTCGACCAGGCGAAAATCTACTGCCGGTCCGGCGACGGCGGCGACGGCGTCGTCGCCTTCCGCCGCGAGCGCTTCATCGAGTTCGGCGGGCCCGATGGCGGCAATGGCGGCCGCGGCGGGGACATCGTGTTCGAGGCGGTGCAGAACCTCAACACGCTGATCGACTTCCGCTACACGCAGCATTTCCGCGCCAAGAAGGGCGGCAACGGCGCGGGATCGGACCGCACCGGGGCGGGAGCGCCCGATGTGGTGATCAAGGTGCCGATCGGCACGCAGATCTTCGACGACGACCAGGAGACGATGCTGGCCGACCTCGACGTGCCGGGCAAGCGCGTCACGCTGCTGCGCGGCGGCGATGGCGGGTTCGGCAATGCCAACTACAAATCCTCCACCAACCGCGCGCCGCGCCGGGCCGACAAGGGCTGGCCGGGCGAGGAACGCTGGGTGTGGCTGCGGCTGAAGCTGATCGCCGATCTGGGCCTGGTCGGGCTGCCGAATGCCGGCAAGTCGACCTTCCTGTCGGTGGTGTCGGCGGCCAAGCCGAAGATCGCCGACTATCCGTTCACCACGCTGCATCCGCAGCTTGGCGTGGTGCGGCTGGACATGACGCGGGAATTCGTGATCGCCGACATTCCCGGGCTGATCGAGGGCGCGCACGAAGGGGCCGGGCTGGGCGACCGGTTCCTGGGCCATGTCGAGCGCTGTGCGGCGCTGCTGCACCTGGTCGATGGCGCGGCCGGCAACGTGGTCAAGCAGTGGCGCACGGTGCGCGAGGAGCTGGAGCAGTATGGCGGCGGGCTCGGCGACAAGCCCGAGATCATCGCGCTGAACAAGTCCGACTCGATGACGACGCGGCAGATCAGCGATCGCAAGAAGCAGCTGGCGCTGGCCTCCGGCGCGCCGGTGCATGTGATCTCGGGCATGGCGCGGACCGGCGTGCCGGAGCTGCTGGAGGCGCTGTGGAAGGTGATCGCGGAGGCGCGGAGAAAATGAGTTCCGTGCCTTCCCTCGCCACCGCCAAGCGGCTGGTGGTGAAGATCGGCAGCGCGCTGGTGGTGGATTCGGCGCAGGCGACATTGCGGACGGACTGGCTGGCCGGGGTGGCGGCGGATATCGCGGCGCTGCGGGCGCGCGGGGTGGAGGTGATCGTCGTGTCCTCCGGGGCCGTCGCGCTGGCGCGGCGCACGCTGGGGCTGACGCGGCGGCGGCTTCGGCTGGAGGAGAAGCAGGCGGCGGCCTCGGTCGGGCAGATCCGGCTGGCGGGCGCCTGGGCGGAGGTGCTGGCGGCGCGCGGGCTGACAGCCGCACAGCTGCTGCTGACGCCGCACGACAGCGAGGACCGCCGGCGCTACCTCAACGCGCGCGCGACGCTGCGCACCCTGCTCGAGCTGGGCTGCATCCCGGTGATCAACGAGAACGACACGGTGGCCACCGCCGAGCTGCGCTTCGGTGACAATGACCGGCTGGCGGCGCGGGTCGCGGAGATGGTCGGTGCGGACCAGCTGGTGCTGCTGTCGGATATCGACGGGCTGTATACCGCCGACCCGCGCACCAACCCCGACGCGAAGCACCTGCCGGTGGTCGAGGCCGTCACGCCGGAGATCGAGGCGATGGGGGGCGAGCCGCCGCCGGGCTATTCCAGCGGCGGCATGCGGACCAAGCTGATCGCCGCGCGCATCGCCACCGGGGCGGGCTGCGCCATGGCGATCTCGCTGGGCAATGTCGAGCACCCGCTGGCCAAGCTGGAGGAAGGCGCGCGCTGCACCTGGTTCCTGCCGGGCGGGGCGGACCATTCGGCGCGCAAGCGGTTTATCCTCGGCACGCTGCATCCGGCGGGCAGCTTCCGGCTGGACGAGGGCGCGGTGCGGGCGCTGTCCTCGGGGCGGTCGCTGTTGCCGGCCGGGGTGCGCGAGGTCGGCGGGGTGTTCGAGCGCGGCGACGTGGTCGAGGTGCTGGCGCCGGACGGGCGGGCGCTGGGGCGCGGGCTGTCGGCCTATGCCAGCGCGGATGCGGCGCGGATCATCGGGCGGCGCTCGGCGGAGATCGAGGATATCCTGGGCTGGCGCGGGCGGGACGAGCTGATCCACCGCGACGACCTGGTGCTGCGCGAGGGGTAGCGGCCAGCCTGGCCTCGCGGCAGACTAGCGACGGGAGTAACGCCGATGAACGACGCACCGAACCTGGCCGAGACCGCGACCGAGTGGATGCGCGCGGCGGCCGCGCGCGCCAAGGCTGCGTCGGGCGTTTTGGCAACCCTGCCGGAGGCTTCGCGCAACGCGGCGTTGCGGGCGGCGGCGTCCGCCATCCGCGCGCGCACGGCGGAGATCGCGGCGGCAAACGCGCAGGACCTCGCGGCGTTCGATGCTTCGGGGGGCACGCCGGCGTTTCGCGACCGGCTGGCGCTGAACCCGGCGCGGATCGAAGCCATGGCGCAGGGGCTCGACGATATCGCCGCCCTGCCCGATCCGCTGGCGCGCACGCTCGCCGAATGGACGCGTCCGAACGGGCTGACCATCCGGCGCATTCCGCAGCCGCTGGGTGTGATCGGCATGATCTACGAGTCGCGGCCGAACGTCGGCGCTGATGCCGCCGGGCTGTGCCTGAAGGCGGGCAACGCGGTGATCCTGCGCGGCGGGTCGGACAGCCGCCACAGCGCGGCGGCGATCCATGCGGCGGTGACCGAGGGGTTGCGCGCCGCGGGGGTGCCGGAGGCGGCGGTGCAGATCCCGCCTGCGAGCGACCGCGCCTATGTGGCGGCGATGCTGGCGGCGTCCGGCCAGATCGACCTGATCATCCCGCGCGGTGGCAAGTCGCTGGTGGAGCGGGTGCAGGCCGAGGCGCGGGTGCCGGTGCTGGCCCATGCCGAGGGGCTCTGCCACACTTATGTGCATGAAAAGGCGGACCCCGCGATGGCGCGGCGCGTGCTGGCCAATGCCAAGATGCGGCGCACCGGGGTGTGCGGGGCGACCGAGGTGCTGCTGATCGATGCGGCCATCGCGCCGTCGCTGCTGCCGGACCTGGTGGCCGACCTGCGCGCGCTGGGCTGCGATTTCCGCGCCGGGCCGCGGGCGCGGGCGATCGTCGCCGACCTGCCGCCGACCCAGCAAGGCGATTTCGACCGCGAGTGGCTCGACGCCATCCTGACCGTCGCGGTGGTGGACGACATCGACGGCGCGCTGCGCCATATCCGCCACCATGGCAGTTCGCACACCGATGCCATCGTGACCGAGGATGCCGAGGCGGCCGCGAAATTCCTCAACAGCGTGGATTCCGCCGTCGCGATGTGGAACGCCTCGACGCAGTTCTGCGACGGCGGCGAGTTCGGCTTCGGGGCCGAGATCGGCATCGCCACCGGGCGGATGCACGCGCGCGGGCCGATCGGGCTGGAGCAGCTGACGACGTTCCGCTACCAGGTGCTCGGCAGCGGGCAGGTCCGGCCCTGAGCCAGCCGGCGCATCCCGGCGTGATGACCGCAGGCGGACCCGCCGGAGGTCTGAATCACGTCGGCCAAGAGTCCAGCGCGGCATGCGACAGCATTCCGCGCTGGGGCGATTGCCGGCGGGCCCGGGTCGGGTTGCTGGGCGGGTCGTTCAACCCGGCGCATGACGGGCACCTGCATGTGGCGCGGATCGCGCGGCGGCGGCTGGGGCTCGACCAGGTGTGGCTGCTGGTCTCGCCGGGCAATCCGCTGAAGCCGACGAAAGGCATGGCACCGCTGGCCGAGCGTCTGGCCTCGGCGCGCGGCATCGCCGACGGGCGGCGCGTGGTAGCAACCGCAATCGAGGCGCGGCTGCGGACGCGCTATACGGTCGACACGGTCCGCACCCTGTGCCTTCGGTTCCCGCGCGTCGACTTCGTGTGGCTGATGGGGGCGGACAATCTGGTACAGCTGCCACGCTGGCGGCGGTGGCGCGAAATCGTCGCGCAGGTGGTATTTGCCGTGCTGCCGCGCCCTACCTACAATCACCGGGCACTGGCCAGCCGTGCCGCCCATCGCCTGCGCGACGCACGCCTGCCGGTCCATGCCGCTCCGGTGCTGGCCGGGCTGCCTGCGCCGCGCTGGGTGTTCCTTCCGGCGGCACAGCATGCCGCGTCGGCCACCGCAATCCGCCTTGCCCTTTCTGGAGTTCAGGACCATCGCCCGCAAGCCGCCCGCCCCCCCGTCTGACGCCCCGCGCAAGCGCACCGCCCCCCCGCGCACCGGACGGGACGCCGCCCCGCCCGCCGCGATTCCGGCGCCGCCGGGCACTGCCCGCAAGAAGGCCGCCGCCGCCGGGCCCAAGGCAGCAGCCCGCCGCCCCAAGCCGGTGCAGAAGACCGATGCCGCGCGGCTGGACCAGCTGCAGAAGATCATCGTGACCAGCCTGGAGGACGACAAGGCCGAGGAGGTCGTGGCGCTGGACCTGCAGGGCCGCGCCGCCTTCGCCGACCGCATGGTGGTCGCCACCGGCATCGCCGACCGCCAGATTTCCGCCATGGCGACGCATCTGGAGGAGAAGCTCAGCGAGGCCGGGCTGAAGCGCGTGCTGATCGAGGGCGGCGCCGGCTCCGACTGGGTGCTGATCG
>CAMDGX010000134.1 GCA_945897825.1 Asaia bogorensis | reverse complement strand
CGCTTGTGCCGCCTGGGCCTGCTCCGCCAGCTCGGCGCGCTCGAGGATGTCGAAGATGTCGAACGGCTGGCCACCGAAGGGGTCGGCCGGGGTCGGGCCGGTATAGGTCGGCACCGGCGGCGGCATCGGCCGGGCCGGGATCGGCCTGGCGGCGACCGGCGCGGCAGGGACCGGCGCGGCAGGGATCGGGGCGGGCGCCGGCGGGGCGACGCTCGGGGCGGGAGCCTCGGCAGCCGCCTCGTCGGTCCCGTCGTCACGACGACGGCGGCGGCCGCCACGGCGACCACGGCGGCGTGCCTTCGGAAGCCCGTTCTCGTCGAGCTCCTCGGGGTCGAGGGTCGGCTGCTCCTGCTCCGCGGGATCGAGCGCGGCGACGGGTTCGTCGGTTGCGTCCGCGACCGGCCCGGCTTCGGGCGCGGCTTCCGTTACCACGTCAGCCGGTGGCACGAACGCGGCGTCCGGCTGCTCGGCGGCCATCCAGGGAGCGGGTTCGTCCCCGGGGACCGTCGCCGGCGCGTCGTTACTGGCGGCCTGGCTCTCCTCGCCCTCCTCGCGACGTCCGCCACGGCGGCGGCGGCGGCGGCGGCGGCGGCGTTCGCCCTCGTCGCCACCCGAGGCCTCGGGGCCGGATTCGGGCACGTCGCCCGGACCGTCATCGTCGTCCTCGTCGGCGGCGGCCGGCATCGGCGCGGTGGCCACGGCAGGCATGGGCGCAGGGGTGGGTGCGAAGACGGCCGCCTCGGCGATGTCCGGCGCTTCCTCGGCCTCGTCGTCGTCGACGAAGTCGTAGGCGGGCTGGGCGATGGCGGCCGAGGACGGCACCAGCAAAGCGCGCTCGGCCTCGCTCAGCGGCGGGCGCAGGCGGTCGATGCGCACGGCCGGGGCGACCAGCGTGTCGTCGGCGCTGAAATGCACCCGCATGGCGTAGCGCGCCTCGATCTCGGCCAGGCGATCGCGCTTGTTGTTGAGGATGTACATGGCCACCGCCTGGGCGGCGTGGACCATGATCTGGCCGGCGCGGCCCTTCGCACCCTCGTCCTCGATCTGGCGCATCACGTGGATGGCCGAGCTCTCGACGTTGCGCACCAGGCCGAGCCCGGCGCAATGCGGGCAGGTGATGAAGCTGGTCTCGGTGAGGCTCGGGCGCAGGCGCTGGCGGCTCATCTCCAGCAGGCCGAAATGGCTGATCTGGCCGATCTGGATGCGGGCGCGGTCGTTCTTGAGCGCCTCCTTCAGCCGGCGCTCGACCATCGCGTTGTTCTTCTTCGACTCCATGTCGATGAAGTCGATGACGATGAGGCCGGCGAGGTCGCGCAGGCGCAGCTGGCGGGCCACCTCGTCGGCGGCCTCCAGGTTGGTCCGCAGCGCCGTCTCCTCGATGCCGCGCTCGCGGGTGGAGCGGCCGGAGTTGACGTCGATGGCGACCAGCGCCTCGGCCTGGTTGATGACCAGGTAGCCGCCGGACTTGAGCTGGACGGTGGGCACCAGCATCGAGTCGAGCTGGTCTTCCACGCCGTGCTTGGCGAAGAGCGGCTGGCCCCCACCGCCAGAGATTCCTTCAGGGCGCCAGAGCTGGACCTTCTTGGCATGGCTGGGCATCAGCATGCGCATGAAGTCGCGCGCGGCGCGCCAGGCGGCCTCGCCATCGACCAGCACCTCGTCGATGTCGCGCGAGTAGCCGTCGCGGATCGTGCGCTTGATGAGGCTGGCTTCCTCGTAGATCAGCGCCGGGGCCACGGACTTCATCGTGATCTCGCGGATGCTGTCCCACTGGTTCATCAGGTATTCGCAGTCGCGCTTGATCTCGGGCTTGGGCCGGTTGGCGCCCGCGGTGCGCACGATCAGGCCCATTCCCTGCGGGATCTCCAGCTCGGCGGTGATCTCCTTGAGGCGGCGGCGGTCGGCCGACGAGGTGATCTTGCGCGAGATGCCGCCGCCGCGCGGCGAGTTCGGCATCAGCACGCAGAAGCGGCCGGCGAGCGAGATATAGGTGGTCAGCGCCGCGCCCTTGGTGCCGCGCTCTTCCTTGACCACCTGGACCAGCATGATCTGGCGGCGGCGGATGACTTCCTGGATGCGGTAGTTGCGCAGGAAGCGGGCGGTGCGGCGGGCGGCGGCTTCCTCGGCGCCATTGCCCTCGAACACGTCGTCGCCGCCGCCGAGGGCCTCGGGGGGGGCCTCGTCGGTCTCGACGATGTCGAGCCGGGAGTCGCCGTCGGTGTCGGCGCCAGTGTCGGCACCCGTGTCGGGCGCTTCGGCGGCCGCGGCGAACGGCTCGTCGGCCGGCTCGGCGATGCCTTCGATCTCGGGGGCACCTTGCGCGACGTAGTCGGCTGCCGGATCGGCGGCAAAATCAGGCTGGGCGCCATCGAGGGCGCCGTGCGTCACCGCGCCGAAATCGATCTCGCCGTAGGCGGTCGCGGCGACCGGAGACTCCAATGCGGCCTCGCGGGCGGCGCCACCACCGCGGCGACGGCGACCGCGTTCCGGCTTGGCGGCGGGCTGGGGCGCGGGCGGCGCCTCGTCCTCGTCATCCTCCTCCTCCTCGGCGCGCGCCTCTTCGGCCTGCATCTTCAGCAGGCGCTGCCGGTCGGCGACGGGGATCTGGTAGTAGTCGGGGTGAATCTCGCCGAAGGCCAGGAAGCCGTGGCGCCCGCCGCCATACTCGACGAACGCGGCCTGGAGCGAGGGCTCCACGCGGACGATCTTGGCGAGGTAGATGTTGCCCTTGAGCTGTTTCTTGGTCGACGCCTCGACGTCGAAATCCTCGAGCCTGTTACCGTCCAGCACCACGACGCGGGTTTCTTCCGCGTGTGTGGCATCGATCAGCATGCGCTTGGTCATGTAGTCGCGAACTCCGGTGCGCGGCCTTCCCGCGCGCATCGGCGCGGCGGGGGCGGCAGGATAGGCTTGCATGGAGAGGCGGCTGGTCCGACCGCAGGAGACTCAGGGAGGCGACAGCAACGACGGCCCGGCGCGGGCCGCCCGCCCCACTCCGCGCAGCCGACGGCACGCCCCGGGGGGCGGTCTGGTCGGGCTGCGGGAAAGGCGGTGTCGCGTCGGTCATCGAACCCTGAAACTGCGGGCTGGAGCCTCGTGGGAGGCGCCGCCCCGGTGGAAATTCTTGCCGACCGCCGTGGGGCGGTCCCCGCCACCCGTCTGCCCCGCGCCCCCGTTGCTTGATCGGGGGACATGGCGCGGCGCGGGTCGAGCGCGCGAGAGGCGCGCGATGCGGACCGGTGGGGCGATGCCGGCGGGCGTCCTTCCGTCGCGGGCGGCTGGCGCCACCCTCCGGGGCCGCGAGCCGCGGTCATTTGAACCGGGCTGGGCCTCGCGTGATCGGAATTCCGTCGCTTTCGCCGGCCTGGCGCGACGCCGGCATGCCACTCGCCGGCCCCGGCGCACCACCGAAGCGGGCCGAACATGGAGCAAACCCCCGGCGACTGCAAGCCGCACGCGGGCGGGAACAGCGAATGGGTGGGACGTATCGACCGGGAACTACATTAAATCAAATATTAAGGTGACTTTCCCGATGCAACGTGAGAAGGATGCCGCGCTCCCTGCCGCGGCGCAGGGGGCGCCATGTGGGCCATCTATGGGGGCCAGGACCTTGATCCCTCGCCGATTCCTTCTCTCCGGCCTGTCGCTGTGCTTCCTGCTGCCGGGCCGGGCCGAGGCCGCCGCGGGGGAGACGACGATCGAGGCCGCACGCAAGGCCCCGCCAAGGCGGCTGCCGCTGGTCATGCTCGACCCCGGCCATGGCGGCAAGGATCCGGGGGCGATCGGCGTTTCCGGCACCTTCGAGAAGCATGTGGCGCTGGCCTCGGCACAGGAGCTGCGGCGCCAGCTGCTCGCGACGAAGAACTACCGCGTGGAACTGACCCGCGCGCGCGACGTGTTCGTGGCGCTGGAGGAACGGGTGGCGATCGCGCGGCGACGCGGGGCGGCGCTGTTCGTGTCGCTGCATGCCGATGCCCTGTCGGACCACTCGGTGCGCGGGGCCAGCGTGTACACGCTCAACGAAACCGCGTCGGACAGCCAGACAGCGGCGCTGGCGGTGCGCGAGAACGCCGCCGACCGGTTCGGCACGCCGAATTTCCGCGGCACCTCGCCGGAAGTGGCCCGCATCCTGATCAGCCTGGTGCGGCAGGAGACGCGCGTCGGCTCCACGCGCATGGCGCGCTCGGTGGTCAGCGCACTGCGGCGGGACGTGGCGTTGCTGCCCAATCCGGCGCGCCATGCCAGCTTCATGGTGCTGAAGGCCGCCGACATTCCCAGCGTGCTGGTGGAGCTGGGCTTCATGTCCAACCGGGCCGACGAGGCCGCGCTGCGGCGCCCGGCGCACAGGGTGGTGCTGGCGACCGCAATGCGGCGGGCGATCGATGCCTATTTCGCCGCCGGTGGCGAGCGCTACGTCGGCTGACCCGGGATCGCCACACGCGGATTTGTGCATCGCAGCAGGCATTGGCGGCAGCGCCTGTCCGCGCGGGCCCGTTTCAGGGTAGAACCCCGCCATGAGCGATCCCTCGACCGCCCCCTCCCTGACTGCCGGCGAACGGCTTGCCCGCCGCGAGACGACCGTGGCGCATATCGGCCGGCCCGGGCGCGCGCAGCCCGGCGGGGGTGGCGGGCAGCCACCGGGAGAGCGGCCGGAACAGCCCCGGCGGCGCCGGCGCGGCCCGATCGCGCGGCTGTTCAGCTGGCTGATGTCGCTGATGGTGGTGGGCGGCGTGGTGGCGGTGGCCGCCGCGTTCGCGGTGGTGCAGCACTACGGCGACGACCTGCCCGACCACGAGACGCTGAGCCACTACGAGCCGCCGGTGATGAGCCGGGTCTATGCCGGCGATTCCCGGCTGCTGGCCGAGCTGGCGACCGAGCGACGCATCTTCGTGCCTTATGCCGCGGTGCCGGAGCTGGTGAAGCGGGCGTTCATCTCCGCCGAGGACCAGAATTTCTACGACCACAAGGGCGTGGACCCGCTGGCGATCGCACGCGCGGCGATCTTCGACATCATGCAGTACGGCTCGGGCCGTCGGCCGATCGGGGCATCGACGATCACCCAGCAGGTCGCCAAGAACATGCTGTTGAGCAACGAGATCTCGATCCGGCGCAAGGTGCGCGAGGCATTGCTGGCGTTCCGCATCGAGCAGTCGATGAGCAAGGAGCGCATCCTCGAGCTGTACCTGAACGAGATCTACCTGGGGCTGCAGGCCTATGGCGTGGCGTCGGCGGCGCAGACCTACTTCAACAAGTCGCTCGGCGAGCTGACCCTGCCGGAGGCGGCGTTCATCGCCGCATTGCCCAAGGCGCCGAACAACTACAACCCGTTCCGCTTCCCCGAGGCCGGCAAGGCGCGGCGCGACTGGGTGCTGGAGCGGATGGCCGAGGACCGCGCGATCTCCGCGGCGCAGGCCGCCGAGGCCAAGGCCCAGCCGATCGTGGTCTCCCCGTTCCGCCGTCCGGAAACGGTGACGGGCGCGGAGTATTTCGCCGAGGAGGTGCGCCGCCAGCTGATCGACCGGTTCGGCGCGGAGCAGGTGACGCAGGGCGGCTTCACGGTGCGCACCAGCGTCGACCCGGTATTGCAGACGGCTGCCGACCGAGCGCTGCGCGACGGGCTGCTGCGCTACGATCAACGGCGCGGGCATTGGCGCGGGCCGGTCGCGCAGCTGGCGCTGCCGCCGCGCCAGGGGGGTGCCGCGCCGTCCGTCTGGCAACAGGCGCTGGCCGGCGTGGCGCGCCCGCCGGGGATGCTGGCGGAGTGGCGCCTGGCGGTGGTGCTGGAGGCCGGCGACGGCGCGGCGCAGCTCGGCTTCCTGGAGCGGGCGCCCGGCGGCGCGCAGGCGACGCCGCGGGTGGTGGCGATGGCGCTGGCCGATACGACCTGGGCCCGCCCGCTGGTGGGCGACAAGCCTGGCCCGGCGCCGCGGCGCATGACCGACGTGGTCAAACCCGGCGACGTCGTGATGGCCGAACTGCTCCCGGCCACCGCCGCACAGGGGCGCACCCCCGCGCGGCCGGAGCGGCTGGCGCTGCGGCAGGTGCCGCAGGTGCAGGGCGCGATGGTGGCGCTCGACCCGGCGACCGGGCGGGTGCTGGCGCTGTCGGGCGGGTGGAGCTTCGAGACCAGCCAGTTCAACCGGGCGACGCAGGCGCTGCGCCAGCCGGGATCGAGCTTCAAGCCCTACGTCTATCTGGCGGCGATGGAGGCCGGGTATTCGCCTTCGCAGCGGTTCCTCGACGCGCCGTTCGTGGTCGACAACGGGGCGGCGGGGAAGTGGCGGCCGAGCAATTTCGCCCAGAGCTTCTCCGGGCCGGTGTCGTTGCGGGTGGCGCTGGAGAAGTCGCTCAACCTCGTCACCGTGCGCGTGGCCGACAAGGTGGGCATGGAGCGGGTGGCGCAGCTGGCGATCGGGCTCGGCGTCGTGGACGACATGCCGCGGGTGCTGCCGGCGGCGCTGGGCGCGGTGGAAACCACGGTGCTGCGCCAGGCCGGGGCCTATGCCAGCCTGATCTCCGGCGGACGGCGGGTGGTGCCGAGCCTGATCGACGCGGTGCAGGACCGCCACGGCCGGGTGATCTGGCGGGCGGAGGCGCTGACCTGCCAGGGCTGCGACGATCCCGCACGGGGGCCGCAGCTGAGCGATCCGCGGCCGCAGGTGGTGGATCCCGCCAGCGCCTTTCAGGTTGTGAACATGCTCCAGGGCGCGGTGCAGCGCGGCACCGGCAATGCGGCCGGCCAGGGCATCCGCACCGCGGTGGCCGGCAAGACCGGCACCAGCCAGGATTTCCAGGACAACTGGTTCGCCGGCTTCACACCCGACATGGTGGCGATCGTGTGGATCGGCTTCGACACGCCGATGAGCCTGGGCGACAACGAGACCGGCGGCGGCAACGCGGCGCCGGTGTTCCGCAACTTCATGGCCGCCGCACAGCAGAACCGCGCCCCGCTGCGCTTCATCCCGCCCGCCGGTGTCACGATGGCGTCGTGGGAGGCCGGCGTGACCGACGCCTTCAAGCCCGGGCAGGAGCCTGGCGGCTCCGCGCCGATCATCGGTGCGGCGGCCGCGGGCGGGAGCGAGGCCGGGCAACCGACCGCCGGCGGGGTCGACAGCGCGCTGGGCGGGTTGTATTGAGCCGCGCCGTGCGCCCTTCGCCCGCGCCCGCGCGCCCTTAGCATCGCAGGGGAATCCCATGTCTGCTGAATCGACCGCCCTCAACGAACAGATCAAGCAGTCCGTCGCGCTGCTGAGGAGGCATCTTTGACTGGGATGTCGCCCGCGCCCGCCTGGATGAACTGAACCACCGCGTCGAAGACCCCACCCTCTGGAACGACGCCGCCGCCGCGCAGGCGCTGATGCGCGAGCGCAACCGGCTGGCCGGTGCCATCGAGGGCGTGGAGAAGCTGGAGCAGGATGTCGCCGACACCAGCGAGCTGATCGAGATGGCTGAGGCCGATGGCGACATGGCCATGGCCAACGAAGGCATCGCCGCGCTGAAGCTGCTGGCCGAGGAGGCGAAGCGGCGGGAGATCGAGTCGCTGCTGTCCGGCGAGGCCGATGGGCGCGACTGCTACATGGAAATCAACGCCGGCGCCGGCGGCACCGAGGCGCAGGACTGGGCCGAGATGCTGATGCGCATGTATTCGCGCTGGGCCGAGGCGCGCGGCTACAAAATCCAGCTGATCGAGCAATCCGAAGGCGAGCAGGCCGGCATCAAGTCCGCCACCCTGCAGGTGACCGGGCCCAATGCCTATGGCTGGCTGAAGACCGAGGCCGGCGTGCACCGCCTCGTCCGCATCTCCCCCTTCGATGCCGCCGCCCGCCGCCAGACCAGCTTTGCCTCCGTCTGGGTCTATCCGGTGGTGGACGACACGATCGAGATCGAGATCGACCCCTCCGACCTGCGCGTCGATACCTATCGCGCCTCGGGCGCCGGCGGGCAGCACGTCAACAAGACCGAGTCAGCCATCCGCATCACCCACATCCCGAGCGGCATCGTGGTCGCCTGCCAGACCGACCGCAGCCAACACCGCAACCGGGCGACCGCGATGGAGATGCTGAAGGCGCGGATGTACGAGGCCGAGCTGCAGCGCCGCGAAGCGATCTCGACCGCACAGGAAAACGCCAAGACCGATATCGGCTGGGGCCACCAGATCCGCAGCTACGTGCTGGCGCCTTACCAGCTGGTGAAGGACCTGCGCACCGGCGTGGAAAAGGGCAACCCCGACGCGGTGCTGGACGGCGACCTCGACGCGTTCATGGCCGCGGCGCTGGCGCAGCGCGTGGGGGCGACACGCAGCGATGCGAGTGCGCAGGCGCAGTAAGGAAGAGTCTTCTTTTTCTGAAGAAAAAGAAGCAAAAAGACTTTTCATCCATTTGCACCGAGGCTGGCGGGTTCAGCGCCGCTCAAATGGATAAAAGTTTTTTGGTTCTTTTTTTTCAAAAAAGAACCGCTTGCTTATAGTACTCCGACCTCCCCTCCCCGCCCGCGCAGCATGGTGAACAGCCCCAGCGCCACGGCGGTGATGGCGATCAGCATGGTCGCGTAGGCCGCCGCCATGCCGACATCGCCAGCGAGGGATTGCTGGTAGGCGGCGATCGGCAGCGTTCGGGTGCCGCCGGTGTAGAGCACGATCGAGGCGGAGAGTTCGTTGAACACCTCCACCCAGGCGATCGCCGCACCGGCGAGCAGGCCCGGGCGCATCAGCGGCAGCATCACCCGGCGGAAGCCGGCGAGCGGGCGGACGCCGAGGCTTTGCGAGGCTTCCTCCAGCCCGCGGTCGATCTGGTAGACGATGCTGGCCGAGGCGCGCGCGACATAGGGCAGGCGGCGGACGACGTACATCACCACAATGATGCTGGCGGTGCCGGTGAGCAGCAGCGGCGGCTCGTTGAACACCGAGGCGTAGCCGATGCCGAGCACGGTGCCGGGCACGACGTAGGGCACCATGATCAGCAGGTCGGCCAGGCGCGAGAGCAGGCTGGAACTGCGGGCGATCAGGTAGCCGGCCAGAGCGCCCACCACGAGGATGATGGCCAGTGCGATGGCGGCGAAGCGCAGGCTGTTCCACAGCGCGTCGCCCAGGGCGGCGAAGGCGTTGGCGTAGTTGGCCAGCGTGAGTGCCGGCTGGAACACCACGCCGCGGACCTCGAGGAACGACGAGCCGACCACCACCAGCAGCGGCATGTTGGCCAGCAGCACCAACGCCCCGGCGCCAAGGGCGAGCAGCGCGCCGGGGCGTCCGGTCAGGCGGATAGCCGTCCGCGTGCCGGCGGTGTCGTTCGACACGGTCCGCCGCGCGGCGAGCCAGCGCGCAAGGACAACCATGGTGAGCGAGATCACCACCAGGATCGCCGCGGTCGTCGCGGCCATGCCGGGTTCGGCGCCGATCTCCGAGAGGTAGAGCGAGAAGGCCAGGGTGGCGAGCACCGGGAAGCGTTCGCCCTCGCCGAGGATGCTGGGCGTGCCGAAATCCGCGATGATGCCCAGGAACACCAGCAGCGTGCCGGTCACCAGCGCCGGCAGCACCAGTGGCAGCGTGACGGTGCGGATCACCGCGAGCCGCCCCCGGCCGAGGCTGGCGGCCGCCTCCTCCAGCGCCGGGTTCACCCGGGCGAGCCCACCGCGCACAACCAGGAACAGCACCGGATACCCGCTGAAGGCACTGGCCAGCGCGATGCCGAAGGCGCCGTAGATCGGCGGGATGTCGATGCCGATGCCGGCCAGCGCCTCGCGCACGAGGCCGCTGCGCCCGAACATCAGGATCCAGGCATAGGCACCGACGAAGGGCGGCGAGAGCATCGACATCAGGATGGCGATCTCGATCCAGCGCCGCCCGGCGAAGTCGTAGCGCGCGAAGGCGAGCGCCAGCGGCACGGCGAGCACCAGGGCGAAGGCCGTGCCCAGTGCCGCGACAACGAGGCTGTTGCCCAGGGCGCGGCGGAAATACGAGGAGCCGAAGAACGCCGCGTAATTCTCGAACCCGAGCCGGCCGCTTTCCTGGCCGATCAGGCTCTGGCGGGCGAGTTCGGCCAGCGGCCAGGCGACGAAGACCAGCAACAGCAGCACCACGAAGCCGGCGACCAGCGGCCAGGGGTCGCGCAGCAGCCGGGCCAGCCAACTCATGGGATGCGCCAACCGTCATCCGCCCCGGCCTCGCGGGTGAACAGGCGAACGCGGGCGGGATCGAATGCGAGACGGATCGGCGCTCCTTCGCCGGGAAGGTCGGCGCCGCTGGGAACATCGGCATCGAGCGTGGCGCCGGAGGGCAGGCGCACGTGCATCCGGGTGCGGTGGCCCATATAGGCGCGCATGGCGACGGTGCCGGCCAGCGACGGCAGCGGCGTGGAAGGGTTGGCGAGGCCAAAATCCTCGTTGCGCAAGGCAAGGCGGACCGGGCCGGTCGGGCGCGCCGGACCCGGTGGCAGGCAGAAACGCGGCCCCTCGGCCATCTCGATGGCATCGCCCGGCGCCATGGAGGCGTCGAACCAGTTGCAACCGCCGATGAAGTCCGCGACGAAGGCGTGCGCCGGCGCCTCGAACACCGCCTCCGGCGGCGCGACCTGAAGCAGACGACCCTGGCGCATCACGGCGATGCGGTCGGAAATCGCCAGCGCCTCCTCCTGGTCGTGGGTGACGTAGATCGTGGTGATGCCGAGTTCGCGCTGCATCATGCGGATCTCGCGCCGCATCTCGATGCGCAGCAGGGCGTCGAGGTTGGACAGCGGCTCGTCCATCAGCAGCAAATCCGGCTCGATCACCATGGCCCGCGCCAGGCCCACCCGCTGCTTCTGCCCGCCCGAGAGCGCATCGGGGAAGCGGGCGGCGAGTGCCCCGAGCTGCACCCGCTCAAGTGCCGCCTGCACACGCCGCGCCATGTCGCCGCGGCGCACCCCGCGGGCGACCAGGCCATAGGCGACGTTGTCGGCGACGGTCAGGTGCGGAAACACCGCGTAGCTCTGGAACACCATGCCGAAGTTGCGGCCCTCCGGCGGAATGTCGCCGAGGCTGCGGCCGCCGACGACAACCTCGCCCTCCTGCTGGCGCTGGAAGCCGGCGATGACGCGCAGCAGC
>CAMDGX010000133.1 GCA_945897825.1 Asaia bogorensis | reverse complement strand
GGCTGGGCAGTGCGGCGCTGCTGCTCGCCGGGGTGTTCCTGGTGAGCTACGCGGTGGAGCAGGGGCTGCTGGGGCCGGAGGTGCGGGTGGCGCTGGCGTTCCTGCTGGGCGGGGCGTTGCTGGCGGGGGCGGAGTGGTTGCGGCGGCGGCCGGTGCCGGCGCTGGAGGGCTCGCTGGCGGCCGATCATGCGCCGCCGGGGCTGGCGGCGGGCGGGGCGGCGGTGTTGTTCGGGGCGGCCTATGCGGCGGGGCCGATGTATGGGCTGGTGCCCGGCGTGATCGGCTTCGGGCTGATGGCGGCGGCGGCGCTGGTGGGGATTTTCGCCTCGCTGCGGTTCGGGCCGGTCGCGGGGCTGGTGGGGGTGGCGGCGGCGTTCGCGACGCCCGCGCTGGTGGAGACGGAGGCGCCGTTCGCGCCGGGGTTGTTCGCGTATCTGCTGTTCGTGACGGCGGCTTCGTGCGTGGTGGTGCGGTTCAGCGCGTGGGCCTGGCTGGGGTGGATCGCGACGGTGGCGGGGGCCGGGTGGGTGGCGCTGGCGGCGACCGGGGAGTTGGGGCCGGAGTATTGGGCGGCGGGGCTGTTCGTGCCGGCGGCGGCGGCGTTGCATTTGTTGCTGCTGCCGCGGGCGGCGCTGGACCATCCGGTGGGGCTGCGGCTTTCGTGGGTGCCGATGCTGCTGCTGGGGCTGGCGGGTGTCGCGGTGAGCGGCGAGGTGGACGACATGGCGGTGCGCATCGGCGTGCTGCTGTTGGCGCCGCTGGCGGTGGCGAAGGGGGCGCTGGAGCCGCGGCTGGCGCGGTTGCCGTGGCTGGCGGCGGGGCTGTTCCTGCTGGTGCTGCTGATGTGGGCGATGCCGGGCTGGCAGCCGACGGGCGAGTTCATCACGATCGAGGGCGTGGTGCAGGCGTTCCTGCCGGGGGCGTGGGCGCCGGAGGTGATCCGGCCGCTGCTGTGGACGGCGGCGATCATGGCGGCGTTCTTCGCGGGGTCGGGGCTGTTCCTGGAAAGGTGGGCGGCGCGGCCGGTCGTGTGGGCGGGGTTGGCGGCCGCGGTGCCGGTGGTGACCTTGGGCGTGACCTATCTGCAGGTGGCGCGGTTCCAGGCGGATTCGATGTGGGCGCTGGCGGCGCTGGGGGTGGCGGCGCTGTCGGTCGTGGCGGCGGCGGCGGCGATGAAGGAGGGGGCGCGGGAGGGCGCGCTGCAGCGGGCCGGGGCGCATGCGGCCGGCGCGGTGGCGGCGTTGTGCGTCGGCGCGGCGATCGTGCTGCACGACCAGTGGGTGACGCTGGCGATCGCGCTGATGTTGCCGCCCTTGGCGTGGATCGAGGCGCGGACGGAGCTGGCGGCGCTGCGGCGGGTGGCGCTGGCGGTGGCGGGGCTGGTGATCGCGCGGTTGCTGCTGAACTGGTACGTGCTCGACTACGTGTTCGCCGGCGGGCCCGTGCTGAACGGGTTGTGGCTCGGTTATGCGGTGCCGGCGGCGTGTTTCTGGGTGGCGGCGCGGATGTTCCTGCGGCGCGGCGACGATTTGGTGGTGGCGGTGCTGGAGGCTGGGGCCATCGCGTTCGCGGCGGTGTTCGTGGCGTTGCAGGTGCGGCATTGGCAGGGCGCGGGGCGGCTGAATGCCGATCCGTCGCTGCTGGAGGCGGGGCTGCATGTCTCGGCGATGGCGGCCCAGGCGCTGGCCGGGATGGTGCTGTCGCGGCGGCTGGGGCGGCGGGTGTTGGACATTGCGTGGCGGATCCAGGGCGTGTTGGCGCTGGTGGGCGGGGGGGTGCTGCTGCTGGGCAACCCGGTGGTGCTGAACCTGCGCGCGGGGCAGGCGACGCTGGCGTTCGCCTACCTGGTGCCGGCGGTGCTGGCGGGGCTGGCGCTGCTGCGGCGGGAGGGGCGGCGGTTCCTGGCGGTGCTGGGGCTGTATGCGCTGGTGGCGGGGTTCGCCTGGCTGACGCTGGAGGTGCGGCTGCTGTTCCATCCGCAGGCGCGGCTGGGGTCGCCGGATGCGTCGGACGCGGAAATGTGGGCGTATTCCGGGGTTTGGCTGGGCTACGGGGTGGCGCTGATGGCCGTTGGCATACGATGGCAGGTGCGCGCGGTGCGGCTGGCGGCGCTGGCGGTGATCGCGCTGGTGGCGGGCAAGGTGTTCCTGTTCGACATGGCCGGGCTGGGCGGGCTGTGGCGGGTGCTGTCGTTCCTGGGGCTGGGGCTGAGCCTGATCGGGCTGGGGGCGGTGTTCCGGCGGTTCGTGGTGGTGGAAGGAAGGAAGTAAGGACTTCTTTTTCTGAAGAAAAAGAAGCAAAAAGATTTTTTATCCATTTGCGCTGTGTGTGGCGGATTGGCTGCGGTGCAAGGGAATGGAAGTTTTTTGGTTCTTTTTTTCAAAAAAGAACCGCTTGCTTACGTGACGCGCCCGAGGAACGCGAGCAGCGCCGCCGCGACGGCTTGGGGTTGTTCCTGTTGCACCCAGTGGCCGGCGCCGTCGACGAGGATGGGTGGGCCCATGTTGGTGAAGGCCCGCGTGTGCATGCGGGCCAGGGCGCCGGGGGATTGGTGGATGCCCCAGTCCTGGCGGCCGGCGACGAACATCGCGGGGATGTCGATGGTGCGGCCGGCGAACATCTGCTGTTCGGCGATGAAGCGGGGCTCGAAGCGGCAGCGGTACCAGTTGAGGCCGCCCTGGAAGCCGGTGCGGGTGAATGCCTGGGTGTAGATGGCGAGCTCGGGTTCGGTGAGCCAGCGGCAGGCGGCGACCTGGTCAGGGGTGGGCATGTGGGCGGCGACGGTTTCGGCCATCGTCTCGGCGTGGTCCATGACGTAGTAGGTGGGGAGCTTGGCCAGTTCGTCGGCGGTCCAGGCAGCCAGCGGGGTGGGCTGGTTGCCGGGCCAGTCGGCCGACTTGTGGTGGTAGTAGGCGCGCAGGAATTCGTGCAGGCCCTGGGGGGCGCGGTGCATGTCGGCGTCGGCTTGGCGGGTGGAATAGTAGCGCTGGTAGTGCTTGCGGGGGCGGGGCAGGGCGGCGAGGGCGGCGTCGAGGTCGGTTTCCGGGGCTGGGAGGGATGGGGCGCCGGTGAAGGGGGCGCTCATCAGCACGACGGAGCGGTAGATGTCGGGGCGGAGCAGGGCGCTCCAGCCGGCGACCGAGGCGCCGAAATCGTGGCCGACGACGCAGGCGGCGTGGGTGTGGCCGAGGGCGTGGACGAGGCCGAAGGCGTCCCGCGCCAGGTTGGCCATGCGGTAGGGGGCGAGGTCGGCGTCGTAGTCGGCGGTGCAGCCGGTGGTTTGGCCGTAGCCGCGCTGGTCGGGGGCGACGGCGTGGTAGCCGGCGCGGGCGAGGGCGGGGAGGACGTGGCGCCAGGACCAGGCGAGTTCCGGGAAGCCGTGCAGGAGGAGGACGAGGGGGTGGGCGGGGTCGCCGGCCTCCAGGATGTGCATGTCCAGGCCGTTGACGGCGGGGAGTTGGCGGGCGCGGATGGTTTCGGGGAGGGGGGTCATGTGCGGACGAACCTCACGACGGCGATGATCAGGTGCAGGCCGGCCATGCAGAGGGAGAGCGGCAGGCGCATCGGCAGCCACCAGTCGGGGGCGACGAAGCGGCGGCCGAGTTCGCGGTCCACCCAGAGGCTGGCGAGGAACAGGGCGGAGAGGATGGCGAGCGAGAGCGGGGAGAGGAAAGTGACGACCAGCCAGGCGGCCAGGGCCGGCAGGACGGACAGGCTGAGCCAGAAGGGCAGGTCGCGCGGATGGCCGCGGGAGACGGCGAGGCCCCACCAGGCGCCGCCGAGGAAGCCGAGGATCACCGCCCCGTAGGCGCCGGCGGCGCGGAAGGCGAGTTCGCGTTCCGGGTGGCGGGCAAGGAGCATGACGCCGAGGGCGATCACGGTGGGCAGCAGGCCGGCGGCGCCGAGCACGAGGGCGGCGCGAGGGGGCAGCTTGGCGCGTTCGATCATGGGGCAGCGTAACGCAGGGTGGGCGGACGCGGGAGGGGGTGCGGGATGGCGTGGCGGGGCCATGTGCGGGGGATGCGATCGTCTGGCGTTACCATCGTTGCTGTTCTGGCGGACCAGCTGAGCCCGGGGCTGGCGGCGCTGCGCGCGGCCGATCCGGCTTCGAGCGTAGTGCTGATGGCGGAGGTGGCGGAGGAGGCGGGGTATGTGCCGCACCATCGCAAGAAGCTCGTCTTCCTGTTCAGCGCGATGCGGCATTTCGCGGACGAGCTGCGCGGGCTGGGGTGGCGTGTGGACTACGTGGCGCTCGACGATCCGGCGAATAGCGGGAGCCTGGGGGGTGAGCTGGCGCGGGCGGTGGCGCGGCATCGGGCGGGGCGGGTGGTGGCGACGATGGCCGGGGAGTGGCGGGTGCTGGAGGGCATGCGCGGCTGGGAGGCGGCCGTCGGCGTTCCGGTGATCCTGATGGAGGACGACCGGTTCCTATGCTCCGGAGCGCGGTTCGCGGCGTGGGCGCGGGGGAAGACGCAGCTGCGGATGGAGTTCTTCTATCGCGAGATGCGGCGGGCGAGCGGGCTGCTGATGGAGGGGGAGGAGCCGGCCGGGGGACGGTGGAACTTTGACGCCGAGAACCGCAAGCCGCCGAAGACGGGGATGGTGGTGCCGGAGCCGCTGCGGTTCGCGCCGGATGGGGTGACGGAGGAGGTGCTGGGGCTGGTGGAGCGGCGGTTTCCGGGCCGGTTCGGGGATTTGCGGCCGTTCTGGTTCGCGGTGACGCGGGCAGATGCCGAGGCGGCGTTGGCGCGGTTCCTGGCGGTGGGGTTGCCGCGGTTCGGGGATTTCCAGGATGCGATGCTGCACGGGGAAAAATTCCTGTTCCATGCGGTGATCGCGCAGTACCTGAATTGCGGGCTGCTGGACGCGATGGCGGTGTGCCGGGCGGCGGAGGCGGAGTGGCTGGTGGGGCGGGCGCCGTTGGCGTCGGTGGAGGGGTTCATCCGGCAGGTGCTGGGGTGGCGGGAGTTCGTGCGCGGGATCTACTGGCTGCGGATGCCGGGGTATCTGGAGGAGAACGCGCTGGGGGCGGTGCGGAACTTGCCTTGGTTCTACTGGTCCGGCGAGACCGACATGGCGTGTGTTGCCGCCGTGGTGAAGCAGACGCGGGAGGAGGCGTATGCGCACCATATCCAGCGGCTGATGGTGACGGGGAATTTTGCGCTGCTGGCGGGGGTGGACCCTCGGCAGGTGCATGAGTGGTACTTGGCGGTCTATGCCGATGCGTATGAATGGGTGGAGCTGCCGAACACGCTGGGGATGAGCCAGTTCGCCGATGGCGGGGTGGTGGCCAGCAAGCCCTATGCGGCGAGCGGGGCGTATATCGACCGGATGAGCGACTATTGCGGGTCGTGCCGGTTCGATGTGAAGGCGAAGAACGGGGCGGGGGCGTGCCCGTTCAACTACCTGTATTGGGATTTCCTGGCGCGCAATCGGGGCGTTCTGGGCAGCAATCCGCGGCTGGGGCCGGTGTGGCGGACCTATGACGCGCTGCCGGCCGAGCGGAAGGCTGCGATCAGGCGGGATGCGGCGGGGTTTTTGGCGGGGTTGCGCGGCTCAGGCGCGGCGGCGGGCGACGGCGAGGCCGGCCAGGGCCAGGGGTAGCAGGGCGGCGGCGGGCGGGGCCGGGATGGCGTTCAGCACCATGTTGTCGATCAGCATCGCGGTGTCGCCGGCCGAGGCGCCGACCAGGCGGATCTCGTCGACCGGGCTGGCGATGCCGGGCGCGTAGCCGACGATCCAGGTGTCGCTGGTGGCGAACAGGTCGGTCAGCGTGCCGACCAGCACGTTGTCGAGGTAGTATTCGAAGGTCACGCCATCGGAGATGTTGAGGTCGGTGGAGGCGTAGTCGAAGCTGTCGAGCGTGAAGGTGCCGCCGTCGTTGCGGGCGATGGACAGGATGTCGGCGGGGGTGATCGGTTCGTTGAGGCCGACGATGAGGCTGGCGATGGGATTGCCGAATTCCTCGATCGCAAAGTGGCTGCCGCTGATGCCGGTGAAGGTGTAGCCGCCTTCGCTGTAGCTGAAGCCGGCGCCGAGGAACTTGAACTCCGTGCCGAAGGTGATGGTGGCGGCTGGGGCGGCGGCCGGGGCGAGGGCGGCGGCGATGGACATGGCGAAGAAAGCTGAACGGAGCATGGGGCGCATCCCTGGCTGTCATCGCGATGGTAAATCAATTGCATCGTCGCGCACGAGGGATTTTCAACGGGTTGGCGGCGCTCGCCCATGACGGAGTTCTTTACACTATTGCGATATCGGCATATTGGATCGGACCGAAAAGCACGACGAATCAGGGGTTTGGCCGCATGGCGTGATTTTTGCAAAACGAACGCAGACTGATTGCCGTTTTTGTCCCGTTCACAAGTGAGAATCAGAAGATGCGCATCTCTCTCCTGGAGACGGCGGCGGCGGCGGGGCTTCTCCTGGCATTTTCCGGCACGGCCTCGGCGAACCTGCTGACGAACGGATCGCTGACGGGTAACGTTGGGAACAACACTGTCCCGGCCGGTTGGGACAAGGTCGCCTTCTCGCCAGACACGAACGATACATCGGGGGGATTGGGTTTCGGCTCCCCGTGGTCGGTAGCGCCGAGCGGTCCTTCGCCCGATGGTGGAACATTCGTGTCGTTGGCCCGGATCGCCGGTTCCGTGGTGGAGGCATTCGGCCAGACGGTGTCCGGCCTGATGGTCGGCGGCAGTTATGAGCTTTCCTGGTCGGAGGCCAATTTCGGTCTCATCTTCCTCAACCTCGACACTGGCAATGCGTTCGAGGTGCTGCTCGACGGCAATCCGATCGGCAGCGGGGGGACTTTGGCGACCGGTTCCGACTGGTTTGCCGCCAGCCTGACCTTCACGGCGACGGCGAGTTCGCAGCAACTCGCCTTTCGCCTGCTGGACAACGCCGACTCCTATCTTTCGATCGACGGGATCGTGCTCGAAGCCGCCAACGTGACCGCGACACCGGAGCCTGCCTCGGCCGTGCTGCTTGGGGTTGGGCTGTTCGGGCTCGCGAGGCTGCGCCGGCGCTGAGACTGCGCGCGCCGGATTGACCGGCCGGCGGGCCAGGCGCACGCTTCGCGGCATTGAGGTTCGCCAGGAGCAAACCCCCATGTCCCCGGCCGCGCGGCAACTGGCGTTCATCAATCTTGCCCATGGCTTCACGCATTACTGCCTGCTGATCCTGCCGACGGCGGTGCTGGCGATGGTGCTGATGCCGGATGGGCCGTTCGGAGACGACTATGAGCTGATCCTGCCGTTGGCGACGGGGGGGTTCGTTCTGTACGGGCTGCTGTCGTTGCCGCAGGGGTGGCTGGCGGCGCGGTTCGGGCGGCATGCGCTGATGACGGCGTTCTTTCTCGGCGCCGGGGTTTCGATGATCGGGACGGGGCTGGCGCCGTCGCCGGTGTGGCTGGGGGTGGCGCTGGCGGCGACGGGGGCGTTCGCGGCGATCTACCATCCGATCGGCACGGCGCTGCTGGTGGATGTGGCGGGCGACAAGCCGGGGCGGGCGATCGGGCTGAACGGGGTGTTCGGCAATATCGGGGTGGCGATGGCGCCGATGGTCACCGCGTTCGTGGCGTTCCGGTATGGGTGGCACTGGGCGTTCATCCTGCCCGGCGTGCTGTGCACGGTGGCGGGGCTGGCCTGGATGCGCGAGCCGGTGTTCGACCATGCGGCGAAGCGGGGCGGGCGGCCGTTTCCGGAGATTCCGCCGCACCTGGTGCGCCGGGCAGTGATTGTTCTGCTGCTGGTGGCGACGGTGTCGGGGCTGGTGTTCAACGCGTTCACGCTGCTGCTGCCGAAGCTGATGCAGGAGCGGCTGGCGGGGGATGCCTCCTTGCTGCCGCTGGCGGGCGTGGCGGCGACGGTGGCGACGCTGTGCGGGGCGGTGACGCAGCTGACCGTCGGGCGCTTCATCGACCGGACGACGCTGCGGCAGATGTTTTTGCCGATGGCGGTGGTTTTGGCGCCGGCGCTGGCCGCGCTGGCGTTCGTGGACGGGTGGATGGCGGTGCCGGTGGCGGGTGTGGTGGCCGCGGTGCTGTTCGGGCAGGTGACGGTGAACGAGACGATGACGGCGCGCTACATCTCGCCGGCGTTGCGCACGCGGATGTATTCAGTCCGATTTTTCGTGGGGTTCCTGGGCAGTGCGGCCTCCGCCCCGCTGATTTCGGCGCTGTATGGGCGGACGGGGAGCCAGGCGGCGTGTCTGGTGGTGCTGGCGGGGTTTGCGGTGGTGACGCTGGCGTGCGCGTGGTTCTTCCCGAACCGGCGCGAGGAGCTGAACCCGGAGCTGTGGGAGGCGGCACGGGCGCGGCCGGTGCCGGTGGCGGCGGAATAGGCGCCTTGGATTTGCCGCCAAGCGGGACCATGTTCGCGGCATGAACCGTCGCGCGCTATTGGCTCTTGGCCTGCTGTCTCCGCTGCCTGCTTTGGCCCAGCCGCGCCCGGCGCCGCCCCGGGCCGCGGCGCTGACGGCGCAGGACCGGGCGGATATCGCGCGGATCGAGGCGTATCTGAACGGGTTGCGCACGCTGCGGTCGCGGTTCCTGCAGGTGGCGCCGGACGGGGGGATCACCGAGGGCAATGCCTGGATCGAGCGGCCGGGGCGGATGCGGTTCGAATACGACCCGCCGTCGCCGCTGCTGCTGGTGGCGGGCAATGGCGGCGGGATGTTCTATGACAAGGTGCTGAAGCAGGTGACGCATTTTCCGCTCAGCTCGACGCCGCTGGGCATCCTGCTGTCGGACAATCTGAAGCTGGCGGGCGAGGTGACGATCTCGGGCATCGAGCGGCTGCCGGGGCAGATCCATGTGTCGATGTTCCGGACGCGCTCGCCGGGGGATGGGCGGCTGACGCTGGTGTTCGCGGACAATCCGCTGTCGCTGCGGCAGTGGATGATCACCGATCCGCAGGACCGGGAGACGACGGTGTCGCTGTTCAATGTGACGCTGGGGGGGCGGTTCGACCAGAAACTGTTCGAGACGGCGGATCCGACGTTGAGGGAGTGAGGAAGGCCTTCTTTTTCTGAAGAAAAAGAAGCAAAAAGACTTTTATCCATTGGTTGGGACTTTCCCGGGCGCAGGTGGGGAAAGTTTTTTGGTTCTTTTTTTCAAAAAAGAACGCCTTGCTTGCTTGATGTGGATGCGTGTGTTGCGCCCGCGCCACAGTTGGCCGTCCTGCGCGATGGGACATGGCGCGCGGGCCGGGATTGTGGAAATGTTGGGTGTTGTTTCCCTGCGACCATTTCCCCATTGAGGACCATGAAACCGCTCATCGGCATATCCTGCTGCATCAAGCAGTTCGGCGTGTTTGGGACGGCCAACCATGCCGCTTCCAACACCTATGTCCACGCGACCGACAACGTGGTGGGGGGCGTGGCGGTTCTGGTGCCGGCGAACGGGGCGTTGGCGGATATCGCGACGCTGGTGTCGCGGCTGGACGGGCTGATCCTGACCGGCAGCCGGAGCAACGTCGCGCCGACCAACTACGAGGGGCCGCCGCATGCCGAGGGCACGCCGGAGGACCATGACCGTGACGGGGTGACGCTGCCGCTGATCCGCGCGGCCGTGGCGGCGGGGGTGCCGGTGCTGGCGATCTGCCGCGGGATGCAGGAGATGAACGTGGCGCTGGGCGGCAGCCTGCACCAGCGGCTGCAGGATTTGCCGGATCGGATCGACCATTCCACGCCGATGTCGCCGCATCCGCGGGTGCGGACGGGGAAGTCCCATGCGGTGCGGGTGGCGGCGGGGAGCTGGCTGCACCGGATCTGCGGGCGGGCGGAGATCGGGGTGAACTCGCTGCACAACCAGGGGGTGGACCGGCTGGCGCCGAGCCTGGTGGCCGATGCGGTGGCGCCGGACGGGACGGTGGAGGCGGTGCATGCCATCTCGCCGGGCTTCGCGGTGGGGGTGCAGTGGCATCCGGAATACGACTGGGAGCGGGATGAGATCTCGCGGCAGATCTTCGTGGCGTTCGGCGAGGCGGTGCGGGCGCGGCTGGCGGGGCCGGCGCGGCTTTCGGCGGCGGACTGAGGGCGGATGACGCCGACGATCCGGGCGGCGGGGCCGGGCGACCTCGCGGATGTGCTGCGTCTGCTGGGGCAGCTCAATCCGGAGGACGGGCCGTTGGACCCGGGGCTGGCCGAAGCGACCTGGCGGGAGATCCTGGCGCGGCCGGGGGTGACGACGCTGCTGGCCTGCGTGGAGGGGGCGGTGGCGGCGTGCCTGACGCTGGTGGTGGTGCCGAACCTGTCGCGCGGGGCCAAGCCGTATGCGCTCATCGAGAACGTGGTGACGGATGAAGCGCATCGCGGGAAGCGGATCGGGCGGGCGCTGATGGATGCGGCGACGCGGCTGGCCTGGGAGCAGGGCGCCTACAAGCTGATGCTGATGACTGGCTCCAAGCAGGAATCGACGCTGGGGTTCTATCGCGCCGCGGGGTTCACCGACGACAAGACGGCGTTCCAGCTGCGGCGCGTGCCCTACGCGCGATAAGTCAGCCGCGCCGGCTGGCGGGGCGACGGGTCCGCGGCTGGAGGACCGCCTGGTCCAGGACGGCATGCAGCGACGCGACCACCTCCGGCGGCAGGCGGCCGATCGATTGCGCCATGCGGTTGGCCAGGGCGGTCTGCTCGGGGGTGAGGCCCGATGTGTCAACCACCACGCGCGGATGCGAGAGCCTGGCCAGCCGCGCCAGCTCCTCCGCCTCGTCCCAGATCAGGCCGAACGCGTCACACACCTGATGCACCAGCCCCACGCTCGGCGCGCCCCGCTTGCCATGCTCCAGCGCGGACACATACGCCGCCGACACCTGCAACTGCGCCGCCAACTGCCGCAACGTCATCCCCCGCGCCGCCCGCAACGCTCGCACCCGTGCGCCGAACGGGGTCATGGGTGCGCGGTGCGGGAAGGAAGGCCAGGGGCTTTGCCCCTGGACCCCACCAGAGGCGGAGCCTCTGGACTCCCGGACCTTGTCCGCCTTCGGCGGGAGGGGCCTGCCCGGTTTGTGTCGCGCGCCGAGACGGCCCCTCCCGCCGAAGGCGGAACAAAGATGTGAGGGTCCAGGGGGCTCGGCCCCCTGG
>CAMDGX010000132.1 GCA_945897825.1 Asaia bogorensis | reverse complement strand
ACGATCGCCTTGCCCTCGAACACGTTCGGGCGCGAGGGATCGGACAGGAAGCGGCTGCGGAATTCCTTGTCGATGACGCTGATCTTCATCACCGCGCTGTCGAAGATGTTGCCGGACAGCACGACGTAGCCGGCGCGCTCCATCATCGGCTTGCCGTAGCTGCGGATCACCTCGCGATCGCCGTCGAGCACGGTCACCAGGTTCTCGCCGAGCGTCTTGCCGTTCACCGTCATGACGTCGAGATGCAGCTTGCCGGCGTTGGCCAGCTCCTTCATCACCGCCGGCACGCCGCCGCCGCGATAGAACATCTCGCCGAGGAAGCGGCCGGCGGGCTGGAGGTCGACCAGCAGCGGGATCTCCGGGCCGAGGCGCTGCCAGTCGTCCAGCGTGTGGTCCACGCCCATGTGGCGGGCGATGGCGACCATGTGGATCGGGCAGTTGGAGCTCGCACCCAGGGCGGCGGCGGCAACGACGGCGTTCTCGAACGCCTTCTTGGTCATGATGTCGGACGGGCGGAGGTTCTCGCGCACCATCTCGACGATGCGGCGCCCGGTGTAGTAGGCCATCTGGCCGCGCTCGCGGTACGGCGCGGGGATGGCGGCACAGCCGGGCAGCGACATGCCGACCGCCTCGGCCAGCGAATTCATCGAGGTCGCCGTGCCCATGGTGTTGCAATGGCCGATCGAGGGGGCCGACGAGCACACCATCTCCATGAACTCGTCGTAGTCGATCTTGCCTTCCGCATGCAGCTTGCGGCCCTCCCAGACGATGGTGCCGGAGCCGGACAGCCGCCCCTTCCACCAGCCGTCGAGCATCGGCCCGCCGGAGAGCGCGATGGCCGGGATGTTCATCGTCGCCGCGCCCATCAGGCAGGCCGGTGTCGTTTTGTCGCAGCCGGTGGTGAGCACGACGCCGTCGATCGGGTAGCCGTGCAGCACCTCGACCAGCGAGAGGTAGGCCAGGTTGCGGTCGAGGGCGGCCGTCGGGCGCTTGAGGGTTTCCTGGATCGGGTGGATCGGGAATTCGAGCGGGATGCCGCCGGCGTCGCGGATGCCGGCCTTGGTGCGTTCGGCCAGTGCGATGTGGTGGCGGTTGCAGGGGGCGATGTCGCTGCCGGTCTGGGCGATGCCGATGATCGGGCGGCCGGTCTGCAGCTCCTCGCGCGTCAGGCCGAAATTCAGCTGGCGCTCCAGATACAGCGCGGTCATCGACGGGTTGCCCGGATTGTCGAACCACCGGCGGCTGCGCAGGCGCTTGTCGTCGCTGGAATCATCATGGGCCATGGGTCGTCCTCCTGCGGTTGGTCGGAAGGTGGGCGTCGCCGCGCCGGGGTGTCAACCGAACTCGGGGGGAACTGTGGGGGCCTAGCGCGCCTTCACCGGCCGGTTGCCGTGGCTGGCCTGCGGCACGCCGCGGTTCAGCGACATGTGCGAATGCACGCAGCGCCACGCGGTGCCGTCGGGCGCGAACACCATGGTCGCGCGGCCCGGCCGGTCGAAGCGAGACCCGTCGGCGTGGAAGCCGGTGCTGGTCCAGGGCGTGACGGCGACGGCCATCGCGCCGTCGGCGGTGGCCAGGACATGGGTGCCGGCGAGGTCGAACGCGAACTCCGCCGTGCGCGGCCACACGTTGTCCCATTGCGTGGCGATCGCAGTTTCCAGCCCCTGGATCACGTCGTTGTAGGTGCCGAAGGCGAGCAGGTCCGGGTGCCACATCGGCCGCGCGCTCGCGTAGTCCACGGCGCGGACATGGCCGGCGAACACCTCCAGCCAGGCCAGGATCGCGGCGCGGATGCGCCCGTCAGCCAGCGGCAGAGCGGTCATGATTATCTCCCCCAAGGTGGACCGACACCGGCCATCGCCGTGCCATGATTTGCCGTCATACATCAACCGTGATCGCCAAGTCCTTGTTGAATCGGCGCCACTGCGTCCATACTGCACCCGCACACGCCCCGCCAAAGTCCCGGGAGATCGCTCCATGATCCGCCTTCTTGCCGTGGGCCTGCTCGCCCTCGTCCCCTTCCTCGCCGCCCCCGCCGCCCAGGCCCAGACCGAGCAGCAAACCCTGGTCGACCGCGCCACGCTGACCGTGCAGGAGATGTTCTCCGACAAGGTGAACCCGGAAGGGCGCAAGCTGCTGCGCGATGCCAAGGGCATCATGGTCTGCCCGCGCGTGTTCAAGGCCGGCTTCATCATCGGCGGCCAGGTTGGAAGCTGCGTGCTGCTCGGCGCGCAGAACGGCGCCTGGACCAATCCGGCCTTCTACGGCTTCGGCAGCGGCAGCATCGGCTTCCAGATCGGGGTGCAGGACGCGCAGATCGCCTTCATCGTCCGCACCGAGAAGGGGCTGGTCGCGCTGATGGACAGCCAGTTCAAGATCGGCGCGGATGCGTCCGTGGCGGTCGCTACCATCGGCGCCGGCGTCTCGGGCGCCACCACGGCGGCGCTGCGCGCGGATATCGTCGCCTTCGCCCAGGCGCGCGGCCTGTTCGCCGGAATCGCGCTCGACGGCTCGCTGATCTCCCAGCGCACCGAATGGAACCAGGAATACTACGGGCAATACCTGTCGCCGCAGCAGATCGTGCTCAACCGCCAGGGCAGCAACCCCGGCGCGGACCCGCTGCGCGAGGTGCTGGGCCAGCTCTCCGGGCAATAGGGTTCACCTTCCCTTTCGCCCATCTTTCCTTTCACGGGCACCCTGCTAGGTTCCCCGCCATGTCGGCGGCGCCCCCTTTCTGGCAGACCAAGACCCTCGAGGAGATGACCCGGGAGGAGTGGGAGTCGTTGTGCGACGGCTGCGGCCGCTGCTGCCTGCACAAGCTGCGCTACGACGTGGACAACTCGCTCGGCCACACCAACGTCGCCTGCCGCCTGCTCGACCTCGATGCCTGCCGCTGCACGCGCTACGACACCCGCCACCGCTACGTGCCCGATTGCGTCACGCTGACGCCCGCCGAGGTCCGCGCCATCGACTGGCTGCCGCCCTCCTGCGGCTATCGCCTGCTGGCCGAGGGCAAGCCCCTGCAATGGTGGCACCCCCTGGTGTCCGGCTCGGCGGAAACCGTCCATGAGGCCGGCGTCTCGGTGCGCGGCCGGGCCGTGGGCGAGCGCGCCGCCGGCCCGCTGGATCACCACCTCGTCGACTGGCCCGGCAAGATGCCCCGCCCCCGCAAACCCGCGAAGCCCCGGCCTGCGAAGGCCGATCCCGCCGGGCAACCATAGGAGACCCGACCATGCTGAAGGATGCCCTGTTCGGCGGCGTCAATGCCGCCGTGCTGACCGGCTACCACGCCGACCTCTCGCTCGACCTCGACCGCATGGCGGCGCATTCGCGCTGGCTGCTGGCCAATGGCTGCAACGGCCTGGGCATCCTCGGCACCACCGGCGAAGCGAACTCGCTGGGCATCTCCGAACGCATCGAAGTCATGGAAGGCCTGGTCGAGCGCGGCATCCCCGCCGCCACCCTGCTGCCCGGCTGCGGCACCACCGCCATTCCCGACACCGTGCTTTTGACGAAGCGGGCCGCGTCGCTCGGCGTGCGCGGCGTTCTGCTGCTGCCGCCGTTCTTCTACAAGAACCCCTCCGAGGACGGCCTGTTCGCCTACTACTCCGAGGTGGCGCAGCGCGTCGGCGGCGGCATTGCGCTGTATTTCTACCACTTCCCCGCCCAGTCGGCGGTGCCGATCACCCTGCCGCTGATCGAGCGCCTGCTGAAGGCCTACCCGGGCACCTTCAAGGGCATCAAGGATTCCACCGGCGACTGGGCCAACACCAAGTCCTATGCCGACGCCTTCGCCAAGGACGGCTTCGAGGTTTATTGCGGCGACGATTCGCTGATGCATGCCAACCTGAACAACAACGGCGCCGGCTGCATCACGGCCGCGTCGAACGTCGGCTGCGCCGTCAGCCAGCGGGTCTATTCCAACTGGAACACCGCCGAGGGCGAAGCGGCGCAGGTGGCGCTCTCCGCCATCCGCAAGGCCGTCACCTCCGTTCCGCTGATCCCGGCGCTGAAGTCCTTGGTCGCGCGCAACACCGGCAATGCGGACTGGACCATCATCCGCCCGCCGCATGTGAAGCTGACGGCCGCGCAGGAAGCCCAGCTCTTCACCGCCTTCGATGCCTCCGGCGTCACCCTGGCGCGCGCGGCCTAGCGTCTTGACGGGCCGGGGACCAACCGCCCCGGCCCGGCGGTTGCCTGCGTTGCGTGCCTATGCCGCGCTGGCCACCCTCGCCGCCCCTGCGCTGCGCCTGTGGCTGCGTCGCCGGGCCGGGCGCGGGAAAGAAGTCGCCGCCCGCCTCCCGGAGCGCGAGGGCGTCGACCCCACGTCCCGCCCGCCCGGCACGCTGCTCTGGCTCCATGCCGCCAGCGTTGGCGAGTCCGTCTCGATCCTGCCGGTGCTGGCCGCGTTGCCGGCGCATGTCCACGTGCTGCTCACCACCGGCACCGTCACCTCTGCCACGCTGCTCGAACGGCGCCTGCCGGAACTGGGGCTGGACGGGCGGGTGCTCCACCGCTTCGTCCCGCATGACGTGCCCGCCTGGGTCGCCCGGTTCCTCGACCACTGGCGCCCCGATGCCGCGGCCTTCGTGGAGAGCGAGATCTGGCCCAACCTGCTGCATGGTTGCCGCATCCGCGCCATCCCGACCATGCTGGTCAACGCCCGCATCAGCCCGCGCAGCTTCGCCAGGTGGCAGCGGCTGCCGGCCCTGGCGCGTGACCTGTTCGTCAGCTTCACGCTGATCCACTCCCAATCCCCTGCCGTCGCGGAGCGGCTGCGCGCCCTGGGTGCGACGAAGGTCGTGGAGGCCGGCAACCTGAAATTCGCCGCCGACCCGCTACCCTGCAACGCGTGTGAACTGGCCCGCCTGCGCGCCCTGGTCGCGGGCCGTCCGCTGTGGCTCGCCGCCTCGACCAATGTCGGCGAGGAAGCGCTGCTGCTGCCGGTGCACGACGCCCTGGCGGCGCGGTTTCCCGGCCTGCTGACCATCCTCGTGCCGCGCCACCCCGAGCGCGGCGCCGAGATCGCCGCCCTGGCCGAACCCCGCCCGGCCACTCGTCGCGCGCTGGGAGAAGGCCCGCCGCCGACGCCGGGGCTGTGGATCGCCGACACGCTGGGCGAACTCGGCCTGTTCTACCGGCTGGTCGGCCACGCCTTCGTGGGCCGCTCCCTGGTGCCGCTCGGCGGCCAGAACCCGATCGAGCCGGCCCGGCTGGGCTGCGCGGTCGCCGTCGGCCCGCACGTGTTCAACTTCGCCGAGGCGGTCGAGGTGCTGGAGGAAGCCGGCGGCCTGGTGCGCGTGGCCGACGCCGATGCGCTCGCCGCCTGGGTCGCCACCATGATCGCCGAGCCGGCCCGCGCCGCCACGATGGGCGCGGCCGGGCGGGCGGCGGTGCGCGGCGCCGAACGCCTGCCGGCCGAGATCGCGGCTCTCCTGATGGAGCTGGCGCATGCACGCGCCTGAGTTCTGGCGCCACGACGGCTGGCTGCCCCGCCTGCTGTCCCCGTTCGGCGCGCTCTACGCCGCCGCCACCGCACGCCGCGTCGCCCGCCCCGGCTGGCGCGCGCCCGTCCCGGTGCTCTGCCTCGGCAACCCGGGCGCCGGCGGCACCGGCAAGACCACCGTGGCGCTCGACCTCGCCGCCCGCCTCGCCAGAAAGGGACGCCGCGTCGCCTTCCTCACCCGCGGCTACGGCGGACGCCTCTCCGGTCCGTTGCGCGTCGACCCCGCCACGCACGACTCCGCCGATGTCGGCGACGAGGCCCTGCTCCTGGCCGCGCAAGCCCCGACCTGGCTCGGCGCCGACCGCGCAGCCACCGCACGCCAAGCCATCGCCGAGGGCGCCGAGGTGCTGGTGATGGACGATGGCCTCCAGAACGCCACCCTGGAGAAAACCCTCGCCCTCCTCCTGATCGACGGCGCCGCCGGCTTCGGTAATGGCCGCGTGATCCCCGCCGGCCCGCTGCGCGAACCGGTCGCCGCCGCCGCCGCCCGCTGCTTCGCCGCCCTGCTGATCGGCGACGACGCCACCGGCGCGCTGGCCGCCCTGCCGCCGGGCCTGAGGGTCCTGCGCGCCCGCCTCGTCTCCGCCCCGCCGCCGCCCGGCCCGCTCGTCGCCTTCGCCGGCATCGGCCGCCCGGAGAAGTTCCGCGAAACGCTCGAAGCCGCCGGTGCCACCGTGATTCGCCTGCACCCGTTCCCCGACCACCACCCCTATACCGAGGCCGACCTCCGCCCGATCCTCGGCCATGCCGGCGCCGCCACCGTTGTCACCACGCCCAAGGACATGGTGCGCATCCCCCCCGCCCTGCGCCCGCGCATCACCCCGGTCGGCGTGCGCCTGGTCTGGACCGATTCCCCCGACCCCCTTCTGGACAAACTCGCATGACCCGACCCGCCCTGCTGCTCGACCTCGACGGCACGCTGATCGATTCCCGCCCGGGCATCGTCGCCAGCCTGCACGCCGCCATGCGCGATCTCGGCCACACCCCCGATCCCGCCGAGGACCTCACCTGGATGATCGGCCCGCCGATGGACCAGGTGATCGGCCAGCTCCTCGCCCGCTGGGGCGACACCCGCGCCCAGCTCGCCGTCGACCGCTACCGCGCCAACTACGTCCAGCTCGGCCTCACCGGCAACGCGATGTATCCCGGCATCGAGCACGCCGTCCGCACCCTGGCCGAGACCCACGACCTGTTCCTGTGCACCGCCAAGCGCACCCGCTTCGCCGTGCCCATCCTGGAAAACCTCGGCCTCGCCCCGCTGTTCCGCGGCATCCACGGCACCGAGGACGACGGCCGCTTCGACGACAAGGCCGATCTCGCCCGCCACATCGTCACCACCAACAGCCTGACCCGCGCCGCCATGGTCGGCGACCGCATCCACGACATGGAAGCCGCCCACGCCAACCACCTGCCGGGCATCGGCGCCGGCTGGGGCTATGGCGGGCGCGCGGAACTCGAAGCCGCGGGGGCGAAAATCGTGCTCGACCATGCTTCGGGGCTGCCCGAGGCAGTGAAGAATGTTCTTTTTTGAAAAAAAGAACCAAAAAACTTTTCATCCATTGGGCCTGGGCAGACGACCTGCGCCCGGCCCAAATGGATAAAGTTTTTTTGCTTCTTTTTGTTCACAAAAAGAAGAATCCTTCTCTTCCCTACAGCGGCAACGCCCCCTGCCGACTGCTCGCCTTCCCGCCATCCGCCGTCGCCCGCACCTCGCCATCGGCCAGGCGCAGCCGCAGCTTCGCGCCGGGGCGGATCGCGGCGGCGGATGTCAGCGGATGCCCCGCCGCGTCCGACACCAGGGCGAACCCGCGCTCCAGCACCCTTGTGTACGAAAGCGCCTCCAGCCCCGAAGCCGCCCCCGCCAGCCGCGCATGGGCCTCGCGCAGCCGCGCCCGCACCGGCGCATCCGACAGCCGCGGCAGCACTCGCCCTGCGGCGGCGACGCGTCCGGCCACCGCATGGCGCACCGCGCCGCGCAAGGTGGAGCCAGCCAGCAGCAGCGCCGACCGCCGGTGCGCCAGCAGCCCCGGTAGCGCCAGGAGCAGCCGCCCGGCCCGGTCGTCCAGCGTCTGTCGCGCGCGGGCCAGCAGTCCCGGCAGATCGGGCATGCCGGTGCTGGCGCGATCCAGCGCCGCGCGCCGGGCCGCGAGCAGGTTCGGCAGCGCCATCACCAGGCGCTGGCTGCGATCGTCCAGCCGCTGCCGCGCGGTGCCCAGCAACCCCGGCAGGTCCGGCAACCCGCGCTCGGCGCGCTGCAACGCCATCCGCCGCTCCTGCATCAGCCGGTTCAGCGCGCCGGACAGCCGCGCGCCCTTCTGCTGCAGATCGGCCGCCACCTCGACACGCGACGGCACCGCCAGCTCGGCCGCCGCCGTGGGCGTGGGCGCCCGCCGGTCGGAGGCGAAGTCGATCAACGTCGTATCCGTCTCGTGCCCGACGGCGGAAATCAACGGAATGGTGCTCGCTGCCGCCGCCCGCACCACCGCCTCGTCGTTGAACGCCATCAAGTCCTCGAGCGAACCCCCACCGCGCGCCACGATCAGCACATCCGGCCGCGGCACCGCCCCGCCCGGCGCCAGAGCGCTGAACCCGTTGATCGCCTCGGCGATGCGCTGTGCCGCGCCCTCGCCCTGCACCGGCACCGCCCACAGGATCAGCCGGCGCGGAAATCGCCGCGCCAACGTCGTCTTGATGTCCTGGATCACCGCCCCCTGCGCCGAGGTCACCACCCCGATCACCTCCGGCAGCAGCGGCAGCGCCCGCTTGCGCGCCGCATCGAACAGCCCCTCCTCGGCCAGCCGCAGCCGCAGCGCCTCGATCCGCGCCAGCAGCGCCCCCGCCCCCGCATACTCCATCCGCTCGACGATCAACTGGTAGGAGGACCGCTCACCGTACGACGAGATCTTGCCCTGGGCGATCACCTCCACCCCGTTCTCCGGCACCAGCCCCAGCCGCGGCACCGAGAACTTCCACACCACGCCGGCGATCTTGCCGCCCTCGTCCTTCAGCGAGAAATAGATGTGCCCGCTGGGATAGCGCTTCAGCTCGGTGATCTCGCCGCGCACGCGGATGCGCCCGAACGCCCCCTCCAGCGTGCGCTTCACCGCCCCGGAGATCTCCGAGACCGAGTATTCCGGAACGTTCGATACCGCCTGTTCGTCCATCCCCCCACCCTATGCTAAGCCGCACCCGCGTTGAAGGAGGCCACTCATGCGCGTTCTGGTGATCGGCTCGGGCGGGCGCGAGCATGCCCTGTGCTGGAAGCTCGCGGCCTCGCCGCTGCTCACGAAGCTCTGGTGCGCGCCCGGCAACCCCGGCACCGCCGAACTGGCCGAGAACGTGCCCATCGGCGTGCTCGACATCGCCGACCTCGTCCGCTTCGCCCAGGACAACGCGGTCGACCTCGTCGTCCCGGGCCCGGAGGCGCCGCTGGTCGCCGGCATCTCCGATGCCATGGGCCTGGCCGGCATCGCCTGCTGCGGCCCGTCCGCCGCCGCCGCCCGCCTCGAAGGCAGCAAGAGCTTCACCAAGGAAATCGCCGACGCCGCCGGCATCCCCACCGCCCTGTGGGAGCGCTTCGACGACCCCGCCGCCGCGCGCGATTTCGTCCGCCGTCGCGGCGCACCCATCGTCGTCAAGGCCGACGGCCTGGCCGCCGGCAAGGGCGTCGTCGTCGCCGCCTCGGTCGAGGAAGCCGAGGCCGCCATTGCCGCGTTCATGGAAACCGGCACCCTGGGCGAATCCGGCCGCACCGTTGTCATCGAGGAATGCCTGATCGGCGAGGAAGTCAGCGTCTTTGCCCTCTGCGACGGCACCACCGCCATCCCGCTCGGCAGCGCGCAAGACCACAAACGCGTCGGCGACGGCGACACCGGCCCCAACACCGGCGGCATGGGCGCCTACTCCCCGCCGCCGGCCCTCTCGCCCGCACTCGAAGCCGCCGTCATGGAGCGGGTGATCCGCCCGGTGCTGGACGAGATGGCCCGCCAGGGCACCCCGTTCCGCGGCATCCTGTTCGCCGGCCTCATGCTCACCGCCGACGGCCCCAAGCTGATCGAATTCAACGTCCGCTTCGGCGACCCCGAATGCCAGGTGATCCTTTGCCGCCTGCTCGACGACCTGCTGCCCGCCCTCCTGGCCGCCTGCGACGGCGAACTGAAAACCATCTCCCTGCGCTTCCGCCCCGACGCCGCCCTCGCCGTGGTCATGGCCGCGCGCGGCTACCCCGGCGACTACGCGAAGCACACGCCGATCGGCGGCACCGACCGCGCCGCCGCCGTGCCGGGCGTGACCCTGTTCCACGCCGGCACCGATCTGCGCGACGGAAAGCTGGTCAGCACCGGTGGGCGCGTCCTCACCCTGGTCGGCACCGCGCCCACCCTCCCGGCCGCCCGCGATGCTGCCTATGAAGCGGTGGACGTGCTTGATTGGAAGGACGGTTTCTGCCGGCGGGATATCGGGTGGCGGGCGCTGTAGGAAGCACGTTCTTTTTTGAAAAAAAGAACCAAAAAACTTTCTATCCATTCATGGGTGTTTGAGCGCCCGAACGCGGTGCAAATGGATAAAAGTCTTTTTGCTTCTTTTTCTTCAGAAAAAGAAGGCGCTTGCTTAACCGAGTCCCGCCCGCCGCAGAAAGATCGGCGCCTGCAGGTTCATCGTCCCGGCCTCCCGCGCCAGGAAACCCGGCAGGTCGGCGAGTGCCACGATCTCGATCGAGGCATATTCCTCGTCGCCCCCCGCCGCATGCCGTGCCCGCAGCGTGGCGGCATCGAGCGGCGTCTCGATTGCGATGCCGAGGTCGAGCACATGGCTTCCCGTGCCCCCGCCAGGCCCCGGGATCGCGTGTTCCACCAGGCAGAGCGGGCGGGGGTTGCGGATGTCATCCGGAGCCAGGCCAAGCTCCTCCTGCAACTCGGCGCGCAGCGTCGCCAGCACGTCCACCCCTCCGATCGGCGCCCCCGCCGGCCGCGCCGCATGGCCGTCGACTGTGCCGGCCGGCGGTAGCTGCCACTCCCCGGCCTGGTACACCGCGCGCGCCGGCCGCCGCCCGAACACCACGCCGTCCGGCCCATGCAGCACGCCCCCCACCGCCAGCGAGCGCTGGCCGAGCCAGGGGAACAGATCGTGCCGCGCCATCTGCGCCACCACGCGCCGGTATTCGCTCCAGTGGCCGCAGATCAGCCGCGGGGTGATCACGTCCGCGCAGAACACCGTGCCGTTGAACAGCCGCCCGCCGGTGCGCGCCTGCGCCTGCGCCCACTGAAGGTCGATCTCCGCCTCCAGCCACGGCGCCAGCCTCGGCATCGGCCGCGTCGCCTGGACTGACAGGCCAGGCGCCAACTCGTGGATGATCGCCTGGTCCATGACCTCTCCGTGCGGGTGCGTTGCCAGCCCTGATGTGCGGCGGCACGGCGGCGCGGTCAAACCCGGGCGCGCCCGGGCGCGGCGGAATTCGGGCGGCGCGGCGGAACGACCGGTGCCGCGCGGTGTTACCCCTGTAGCCGGGTCGCCAGCGACACCGCCGAGGTCGATGGCCTCGGCCGGTGTGCCCCTTTCGGGCCGCGGCGCCCTCACCCATCAGGAGACGTCGATCATGAGGAAGCTTCTTTCCACGACCACCCTTGCAGCCGTTCTCGCCCTCGGCGGCGCTGCCTTCGCGCAGTCCGCTGGCCAGGGCGCGGCCCCCGGCGGTGCGGCCGGCAGCGGCGGCACGGCAGGCGGCGGTGCGGCGCAGGCCGGCACCCAGGGTGGCACGAGCGCCGGTGGGCCG
>CAMDGX010000131.1 GCA_945897825.1 Asaia bogorensis | reverse complement strand
CGCACCGGCAGCACCTGGGAGGGGTCGTCGAAATCCCAGTGCGGATAGTCGGTGGCGAACAGCAGCCGGTCCCAGCCGATCCAGCCGATCGTGTCCAGCAGGTCGGCGCGGGGTTCCGGTTCCTCCATCGGCTGGGTGGTCAGCCAGATGTTGCGGTGGATGTATTCGCTGGGCGACATCCGCAGATGCGGTGTTTCCTGGCGCAGGATCTTCCAGTTGCGGTCCAGCCGCCAGGCCAGCGGCGGCAGCCAGGCGAAGCCGGCCTCCACCATCAGCACCTTCAGCGCCGGATGCTCCTCGAACAGCCCCTCGACCACCATCGAGGCGACCTGCGCCTGCGCGGCCTGGGCATGGCCGGTCATCTCCTCGATGTAGTAGCTCGGCCAGCCGCCGGAGGTGACCGGCGCGCCGCTGTAGCCGAAGGCATGCACGCTGACCGGCAGCCCTGCCGCCGCGGCGGCCGCGAAGATGCGCCGGTAGCGCTTGGCCCCCAGCGGCTCGCCGGTGCGGCCGAGCACCAGCACCTGGCAGAAGGCCGGGTTGCCCGCCAGCCGCTCGATCTCCGCCACGCTCGCCGCCGTGTCCTCGTAGGGCACGCAGATCGAGGCGCGGAAGCGCGGCTCCTTGGCCACCAAGTCATGCGCCTGCCACTCGTTGGTGGCGCGGCACATCGCGGCGGAGAGGTAGGGGTTGGCGAAGCCCTCGCCCGAGGGGGTCAGCGGGTTGATCACCGCGAAATGCACGTTCAGCGGGTCGAAATACTGCTGGCGCATGAAGTCGAGGTCGGTGCCCGGCGCGCCCCCCGGCGGCCAGGCATCGCGCCGCGCGGCGTTCGGCTGCGCCTTCGGATAGGGGTTCACCCCGTTCTGGTGGCCCTGGCGCTGGGACATGCCGAAGGTGGCGATATAGTCGCGCCAGCGCTGCGGCAGGAAGCGATCGAGGTGCGACAGATGCGGCAGCACCGGATGCGTGTCGCAATCGGCGATCGCCAGCTTCGTCATGCCTTGCGCGGCGGGCTGCGGACGGACTTCGACGTTCATGAGCGTCTTCCTGCGCCGATTTCCCGATACGTTACGGGATTGCGCCCGGCTTCGCCACCACGAAGCAGCCCCACCCCCGCGACAACGCCCGGCCGATGCGCCATGATCCGGCCGGATTCACGAGGGAGCGTGCGACATGGCTGAAAACTGGGTGCGGGTGGCGGCGGCGAGCGACGTGGCCGAGGGCGGCGCCATTCCAGTGGAAATCAACGGCCTGTCGCTGGCCATCTACCATCTCGCCGACGGCCAGTACTACTGCACCGACAACATCTGCACCCACGCCTTCGCGCTGCTCACCGACGGCTACCTGGAGGGCAACCTCATCGAATGCCCGCTGCATGCCGGCCAGTTTGACGTGTGCACCGGCAAGGGCATGGGCGCGCCGATCGAGGAAGACCTGAAAACCTTCGCCGTGAAGATCGAGGGCGACGACGTGTTCGTCGACCTGCCAGGCTAGGAAGCGGGCCGGGCCAGGAAACGGGCAGGGCAGGGGATGCGTCCCCGCCCGCGCCGCTACATCTCGACGACCAGGTACTGCTCTTCGACCGTCACCGGGATGGTCTCGGCCACGTACGGCCCCTTCACCACGCTCTCGCCGGCCACCGCCTCCACCGGATAGGTCCGCAGGAAGGTCTTGCCAGGGTCGACATAGCTCTGCCCGGTGCGGATATCGAACTCCCAGCCATGCCATGGGCAGCGCAGGATCTCGCCGGCGCGCGAGTAGATGTATTCGCCCGGCTGCTTCGCCTCGCGCAGCCCGGTGATCAGCCCCTCGCACATCGGTCCGCCCTGGTGCGGGCAGCGGTTGAGCATGCCGTAGTATTCGCCCTTGAGGTTGAAGATGGCGATCGGGCGCCCGCGCACCATCACCAGCTTGCGCCCGCCCTCGGGGATCTCATGGGCGGTGGCAACGACGTGTCGGCTCATCCCGTGTCCCTCAGCCCGCGCAGCCGCGATAGACTTGGCGCGCATTGCCGATGAAGAACGCCAGGCGCTGCGCCTGGCTCGCCTTCACCGGCAGCGCGTGCGCCGGATCGTCGAAATCCCAATGCGGATAGTCGGTGGCGAAGATGAACCGGTCCCAGCCCATCCACTCGATGGTGTCGAGAAGGTCCGCCTTCGCGTCGGGCTCCTCCATCGGCTGCGTCGTCCACCACACTTGCTCGCGCAGGTATTCGCTCGGCAGGCGCTTGAGGTGCGGTGTCTCGCTGCGCAGCGTCTTCCAGTGCTTGTCCAGCCGCCACGCGAGCGACGGCGCCCAGGCGAACCCCGCCTCGATCATGATCATCTTCAGCGTCGGCCAGCGCTCGAACACGCCCTCCACCACCAGGCTGGTCAGCCCCGCCTGCTGGCACTGCGAATGCCCGGTCATCTCCTCGATGTAGTAGCTCGGCCAGCCGGCGGGGGTCACCGGATTGCCGCCATAGCCGAAGGCATGCACGCCGACCGGCATCCCCGCCTCGGCCGCCGCCTCGTAGATCGGCCAGTATTTCCGGCTGCCCATCGGCTCCGCGGTGCGGCTCAGCAGCAATACCTGCACGAAGGCCGGGTTGTCCGCATAGCGGCGGATCTCGGCGGCCGAGGCCACCGGATCCTCGTACGGCACCACCACGGATGCCCGCAACCTGTTGTCCTTGCTGGTCCATTCCGCCAGCTGCCACTCGTTCGTGGCATGGCACAGTGCGGCCGACAGCTCCGGGTTCTGCACCCCCTGGCCCGATCCCAGCGGGTTCAGGATACCCAGCTCGATGTTGTTGGCGTCCAGGTGCTGCGTCTGCATGAACTCCAGCGAGCTGCCCGGCCGCCCGCCCTCGGGCGGATAGGCGTCGCGCCGCGAGGCATTCGGCTGGCTCTTGGGATAGGCCGGCCCCACTTGCCAGCCCTGCCGCGCCGACGAGCCATACTGCTCGATATGGTCCTGCCAGCGCTTGGCCAGCCACGGATGGAAATCCTTCGGCCCCTTGCGCGCCGGATGGATGTCGCCATCCCCCACGCCCACCTTGCTGGCGGAAGCGACGTCCGGCGAGGCCTGCGAACGGATCTCGTTCATGCGACTGTCTCCATCAGCCGGGCATAGGTCGCCCGCGGGTTGTCGATCGCGATCTTGCGCACCAGCGACTCCGGCAGCCCGGCGGGGATCGCCGCGGTGCCGTCGAACTGCGCGTGCGGATAGTCGGTCGAGAACAGCAGCAGCTCGTCGCTCTGCATGTGGTCCATGATCTTCATCAGCGTCGCCGCGTCCGGCGCATCGGCGGGCTGCAACGACAGCCGCACATTGCTGCGAACGATATCCGCCGGCGCCCGATCCACCCACGGAATTTCCATCCGCAGCCCACGCCAGTATTTCGTCAGCCGCCACAGATGCGCCGGCAGCCAGGTGAAGCCGGATTCCAGCAGCACGACCTTGAGGTTCGGAAACTTGGTGAACACGCCCTCGCAGATCATGCTGGTCAGCTGCGTCTGGAACGCCTGCGCCTGCCCGACATAATCCTCGGTGTAGTAGCTCGGCCAGCCCACCGGCGTCGGCGGGTTGTGATAGGCGCTGCCGGCATGGATGCCGACCGCCAGCCCGTGCTTCTCGGCCGCGGCATAGATGGGCCAGTGGTGCCGCCGCCCCAGCGGGGTGTCGCCCATCACCAGCAGCAAAATCTGCACGAACCGCTTGTCCGCCGCGCAGCGGTTGATCTCGTCCACCGCCATCTCGACATTCTGCGTCGGCACCACGATGGAGCCGCGCAGCCTCGGCTCCTTGTCCAGCCACTCCTTCACCAGCCAGTCGTTCACTGCCCGCGCGAAGGCCGTCGCCATGTCCTCGCTGAACAAAAGCTGGATGCCATACAGGCAGTTGGCGATCGCCACCGAGGTGCCGAACGGATCGAGCGCCTGCGCCCGCACCATCTCCACCGTCGAGGCCGCCCGCCCGCTCGCCGGCCGCCAATCCGCCCGGCAGGTCAGCGGCGAGCCCAGCGGATAGGAAATCGAGTTCAACTCGTCGATGCCGCGGATGACCACCTGCTCGCGCCAGTGATCCTCAAGATACGGCATCAGCGCCTGCACGCTGGGCACCGAGGGATGGATGTCGCAGTCGATCGCGCCCTTGGGCAGCAAGCTCATCTCGCGTCTCTCCCCGGCCGCTCGAACGGCGCCGTTCGCGTCAGTTTGCGGCAGGTTACAACCATCCCGCCCCCCGGTCATCCCCGCCGTTGCACATTGTTTGCACCCCTGCCCGCCATTTCCCTGCCGCCGCGCCTGTCCTAGGCTGCGCCGTCCAGCCCGCCGAGGAACCGAAGTGACCGATCTCGACACCTTGCTGCTCCACCGCCGCGTCGCCGGCCTCCTCGCGCCCTATGGCGGTGACGGCCCCGGCGTCACCATCGGGGTCGTCCGCGCCGGCGCCCTGGTGCTGCACGAAAGCGCCGGCCTGGCCAGCATCGAGCTCGGCATCCCGATCGGGCCGGACACCACCTTCCGCATCGCCTCGGTCAGCAAGCAGTTCACCTGCGCCGCCATCCTGATGCTCGCCGAAGAGGGCCGCCTCTCGCTGGACGACGACATCCGCCTGCATGTCCCTGAATTGTCGGACTACGGCGCCACCGTCACCATCGACCACATGATGCGCAACTGCTCCGGCATCCGCGACATGCTGGAGATCATGCGCACCGGCGGCACCGACCTCGCCATGCCCGCCAGCCACGAACAGCTCCTGGCCGGCATCGCCCGCCAGCGCACGCTGAATTTTCCGCCCGGCAGCCGCTACCTCTATTCCAACGCCGGCTTCCTCCTCCTCGGCGTCATCGTCGAGCGCGTCAGCGGCATGAAATTGCGGGATTTCCTTGCCCGCCGCATCTTCGCCCCATGCGGCATGACCATGACGCGCATGGTCGAATCCACCACCGAACTGGTCCCGGGCCTCGCCACCGGCTACCTCCCGGCCGACGCCGCTCAGGGCATCGGCCCCTGGGTCCGCGCCCAGCACGGCTTCGCCGTCCACGGCGAGGGCGCCCTGGTCTCCTCCGTCGCCGACCTGGCCCTCTGGGCCCGCGCCTGCGAAACCAACCGCCTCGGCCCCAACCTTGTCGCCCAGCTGGAGGAATGCGCCCCCTTCACCAACGGCCGCCTCAACGACTACGCCCGCGGCCTGCGCCATTCCGAGGTGCGCGGCGTGCGCACCGTCAGCCACGGCGGCCTCTGGCCCGGCTACAAGACCGAGTTCCTCCGCGTTCCCGAACTCGACACCGCCATCATCGTCATCGCCAACAACGCCACCGCCAACCCCTACGCCCTGGGCCAGCAGGTCCTCAACCACCTGCTCGACGGCATCCCGGGCGTGAAGCCCGCCCGCCGCCTGCCCGACGCGGACATCCTCGCCCGCCACGCCGGCCGCTTCCTCAACCCCGAGGCACCGGCCACCGTCGACTTCACCCTGTCCGACAAGGGCATCCTCACCGGCAGCACCAACGGCGTCGCCTTCGAGGTGCGCTCCCACGGCGACGGCCGCCTGGAAGCCGCCAGTTCCGGCCGCGACTTCACCTTCCGCCTCGCCGCCGACGGCAACAGCGTCGAGATCGAGCACGATGCCGGCGTCACCGCCACCTACCACCGCATCGCCCCCGGCGCCTCCCTCCCCGCCGACCTGCCAGGCACCTACCGGACCGACGAGATGGCCGCCACCTGGACCATCACGGCCCATGAAGGCGGCATGGAGCTGCACATCGACGGCCCCCACGCCAAGGCCGGCCCCTGGCCGCTGGAAGGCATCGAGGGCGACATCTTCCGCGTCTGGACCCCGGGCTCGCTCTACCGCTCCTGGCTCGATGCCCGCCTCGTGCGCGACGCCGAAGGCCGCCCCACGGGCCTGCTCACCAACGGCAACCGGGTGAAGAACCTGTCCTTCGCAAGGCACGCGGCTTGATCACGACAGGAAAGCAAGAATCTTCTTTTTCTGTAGAAAAAGAAGCAAAAAGACTTTCATCCGTTTGCGGTTGAATCACCGTGCCAAGTGATGAAAGTTTTTTGGTTCTTTTTTTCAAAAAAGAACATTCTTCCTTGCTGCCATGATCCCCGGCCTCCCCGCGAAGGAGCGCCGCATCCTGCTTTGGATGTGCATCCTCGTCGCCGTGAACCAGCTCGGCTTCGGCAGCGTCGTCCCGGTCCTGCCGCTCTACGCCCGCGAATTCGGCGTTCCGGTCGCCTGGATCGGCGCCGCCATTGCCGCCTACGGCCTCGCCCGCCTGTTCTCCTCGGCCCCGGCCGGCCAGATCGCCGACCGCTTCGGCCGCCGCCACGCGCTCGCCGCCGGCGCGGTGCTGACCGCCGCGGGCAACCTGTGGTGCGCGCTGGCCGGCACCTACCCCGAGTTCATGGCCGGCCGCTTCGTCGCCGGCCTCGGCGCCGGCATGGTCGTCACCGCCGGGCAGATCGTGCTGGCCGACATCACCACGCCGGAGCGCCGCGGCCGCATGATGTCGCTTTACTGGGGCAGCTTCATCTTCGCCGCCGGCGCCGGCCCGCTGCCGGGCGGCCTGCTGGCCGAGTGGTTCGGCCTCGCCGCCCCGTTCTGGGCCTATGCCGTCGTTGGCCTGCTGGTCGGCGCCATCGCCTGGTTCGCGGTCGGCGAAACGCGCGACATGGCGCAGGCCAGCGCCCGCGGCACCAAGCTGCCCAGCTTCTTCACCCAGTTGAAGCTCGTCGGCGCCAACCGCGGCTTCGGCCTCGTCTGCCTCGTGTCGCTGGTCAACGCCGCCACCCGCACCGGCGGGCTGTTCAACATCGTGCCCCTGCTCGGCGCCGTGTGGCTCGGCCTTGCGCCGGGCACGATCGGCCTGTCGATGGCCCTTGGCAGCCTCGTCGGCCTGCTCGCGGCCTACCCCGCCGGCTGGCTGTCCGACCGCTTCGGCCGCAAGCCGGTGATCGTCCCGACGGCCTTCCTGACCGGCATCGCCATGCTGCTGTTCGGCATCGCCCCCGACCTCACCTGGTTCATGATCGCCAGCCTCGCCTGGGGCCTGGCCAGCGGCATGGGCGGCCCCGCGCCCGCGACCTACGCCGCCGACACCGCGCCGCCCGGCATGAATGCTGCTGCGATGAGCCTGTTCCGCATGCTCGGCGACATCGGCTACGTCGCCGGCCCGATCGGCCTCGGCCTCGTCACCGATTTCTACGGCCCGGCGGCGGGCCTGGCCGTCTGCGCCGGCTTGCTGTTCGCCTCCGGCCTGCTCTTTGCCGTCTTCGCCCCGGAAACCTGGAAGGGCAGGGCCCTTTAAAACCCGTAGAGCTTCGCGGGGTTGTCCACCAGCACCTGCCGGATCACCCCCTCATCGGCCACCGCCATCCCCAGCAGCCGCAGCAGCCCGAGGTTGTCATGCGGCATGTACACCACCTTCTCCGGCGCCCCCGCCCGATGCGGCCCGATATGCGGCCAGTCCGTCCCCCAAACCGCCCGTGCCGGATTGGCCTCCACCAGCGCGCGGATCACCGGCACCGCATCCTCGAACCTGCCGCCCGCGCGCGACACCCGGTTGGCCCCTGAAACCTTCACCCACGCCTTCCCGTCGCGCAGCAGCCCCAGCACATCGTCGAACCCCGCCCGGCTCTCCGCGAGCCGACCATCCCCGGCCCCCATGTGGTCGATCACCACATCGACCCCGAGCCCCGCGATCGCCGGCGCCAGCCCCGCCAGCAGCGACGGCAGCGCGAAGATCTGCACATGCCACCCGAGCTTGCCGACCCGGGCCGCCGTCTCCTGCAACTGCGCCACCGCCGCGCCAACGTCCGGAATCCCGTTGCTCACCAGGTTCAGCCGAACCCCGCGCACGCCGAGCTTGTCCAGCGCCTTCAGCTCCGAGTCCTTCGTGTCGGCATCGATCACCGCCACCCCCCGGCTGCTCGCCCCGCGCGCCTTCAGCGCCGCCTTCATGCAGGCATTGTCGGTGCCATAAGCACTCGGCTGCACGAACACGACGCGGCCGAACCCCATCCGCGCCGCCTCGGCGTCATAGACCGCCAGCGTCGCCGGCGTCGGGTCATAGGCCCGCCACGAAGCCGGCGGATACGCCGCCATGTCCCCGAAGATATGCATGTGGCAATCGGTGGCACCGTCCGGCACCGCGAAGCCCAATTCCGTCATGGCCCTGTTCCCGCCCGTCTCTGCCGCTAGACTAGGCCCAACGCAACGTCGGAGGAACCCATGGACGCCGGCCCCGCCTTCGCCCCGAACCCGCTTCGCATCCGCTCGCTCCGCGCCCAGGTCAGCCCCGCCGAATGGCAGGCCCGCCTCGACCTCGCCGCCGCCTACCGCCTGTGCGACCATTTCGGCCTCACCGACATGATCGCCACCCACATCTCCGCCCGCGTGCCCGACCGCCCGAACGAATTCCTCGTCATCGCCCACGGCCTGCTGTTCGGCGAGGTCACCGCCAGCTCCCTCCTGCGCACCGACACCGACGGAAACGTCACCCTGAAGCCCGAGTTCGGCCCCGACATGCCGGACTACAATCTCCAGCCCGCGGCCTTCGTCATCCACAGCGCGATCTACCGCGCCCGCCCGGATGTGAACGCCGCCATCCACACCCACACCACCGCCGGCATGGCCGTCTCGTCGCTGCAATGCGGCCTGCTCCCGCTGACCCAAACCAGCCACCGCTTCACCGGCCGCGTCGCCTACCACGACTTCAACGGCCCGGAGCGCGACATCTCCGAGCGCGAACACATCGCCGCCCATCTCGGCGACAAATACCTGATGATCCTGCGCAACCACGGCCTGCTCACCGTCGGCCAGACCATGCAGGAGGCGTTCAGCTTCATGCACGGCCTCGAACGCGCCTGCCAGGCCCAGGTCGCCGCCATGTCCTGCAACACGCCGCTCAACACCCTGCCGCAGCACATCGTCGACAAATCGGCAGCGATGTACGCCCCCTCCGCCACCCGCACCTATGGCCGCAAGGAATGGCCCGCCCTGCTGCGCCTGCTCGATCGCGCGGACCCGTCCTGGCGGGAGTAGCAAGCAAGCGGTTCTTTTTTGAAAAAAAGAACCAAAAAACTTTCATCCGTCTGCGGGGTGCATGAACCGTTACGCACGGTGTAAATGGATGAAAAGTCTTTTTGCTTCTTTTTCTCCAGAAAAAGAAGAATCTTCCTTCCTAAGGGAACCCATGGAATGCGCTTCATTCTCCTTGCTCTCCTTCTCGCCCCATTGGCCGCCCACGCCCAGGGCGCCCACCAGCACCACGGCCGCCCCGCCGCCGCCGCCGCCACGCCCGACAGCCCCTCCACCCGCGCCTTCCGCGAAGCCAACGACCGCATGCACCGCGACATGGACATCCGCTTCACCGGCGACGCCGACCGCGACTTCGTCGCCGGCATGATCGCCCACCACCAGGGCGCCATCGACATGGCCCGCGTCCTGCTCCAGCACGGCAAGGACGCCGAGATCCGCAAGCTCGCCGAGGAGATCATCGCCTCGCAGGAGAAGGAGATCGTCCAGATGCGCGCCTGGCTCGCCAAGCGCCCCTAGCAAACCCTTCCCCCGCGCGGCGAAAAGACCCAACATCGCAGCGCGGAGGACCTGAGCATGAACACGACGGTGCAGGACGCACCCCTGTTGCGCCACGACGAGGCCGGCATCGCCCGCCTTACCCTGAACCGCCCCCAGGCGCGCAACGCCCTCTCCATGGCGCTGATGCAGGCGCTGGACGACGCGCTGGTCGCCATCGCCGCCGATCCCTCGGTGAAGGTGGTCGTCATCGCGGGCGCCGGCCCCGCCTTCTGCGCCGGCCACGACCTGCGCGAAATGCGCGGCAACCCCGAGCAGGCCAGCGCCGAGGCCACCTTCAGGCTCTGCTCGCAGATGATGCTGCGCGTGGTGAACCTGCCCAAGCCGGTCATCGCCCAGGTCCACGGCGTCGCCACCGCCGCCGGCTGCCAGCTCGTCGCCAGCTGCGACCTCGCCGTCGCCGCCGACACCGCCCGCTTCGCCACCCCGGGCGTGAACATCGGCCTGTTCTGCTCCACCCCCATGGTCGCCCTCTCCCGCGCCGTGCCCCGCAAGCAGGCGATGGAAATGTTGCTGACCGGCGACATGATCGACGCCCCGCGCGCCCGCGAGATCGGCCTCGTCAACCGCGTCGTCCCCGAGGCGGACCTCGACGCCGCCACCCAGGCCCTCGCCGCCCAGATCGCCGGCAAAAGCCCGCTCACCGTCGCCATCGGCAAGGAGGCCTTCTACCGCCAGGCCGAACTCCAGCTGGCGGACGCCTACGCGTACGCCTCCGCCGTCATGACCCGCAACATGATGGCCCACGATGCCGCCGAAGGCATCGACGCCTTCCTCGCCAAAAGGCCGCCGGTCTGGACCGGCACATAAGAAATCACCGGGAGCCATCCATGGACGCGCAGCCACAGAAACCCGTCTACGACCGCACCACCCAAGACGTCGGAAACATGGTCGAGCTCGGCCACGTCAACGTCCGCGTGCCCGACCAGCGCCTGGCCATCCTGTTCTACATCCAGGGCCTCGGCCTCACCCGCGACCCCTACCTGCAAACCGGCGTCGACAACATGTGGGTGAACGTCGGCATCAGCCAGTTCCACCTCCCCGTCGGCCCCGCCCAGGTGCTGCGCGGCACCACCGGCCTGGTCATCCCCGACCCCGACGCCCTCGAAGCCCGCCTGCGCACCGTCGCCCCGCGCCTCGAAGGCACCAAATTCGCCTACACCCGCAGCGGCGACACCACCGAAGTCACCTGCCCCTGGGGCAACGCCATCCGGGTCCACGCCCCCAACCAGGCCCGCTTCGGCCGCATGAACCTCGGCATGCCCTATGTCGAGGTCGACGCCCTTCCCGGATCATCCGAAGGCATCGTCCGCTTCTACCAGGAGATCATCCAGTCCGGCGGCACCGTCGGCGAGGACAGCCAGGGCAAGTTCGCCCGCATCCCCATCGGCCTCTCCGAAAGCGTCCTCTACCGCGAAACCCCCAATGGAAAAGATGGGGGGGCGTCGGTCCCCTTCGACGGCCACCACATCCAGGTCGCCTTCGCCGACTTCTCCGGCCCCCACCGCAAGCTCAAGGAACGCGGTCTCATCACCGAGGAATCCAACGAAAGCCAATACCGCTTCCAGGACATCATCTGCCTCGACACCGGCCGCGTCCTCAGCACCATCGAGCACGAGGTCCGCTCCATGCGCCACCCGATGTTCGCCCGCCCCCTGGTCAACCGGAACCCCGACAACACCAACAACCGCTACGCCGCCGGCTGGGAAGCCGGCATGTGGCGCATGCCCCCGGCGGATATCTAGCAAGCAAGCGCGTTCTTTTTTGAAAAAAAGAACCAAAAAACTTTTGTCCATTTGCACCGCGGCTGAACCGTCAGCCACG
>CAMDGX010000130.1 GCA_945897825.1 Asaia bogorensis | reverse complement strand
GGCCGCGTGCAGCAATGCCGCCTCGCCGCCATCCCCCGCCCCGTGCCCCAGGCCGCCCCGCCGCCGCCGCCCCCGCAGCAGCGCAGCGAGATCGACCAGCGGCTGGAGCGCGAGCGCGCCAAGAGCGGCGAATACCAGGTCTCGCTGGTCTGGAACGGCCCGGCCGACCTCGACCTGCATGTGCGCTGCCCCAACAACGGGCACATCTACTTCGAGCGGACCCAGGCCTGCGGCGGCGTGCTGGATGTCGACATGAACGCCCAGGGCGGCCGCGGCTCCGGCGAGCCGGTGGAGAACGTTGTCTGGGCGGCCAAGCCGCCGCCGGGCACCTACCGCGTGCAGGTGCACTATTTCGACTACGCCGAGCGCCGCACCCCGGTGCCGTTCACGGTGCGCGTGACCATCGCCGGCGAACGGCGCGAGGTGCGCGGCACCGCCACCGGCGCGGGCGTGCAGAACGTGACGGAGTTCACGGTGCCATGAGCGACCATTCGCACGACGCCGGCCAGCGCCGCCGCCGCTTCCTGATTGCGCTCGCCGTCGCGGCGGTGGCCGTCGGCCTGCCGCTCGCGGCCCTGGCGGTGTGGTGGGGCACCTCGATCGCCTACGCGCTCTCGCAGGCCGCGACCCCGCGCGCCGCGCTGTGCCCGGTGCCGCCGATCGACGACGGCAGCCTGCGCATGGAGGAGATGGAGCTGCGCCGGCGCATCGCGGAGCTCGAGAGCGAATCCTCCCGCCGCCGCGCCCAGTGCCAGGTCTGCGCCGAGCCGGAGGCGGTCGATGTCGCGCTGATCGTCGACACCTCGGCCTCCATGCGCTGGCCGGCGGCGATGGATGCGGCGGGCGAGCGGGCGAAGATGGCCGAGATCGAGAAGGAAGCCGGCCCGATCACCGAAACCCGCGGCAACGACCGCATGATCGCCGAGATGGGCCGCACGCCGCAGGGCCAGGAACGGATGGAGGAGGCGCGGCGCACGGCGCTGGCGGTGCTGGACACGCTGCCGCGCCGCGCCCGCGTCCACCTGTTCAGCTTCGGCTCCTTCAATGCCGAGCGGGTGGAGCAGACCCAGTGCTCGGTGGTGCCGGTCGGCCGCTACGACAACCTCCAGCGCGCGCCGCTGCAATCGGCCCTGCGCGCGCTGCGGCCCGATGCGTCCGGCACGCCGCTGGCGCTGTCGATCAGCCGCGCGGCGGCCGCCGTGAAGGGACGCCCAGCCGGCACGCCCGGCTTCGTCGTGGTCGTCACCGACGGGACCGACACCTGTCGTGCCGACCCCTGCGAGGCCGCCCGCACCGCCCGCGCGGCAGACCCGCTGCTGTCGATCACCGTGATCGACATCGCGCGCAACGAGCAGGCGTCGTGCCTGGCGGAAGCCACCGGCGGGCGGGTGGTGGCGGCCGGCCAGGGCGCCGATGTCGGCCGGATGGTGGCCGAGGCGCTGCGCACGCCGCCGCCCCAGGCATGCATCCCCCGCCCCGAATTGGCGCCGCGGGCGGGCAGCCGGTAATGTGGTGTCCCACACTTTGTTCTATCGCCGCATGACCGACAGGTTCGCATGATCAAGCCCTATACCGAGCTGCCGCGCCTGCCCGGTGGCGGTGCCGGCGCCGATATCCCGCTGGTGCCGAATTCCGGCATCCAGTTCATCGACGTGCCGCTGCCGCTGGACGGCGTGCGGATCAGCCGCGACTGGTACGAAGTGCCGCTGGCCGAGGGTCTCGCCGCGCTGAAGCCGCTGCGCGCCGCCCCCGACGAGGGCGGCTACGGCTACGACAGCGACGGGCGCACCCTGTTCGTCTCGGCCGACGAGGAAGGCCGCTACACCGTCGACACGCGCGCCGCCCTGGCGCCGTTCCTGGGCAAGTGGGTGCCGATCCCGTTCCTCCAGGTGGAGGTGGACGGCCCGCCCGGCCGCCGCCGCCTCGCCCCGGGCCCGCAGAACTGGGCGCGCATCCGCATCGTGGAACTGGCGCCGAAGGAGGCCGAAGGCCACACCCACCGCGCCGTGCTGGCCTTCGACACCGCAACCACCCCGCGCACCCCCGGCGCCGGCTTCGTCACCCCGTGGGACCGCGAGACCGCCCGCTTCCAGATGGCCTCCCGCATGGAGGAGGTCGCTTGGATGCTCGACCTCACCTGGGTGCGCGGCTGGCTGGCCGACCTGTATCGCGAGCGCGACAGCAACGGGCGCGAATTGCCGCCCGACGCCAATATCGGCTGCCGCCACTTCGCCGCCTACCTCACGCTCCTCGCCCTGCTGGAGGAGACGCAGGTGGTGCGCCCGGTGCGCCTGATCGACATCGCCGCCGCCGAGCGCCAGGGCGGGGCGGGCTTCATCAATGTCGACCTGGTGCTGGACCTCGGCAACTCGCGCTCCTGCGGCTTCCTGGTCGAGCAGACGCCGGGCCGCGACCGCTCGATCGCCGATTCCTACCGCCTCCAGCTGCGCGACATCTCCCAGCCCGAGGAAACCTCCGACCTGCCCTTCGAAAGCCGGGTGGAATTCGCCCGCGCCGCCTTCGGCAAGGAGGAATGGTCGCTGCAATCCGGCCGCGGCAACGCCTTCGACTGGCCGAGCCCGGTGCGCGTCGGACCCGAGGCGCTGCGGCTGTCCGCCATGAACCGCGGCAACGAAGGCCAGACCGGGCTGTCGAGCCCCAAGCGCTACCTGTGGGACGAGAAGCCCCGCCTCACCCCCTGGCGCTTCAACCCGGCGACCGACGCCGAGGGCGTGATCCGCGGCAGCTACCTGCGCTTCCTCGCCGAGGACGGCACCGTGCTGTCGATGAAGAAGCGTAGCGGCATCGCGCTCCGCCCGCTGTTCAGCCGCGCCAGCCTGTTCACCCTGTTCCTGCTGGAAGTGCTGCTCCAGGCGCGTGCCCAGGTGAACTCCTACGCCGCGCGCTACGGCCGGCAGGACATGTCCGCCCCCCGCCGCATCTCCAGCCTGATCCTGACTCTTCCGCCGGCCATGCCGCTGGAGGAGGTCCGCAAGGTGCGCGAGCGCGCCCGCGCCGCCGCCTTCCTGCTCAAGGACGTCACCGCCGACCCGGCCCCGCGCGTGCTCGATGTCGAGGCCAAGCTGGACGAGGCGACGGCGACGCAGATCGTCTATCTCTACGACCAGATCAGCCACGCCTATCGCGGCGACGCGCCCGACTATTTCGACCTCGTCGGCCGCAAGCGCTCCATCGGCGGCACCGAGCGCCCCTCCCTGCGCATCGGCTCGATCGATGTCGGCGGCGGCACCACCGATCTCGCCATCTACACCTACACGCTGACCGACCGCGTGGTGGTGCCGCAGGAGGAGTTCCGCGAGGGGTTCCGCCTCGCCGGCGACGACGTGCTGGAAACCGTGGTGATGCGCCACGTGATGCCCGGACTCCGCCGGGCACTGGCCGAAGCCGAGTACGGCGGCGGCACGCTCGGCACCGAGCGCGCGCAGCAATTCCTCGTCTCGCTGTTCCGCGTCCCGGCCGGCACCGAGCCGGAGCGCCAGGCCCGCCGCCTGGTGCTGAACCATGTGTTCGCCGCCGCCGCCCTCGGCCTGCTGTCGGAATACGAGGGCTGGAACCCGATGGCGTCGGGCGGGGTGGAAACGCGCACCATCGGCCAGTTCCTCGGCGCCCGCAGCGCGGGCCTGTCCGCCGTCGTGCCAGTCACCCGCGGCGCCGCCCCTGAGCCCGCCGGGCTGCGCGCGGCCGCCTGGATGAACGGGCGGGTGGCCGAGCTTGGCGTGCGCGGCTTCGACATCGAGCAGGTCGCGCTGGAGCTGGATTTCGCCGCCATCGACGCCACCGTCAGCCAGACGCTGCAGGAAGCGATCGAGCCGCTGTGCGAAATCGTCAACCGCTTCGGCTGCGACATCCTGCTGCTCTCCGGCCGCGGCGCGCGCTGGCCGGCGGTCTCCGCCATGGTCACCGCCTCGCTCGCCATCGAGCCGCACCGCGTCCAGCCGATGCACCAGTATCGCGTCGGCGCCTGGTATCCCTTCGCCGACGGCACCGGCCGCATCTTCGACCCCAAGACCACGGTCGCCGTCGGTGCCATGCTCTACCGGCTGTTGCGCGGCGGCCAGCTCGACAATTTCGCGCTGACCGACAAGTTCACCATGCGCTCCACCGCCCGCTATGTCGGCCTGATGGAATCCGACCGCCGCATCCGCGACGACCGCGTGCTGTTCCGCGACCTCACCACTGCCATCGCCACCGACCCCGACGCGCAGGGCGAGACCGAGGAAAGCGAGCGCCCGCTCACCTTCTCCGGCCGCTCCTTCCTCGGCTTCAAGCAGTTCGCCGCCGAGCGCTGGCCGGCGAGCCCGCTCTACCGCATCGAGTTCTCCGGGGCCGAGGCCGCCGCCGGCGTGGCGCTGCCGCTGTCCTTCACCCTGCGCCGCCGCCTCACCCGCGACCCCGACGGCGATGCGATGGAGTTCGAGATCGACGAAACCTCGGTGATGGACGCCCGCGGCTCCCCGCTGCGCCCCGGCACGCTGGTGCGCAGCCTGCAAACCCTGCCCGGCGACGAAGGCAGCCATTGGCTCGATGCCGGCCAGCTCGCCACCCTCGATTCCATCCTGGCCGCCCTGGCCGACGACCATACGGGGGGCTAGCCCATGTCCGACGCCGCCGCCGCCGCCACCCAGGCCCTCGTCCGCCAGTGCCAGGACACCGAGCGCGCCGCCCAGGGCGCGCTCGCCTGGTTCCGCGCCTACCCGGACCGAATCGCCGCCCAGCGCCCGGTGCTGGAGAAGGAGTTCCGCCTCGCCGCCGTCGAGGCCACCAAGCTCAAGATCGCCGCCGAGCGCCCGGTGGCCGTCGGCGTCTATGGCCTGTCCCAGGCGGGCAAGTCCTACCTGATCTCCACCCTCGCCCGCCCCTCCGGCAAGGAACTCACCGCCGAGCTGGACCGCCCGCGCGGCTTCCTGGCCGACATCAACCCGGAATCGGACAAGGAGGCCACCGGCCTCGTCACCCGCTTCACCATGCGCCGCGAGAAGGGGCCGGATGGCTTCCCGGTCCGCCTGCGCCTGCTGTCGGAAGTCGACCTGGTCAAGATCCTGGCCAATTCCTGGTTCTGCGACGCGCTCGATGCCGAGAAGGCCAGCGCCGGCCTCACCGAGGCGATCGCCGAGGTGCTGGGCGCGGCCGAACGCGAGGCCGGTGGTGCCGCCGAGAACAACGAGGTCCGCCAGGAGGACATCTGGGACCTCGCCAAATACTGCGACAACGAGTTCCGCGGCTTCGCCGACGCCCAGGCAATCCGCTCCGGCCCGTTCTGGGACCGCATGGCCGCCATCCTGCCGCGCCTGCCGCTCGCCCGGCGCGTTGATGTCTACGCCCTGCTGTGGAATCGCTTCGCCCCGTTCACCGACGTGCTCACCCGCCTGACCGCCCGGCTGCAAGCCCTGCGCTTCGACCGCGAGGCCTGGGCCCCCATCGTCGCCCTGGTGCCCAAGACCGAGAGCGTGCTGAAGGTCGACACGCTCGACCACCTGGCGGACACCGGCCAGACCAAGATCGAGATCACCGCCCAGAACGGCGCCCGCTGCACGCTGACGCGCCCGGAACTCACCGCGCTGATCGCCGAACTGCAGATCACCATGTCGGAACTGCCCTGGCCGATCTTCGAGGCCACCGACCTGCTCGACTTCCCCGGCGCCCGCGAACGCACCGGCAAGGACCACGGCCTGGAGATCAACGCCCGCGCCAACGCATTGGGCGAGTTCTTCCTGCGCGGCAAGGTCGCCTACCTGTTCGAACGCTACGCCGCCGAGCGCGAGCTGAACGCCCTGCTGCTCTGCATCAAGGAAAGCAACAACGCCTTCGATGCCACCATCCGCCAGTCGATCCGCAACTGGATCAACCGCACCCACGGCAATTCGCCCGAGGCGCGCGCCCGGGTCGAGACGGCGCTGTTCATCATGCTCACCCGCATGGACATGCACTTCAACCGCACCCCGGGCCGCGACGATTCCATGGCGTCGGATGACCTGTGGGAAGCGCGCGTGAAGGCCAGCCTGCTGCAACCGCTCCAGGAGGCGAACGGCTGGCTGGACAACTGGCACCCCGGCCAGCCCTTCACCAACACGCTGCTCGCCCGCAACCCCGGCAAGTCGCAATCCCTCTCGCGCCTGACCGACGACGGCGTGGAAGGCGAGTTTCTGCCCGGCATTCCCGAGAAGGTCGAGCGCTGGGGCCGCGAGTTCTCCGCCAACCCCGGCATCCGCCGCCACGTGCGCAACCCGGAGAAAGCCTGGTCGGAGGTGTTCCGCATCAACGACGCCGGCATGAGCTACCTGGTCGAATCGCTCGGCCCGGTCTGCCGGCCGGAGCTGAAGCTGAACCAGCTCTCCAACCAGATCGCCATCCTGCGCGCCGACATGCGCCGCCGCCTGTCGGAATGGCATGTCGGCGACGACAAGGAGGCCGAATACCAGAAGCGCCTCGCCGCCCTCCAGCCGGTGCTTGACCTCCTGGTCGCCAACGGCGATGCCGGCCGCTTCGCACTCCTGCTGTCGCAGTTCCACCTCACGCCGTCCGAGGCGCGCGAGGTGCTGCTGCGCGCCCTGCCCGCCCCCGCCTCCCCCGCCGGCGGCACCACGACGCGCGCCGCCCCGACCCGCCCCGGCGGCGGCTCGGTGTCGCGGCTGATGGGCATGCTGCAGACCAAGGCCGGCGGCGCCCCGCCCCCCACCGAGAACGGCGCGGCCGGCGAGGCGATGCAGGACCGCGCCGCCGCCCTGCTCTCCGCCTGGATCGCCAAGCTGCGCCGCTTCTCCACGGAATCGAACCTCTACCGCTATTTCGATTTCGACGGCCCGACCGCCGATGCCCTGGTCGCCGAGATGGTCGCCACCGCCGGGCGCTGCCGCCTGCAAGCCCGCATCGGCGACGCCCTGGGCCGCATCAAGGGCGGCCTGCGCTTCGACCAGTCGGCCGACCGCTGGGCCGTCGCGGTCTCCCAGGTGGTCAACGAGCACGTGAACTTCCTCGGCACCAACCACGCCGGCGAGCTGGCCGCCGACCGGCCGGAACTCGGCGAGGGCCTGCTCGCCTTCACCCCCACCGCGCCGCCCCAGCCCGGCTTCGAGATCGGCGATGAGCCCGAACCGTTCGGCCCGCTCTTCGTGCTCTCCTGGGTCACGGTGCTGGGCGACGCGGTGCGGCGCAACGTCTTCGAGCAGGATGGCGGCGGCATGGTCGACCAGAAGCAGAACGAGGCGCTCGGCGCCGTCCTGGCGCTGCTGTAGCGCCGCCCGATGTAGAGCCGGAGCGCGACGACCGTGGAATTCCGCATCGCCCAGATCAGCGACGACCCGAACGGGGTGCTGACCGGCGCCTTCGTGTTCAGCCCGCCGCCGCACCTGCCCGAAGTGCCGCGCGTGCTGCTGGAACGGTTCGGCGCCGAGAACACCCGCCTCGGCCTGCATGGCTGGGCGGTCGACAGCAAGGGCATCCGCCCGCGCCTGATCGAAAAACGCGGCGCGGAGCTCTGGCTGTGCTTCGGCGCCGAAATCTCGTTCCACGTGCTGCCGAACACCCCGGTGCGCATCACCCTGCCCGGCACCGACATCGAAGGCACCGAGATCTGGCCGCCGATCCCGCGCGGCAAGGCCCCCCCGCCCCCACCCGGCGAGGACGACGAATGGCCCGCCGCCGCGCCCCCGGCGCCCAAGCCCGAACCGAAGCCCGAGCCGAAGCCGGAACCCAAGCCCGAGCCCCCGCCGCCCCCGGTGGTGGAGGAGCCGACCATCATCCGCCCGCCCGTTCCGGTCGATCCGCCGCCGCCGCCCCCTCCCCCACCCCCGCCGCCGCCACCTCCCCCGGGCCCCGGCACCGGCACCCGAACCATCGCGATCATCGTCGCCGTGCTACTGTTGCTGGCCGGCGGCGGCGCCGCGTGGTGGTTCCTGCGCCCAACCGAACCCCCGGTGGAGGAAGCCGCGATCCCGGCGCCCGCACCCGCACCGGCGCCCCCCGCCAACCCCGACTGCGCCGAAGCCGCCGACGTGCTCGCCGGCAAGTGCACCCCGGACATGCTGCGCGCCCTGCCGCCCGCCGAGCAGACCCGCCTCGCCGAGGCCCTGCTGCGCCAACCGGGCGAACCCCGCGCCGGCAACCTCGCCGTCAGCCTGCTCAGCGTCGCGGCCAGCGGCCACAACCACCCGCAGGCCCGCCTGGCCCTCGGCCGCCTCTACGATCCCGCCACCTTCAAGCCCGGCGGCCCGCTCAGCGCCGCCAACCCCGCCCGCGCGCTCGATGAGTTCGGCAAGGCCGCCGAAGCCGGCCTCGCCGAAGCCCGCACCGCCCGCGACGCCCTGGTCGCCCGCCTGCGCCAGGAAGCCACCGGCACCGACCCCGCCGCCGCCGACCGCGCCCGCGCCGCCCTCACCGCCGCGGGCATCCAATGACGCACACCACGTGACCGACGCAGGAGACATGCCGATGACGCTGCGCCGCCGCCACCTCCTCACCGCCACCAGCGCCGCGCTGCTGGCCGGCACCACGCAGCTTACCCTCCCCCACCCCGCCCGCGCCCAACAGGCCGCAGCCCGCGAGGCGATGCTGATCCCCGGCAAGCGCACCCTGCGCCAGCGCGTCCTCACCCGCCCCGGCGCCGCCTACCGCCCGCAACCCGGCGCCGCCCCCGCGGGCGACCCCGCCGGCCCGCTCACACCGCTGTTCGTCTATGCCCGCCAGGCCGGCGCCGACGGCAAATCCTGGGTCGAGGTCGGCCCCGCCAGCCGCGGCGCCACGCTCGGCTGGCTGGGCGAGGACCAGGTCATCCCCTGGCAGCACACCATGACCGCCGCCTTCCACAGCCCCGCCGGCCGCGAGCGCACCCTGTTCTTCCGCGACCGCGACACCCTGCTCGCCATGCTCGGCGGCGCCGCCCCGCCCCAGGAAGCGCGCCAGCTCACCGCCATCGCCCAGCGCCCGCAACGCCCGGACAACTTCCCGGTCGTCGCCATCGAGCCCGCCGAGCACATCGACATCAAGCGCCAGTTCTACCTGCTGCCGATCCTCCAGGCCGAAAGCGTCGCGTTCCAGGACGGGCGCGAATACCGCATGATGGAGGTCGCCTCGATCCCGCTGTCCAACGAGGCACCGGGTCGGCAGGCCCCCTTCTCCGTCGGCATCGCCTTCGTCGTCGACACCACGCTGTCGATGGACCCCTACATCAACAAGGTCCGCGCCGCCCTCAGCGAATTCGTCCGCGCCACCGCCGCCGAGCCCGGCGCCCCCACCCGCTACGCCCTGATCGGCTTCCGCAACAGCATCGAGCGCCAGTCGCGCCTGGAATACGTCACCCAAACCTTCGCCAAGTTCGCCGACAGCACCGACGCGCCCGGCTTCATCCGCAAGATCCAGGACATCAAGGCCACCAACGTCGACAGCCTCTCCTTCAACGAGGACAGCTTCGCCGGCATCGCCAGCGCCATCGACACGCTGGACTGGGGCGAGATCCAGGGCCGCGTCGTCATCCTCGTCACCGATGCCGGCGGTCTCGCCGCCAACGACCGCTTCTCCGCCACCCGCATGCGCGCGGAGGAACTGGGCGAGAAGGCCCGCGCCGCCGGCGTCGCGCTCATGGCGCTGCACCTGAAAACCCCACAGGGCGGCAACAACCACGGCTACGCCGAGCGCCAGTACACCACCCTCACCTCCATGCCGCTGCCCACCCTCGGCCCGCAGTATTTCCCGGTGGCCAACGGCGACCCCGAGGCGCTGGACCGCACCGTGCGCGACATGCTGGGCAAGCTGCGCGCCGTGCGCACCGACCAGGCCGCCGCCCAGGCCAGCCGCACGCCCCCGGCCCCCGAGGATCGCGCCGCCATGATCGGCCACGCCCTGCGCCTGGCCTGGATCGGCCGCCAGGACCGCTCCGCCGCCCCCGACCTCGTCCGCGCCTGGGCGTCGGACGGCTACAAGGGCACCAACCCGCCCGAGTGCCTCGAAGTGCGCGTGCTGCTGACGCGCAATCAGCTGAACGACCTCGCCCAGTCCCTGCGCTTCATCATCGACGAGGGCCGCTCCGGCATGCTCGGCGGCGACGCCATGTTCGACCGCCTGCAAACCGTCGCCGCCCACCTCGCCCGCGACCCCGAGGCCCTGCGCCAGCGCGGCCTGGAAAGCCTCGGCGGCGTGCTCGGCGAATACCTCGACGACCTGCCCTACGTCTCCGAGGTCGCCACGATGGACCGCAACAGCTGGCGCACCATGGGCGGCGGCGCCCAGACCGAGTTCCTCGACAAGCTCGAATCCCGCCTGCGCCTCTACCAGGACTTCAACCGCACGCCGGAACTGTGGAAAGCCTTCGACGGCGGCCGCGACCCGGGCGAGGCAGTCTACCCCGTCCCGCTCTCGGCCCTGCCATGATCCCGCGCCTCTTAGGCTCGAAGAAAAGGCCAGATACAGGCAAGGCCAGGGTTTCACCCTGGACCCACCAAGGGCCGGCGGCCCTTGGAACCCCAATACTGAGGTCCAGGGGCTCGGCCCGTCGCGCGAAGACGCGCGCCGGACCAGGCGGGTCTGGGCAGAGCCCAGCCTTGCTATTCTTCGCGCCTGAAGTGCCGGGCCAATCGTGACCCCCCTGCTGGACATCCGCGACCTCCACGTCACTCGCCGCGCCGGCGCCTATGCCTTCCGGCTCGAGGTCCCCGGCCTCGCCCTCGCCCCCGGCGCCAGCCTGGCCCTGCTGGGCAAGTCCGGCAGCGGCAAGAGCACAATGCTGGATCTCCTCGCCCTCGCCCTGCCGCCCGACGGCGCCGCGCGCTTCGCCTTCGCGCCCGACGGCACCGCCGCGATCGACCTCTCCGCCCCCTGGCGCGGCGGCACCGCGATCCAGGACCGCACCCGCGCCCACCACATCGGCTACGTGCTGCAAACCGGCGGCCTGCTGCCCTTCCTCTCGGTCCGCCGCAACATCGCACTCCCCGCCGAGATCGCCGGCCGTCCCGCCCCCGACCGCGTCGAAACCCTCGCCCGCCGCCTCGGCGTCGCCCACCACCTCGACCGCATGCCCCACGCCCTCTCGGTCGGCGAACGCCAGCGCGTCGCCATCGCCCGCGCCCTGGTCCACCAGCCCCCCCTCGTCCTGGCCGACGAACCCACCAGCGCGCTCGACCCCTCGCTCGCCGTCGAGGTCATGGACCTGCTGCTCGCCGAAACCCGCGCCGAGGGTGCCGCCCTGATCGTCGCCACCCACGACCACGACGCCGCCGAGCGCCTGCGCCTGCCCGTCGTCGCCTTCGAGATCACGCGTGGCGCACAAGGTGCCGTGGCAGTCGCCCGCCAGGCCAGGGCCGCGCGATGAAACCCCTCCTCGCCGCCCGCCTGGCCTTGGCCGACATGCGCCACGACTTCGCCCTGTTCGCCGGCGTCGCCCTCACCGTCGCCGCCGTGCTCGCCCCCCTGCTGGTCCTGCTCGGCCTCAAGACCGGCGTGGTGGAACACATGATCGGCGGCCTGCGCGCCGACCC
>CAMDGX010000129.1 GCA_945897825.1 Asaia bogorensis | reverse complement strand
GGCCTGGTCCATTAGCAAAGCGAGCTCGCGGGTCAGGCGCCAGGCGCGGTCGGCGGCGCCGGCGAGGTGTTCCTGCGGGAGGGCCATCACCAGGCGGGTGAGGGCGGCAAGGCGGTGGGTGGGGTCGACGGCGGGCGGCAGGTCGAGCGCGCCGGACAGGGCGAGCGGGGCTTCGTCCAGCGCGCCGATGGCGGTGATGCGGGGCAGCAGCAGGGGCTGGCCGTTGCTGGCGCGCAGGAAGGCATCGGCCAGGGTGCGGGCGGCGCGGCGGGTGGGGAGCAGGATCAGGCCGGGGCCGTCGGTGCCGTGGGTGCGCAGCCAGGTCTCGGCGATGCAATCGAGGAAGGGGGCGTTGAACGGGAGGGCGGCGAGGTTGGGGGCGGTCATGCGAGGCGCCCTGCCCAGCCGTCGATCTCGGCGTCGCGGGCGTCGGGCCCGGCGTGGGCGAGGCGGATGGTCAGGGCGTCGGGCGGGGCGAGGTCGGCGAGGCGGTCGGGCCATTCGACCAGCACGATGTCCCGCCGCAGTTCGTCCCAGCCCAGTTCCTCAAGGGCGGCGGGGCCGTCGAGGCGCCAGAGGTCGAAGTGGTGGATCGGGCCGCGCGGCGAGTCGTAGGTCTGGACCAGGGTGAAGGTGGGGCTCGGGACTTCGAGGGCGGGGTTGGCGGTGATGCTGCGCAGGAAGGCACGGGCGAACTCGCTCTTGCCGGCGCCGAGCGGGCCTTCCAGCAGGATCGCGTCGCCCGGGCGCACCTGGGAAGCGACGCGGGCGGCGAGGGCGTGGGTGGCGGCCGGACTCGGGAGGGCGAGGTGCATCGGGGGGATTTTGCCCGAGCGGCGCGGCGGGGCACAATGACATTGGATTCTTGAGGCGGGACGCAATGGGCCAGGTGATCGAGACCGACGTGGCGGTCGTGGGGGCGGGGCCGGTGGGCATGTTCGCGGCGTTCGAGCTTGGGATGCTCAAGCTGCGCTGCGTGCTGGTGGATGCGCTCGGCGAGTTGGGCGGGCAATGCACGGCGCTGTACCCGGAAAAGCCGATCTACGACATTCCGGCGCATCCGGCGATCGAGGCGGCGGAGCTGATCGCGCAGCTTGAGCGCCAGATCGCGCCGTTCTCGCCGGGGAAGCTGCTGGGGCGGCGGGTGGAGCGGCTGGACGGGTCGGTGGGCGGGTTCGAGCTTGGGACGGACCAGGGCGACACGATCCGGTGCAAGGCGGTGATCCTGGCGGCCGGGGCCGGGGCGTTCGGGCCGAACCGGCCGCCGCTGGAGGGGCTTCCGGCCTACGAGGCTTCAGGCGGCGTTCAGTACTACGTGCGGCGGCGGGAGGATTTGCGGGGCAAGCGGGTGGTGATCGCCGGGGGGGGCGATTCGGCGGTAGACTGGGCGTTGGCGTTGCGGGGCGTGGCGGCTTCGATCCAGGTGGTGCATCGGCGGGCGAAGTTCCGGGCGGCGCCGGAGACAGCGGGGCAACTCGACGCGGCGGCGGCGCGGGGCGAGGTGGAGATGGTAATCCCCTACCAGCTGCACGCGCTGCATGGGGCGGGCGGGGTGCTGGAGGCGGTGGAAGTTGCCGATCTCGATGGCGGGACGCGGATGCTGGCGGCGGATGTGCTGCTGCCGTTCTTTGGGCTGTCGATGGATTTGGGGCCGATCGCCGGGTGGGGGCTCGGGTTGGAACGGAACCATGTGCTGGTGACGCCTTCGACCTGCGAGACGAACGTGCCCGGGGTGTTCGCGATCGGGGACGTGGCGGTTTATCCGGGGAAGCTGAAGCTCATCCTGCAGGGGTTCTCGGAGGCGGCGATGGCGGCACATGCCATCCATCCGATCGTGTTTCCGGATACGGCGCTGCACTTCGAGTATTCGACGACGAAGGGGGTGCCCGGGGGGGACGATTAGGAAGATTCAACGCAAAGACACCAAGGCAGACAAGGGAAGGGCGCCAAGGATTTTGTCAGGGCGGCGCGGCTTTTGATTCTGCCGCGGCGAGGCGGGTCTCCAGGTCGCGGATGCGGTCGGCCCAGGCTTGGTCGTGGCGGGTTACCAGACGGATGCCGATGCTGCGGAAGGCCAGCAGAAAGAGCAGGTAGGGCAGCCAGGCCAGGAGGTAGTGCAGCAGCGGGTTGACGTCGTCTTCCGCGGGAGTGCCGACAACGTAGGCGTGGGACGCGAGCAGGTGCTCGACGAGACGGTCCGGTTCGACGGGCAGATAGGCACGGATGGCGCGACCGTCGCGCAGGCGGCCATGCAGCGAGCGACCGGCGATGACGGCGTCGCGGACATTGCCGCCTTCGGCTTCGGCCATCAAATCGGAATACGCGATCTGTGCCCCGGGGCGCGGGGCCGGTTGGGAAAGGATGATGAGGCCGAACAGCAAGGCGCCGAACAGGACGGCAATCAGCCAGCGAAAGCGGCGCATTTCATCTCCGGCGCTTGGTTCATGTCGCAGGGAGAGTCCTGCGGCGCGCAGGCGCGAATGTTGGGCAGGAAGAGAGAAAACATACAATGGCGCCCTTTTTTATTACGATAACGGATTGAATAGGACGCAGGTTCCCGTTGCCAAAAAGGACGGTTTCGATGCACGAAACGGCGCGGGCGGGCCGTGCTGCATTCCTGGGCGAAGTGGCGGGAGACTGATGATGGGCCGCTTCACGCGACCCGTTTTCTGATGCAGGGGCGGCGTGGCGCTCGGTGTGGAGGTGGGACGTGGAGCGGCGAGCGTGAGGCTCCGGCTTGGGACGGAACGGGCGCGACGATGCACCGATCTGTGGCGGGGGGTGGGGTCGGTAGCCGGTTCTTGAGGCGTGGTGCGGGGTGCTGTGGCGCGGGGCGTGGGCGGGGGGAGGAGGCCGGCTTGCCAGAGGCGGATCATGTCTTCCAGGCGGCCGAAGATGCGGGCGAGGAGGGCCATGATGGCGGCGTGCAGGGCGTCGGGCAGCCAGACGGGCGCGCGGGTTCGCACCGCGCTTTCGCGCATGGTGGCGACCTGATCGGCCAGGGTGGGTTGCTGCACTGACATTTGACGGCATAATATCTAACCGTCCACGCCGCTTCAAAGGATTTTTTTCGGTCGGCCGAAATAGTGTGTGATGCCCTGCCCTCCGCCCGATCCAGCCGCGTGGAGGACGGAGAGAGGACGCGTGGATCCTTCGCTTCGCTCAGGATGACGCCAAGCGCCGGGAGGGGTTCTCCCGGCGCAAGCGGATGAAGTTTTTTTGCTTCTTTTTGTTCACAAAAAGAAGGCCTTGCTTGCCTTCCTTACCTTGTGCCGCGCACCAGCCGCCCCGGCAGGTTGCCGGTGGATTCGCCGTTCCGCTGGACGATGACGCCGCTGACGATGGTGGCGTCGTAGCCTTCGGTGGTTTGGACGAGGCGGCGGCCGCCGGCGGGGAGGTCGTAGCGGACTTCGGGGAGGTGGGCGCGGATCTTGGTGTGGTCGATGACGTTGAGGTCGGCTTTCTTGCCCACGGCCAGCGTGCCGCGGTCGGAGAGGCCGAGGGCGGCGGCGTTGTCGGCGGAGAGGCGCTTGATGACCCATTCGATGGGCAGGCGGGAGCCGCGGGTTCGGTCGCGGGTCCAGTGGCTGATCATGGTGGTGGGGGCGGAGGCGTCGCAGATGATGGAGACGTGGGCGCCGCCGTCGCCGAGGCCCATGATGGTGTGGCGGTCGGTCATCATGGTTTTGACGGCTTCGAGGTCGCCGGCGGCGTAGTTGATGATGGGGCGGTAGAGGATGTTGCGGCCGTCGCGCTGCATGAGGAGGTCGTAGGCGACTTCCTCGGGGCTTTTTCCGGTGCGGGCGGCGGTGGCGGCGACGGAGGTTTCGGGTGCGGGTTCGTAATCAGGTGAGTCGCCGAGGGGGAAGATTTTTTCCCAGGTGTTGAGGCGGTGTTTCAGAGCGGGGTCGGTGGTTTCCTCGGCGAGGATGCGGGCGCGGAATTCGGGGTTGCGGAGGTGGGGGAGTTTCTCGGCGAAGGGGAGGTGGGCGATGGCCTTCCAGGACGGTCGGTCCATGAACGGGTTCTGGGAGATTTCGAAGCCGATCATCACGCCGACGGGGCGGGCCATGACCTGGCCCATGATCTTGGCACCGGCGTCGTTGGAGGCGTGGATGTGGCCGAGGATGGTTTTCCAGGCGTCCGGGCGCTGTTCGCGCTGGAGGAGGGAGATGGTCATGGGGCGGCCGGAACCGAGGGCCAGGCGGCGGAGCATGGCGAATTCCTGGTCGAGGTCCTCGAAGTCCGAGATGACCTGCATCCAGCCGGTGCCGAGGGACTTGGCGATGGCGTCGAGCTCGGCTTCCTCCGCCCGCAGGGTGGGGATGTGGCGGCCGTCGAGCGTTTTGTGGGCGAGGGTGCGGGAGGTGGAGAAGCCGAGGGCGCCGGCCTTCATGCCTTCGGCGGCGAGGCGGGCCATTTCGGTGCGGTCGGCTTCGGTGGCGGGTTCGCGGTTGGCGCCGCGTTCGCCCATGACGTGGACGCGGAGTGCGGAGTGGGGGACCTGGGTGCAGACGTCGAGGTCGTAGGATTTGGCGTCGAGCGCGTTCAGGAAGTCGGGGAAGGATTGCCAGTTCCAGGGCAGGCCTTCGGTGAGGACGACTTCGGGGATGTCCTCCACGCCTTCCATGAGTTCGACGAGCATCTGGCGGCGTTCGGGCAGGCAGGGGGCGAAGCCGACGCCGCAATTGCCGATGAGGACGGTGGTGACGCCGTTCCAGGAGCTGGGGGTGACCTGGCTGCTCCAGGTGACCTGGGCGTCGTAGTGGGTGTGCAGGTCGATGAAGCCGGGGGTGACGAGCTTGCCGCGGGCGTCGATTTCCTCGGGGGCGCTGGCGGCGACCTTGCCGATTTCGGTGATCTTGCCGGCGGTGATGGCGATGTCCGCTTCGTATGGCGGCGTGCCGGTGCCGTCGACGATGGTGCCGTTGCGGATGATGAGGTCGGCCATGGTTGTTGCCCTCCCGTGTTTGGGGGGTAGCATAGGGCAGATGTTGCGGAGAGTGCCATGACCGCGGATGCGATCGGGATCCCGGAGGCGAGGGAGACGGGGTATGTGCCGTTTCGGGGGCACCGGACCTGGTATCGGGTGACGGGGGGGGAGCGCCCTGCCCTGCCGCCGCTGGTGGTGCTGCATGGCGGGCCTGGGGCGTGCCATGACTACACGCTGCGGTTCGCGGGGCTGGCGTCGGCGGAGCGGGCGGTGGTGCATTACGACCAGCTCGGCTGCGGGAATTCGACGCATTTGCGGGAGGCACCGGCGGATTTCTGGACGGTGCAGCTGTTTCTCGACGAGTTGGATGCGGTGCTGGGGCATCTGGGGATGGCGGGGTCGTATCATCTGCTCGGGCAGTCCTGGGGCGGGATGTTGGGGGCGGAGCATGCGATCCGGCAGCCGGCGGGGTTGCGCGGGCTGGTGATCGCGAATTCGCCGCCTTCGATGGAATTGTGGGTGCGGGAGGCGAACCGGCTGCGGGCGGGGTTGCCGGCGGAGGTGCAGGCGACGTTGCTGAAGCATGAGGCGGCGGGGACGACGGGCGATCCGGAATACGAGGCGGCGACGCAGGCGTTCTATGCGCGGCATGTGTGCCGGGTGCAGCCGCCGCCGGCGGAGGTGGCCGCGAGTTTCGCGAAGATCGCCGAGGACCCGACCGTGTATCACACGATGAACGGGCCTTCGGAGTTCCACTGCATCGGCAGCCTGAAGACGTGGGATATCATCGGGCAGCTGAAGCATATCCGTGCCTCGACGCTGCTGGTGAGCGGGCGGCATGACGAGGCGACGGCGGCCGTGGTGCGGCCGTTCGCCGATCGGATTGCGCGCAACCGGTGGGTGATCTTCGAGAACAGCAGCCATATGCCGCATGTCGAGGAAACCGAGGCGTGCCTGGCTGAAATTCGTCAATTCCTGGAGCAACACGATGTCTGAGAAGCCCATTACGCACCGCGCCGGGCCGCGGCTTTCCGGCAAGGTCGCCATTGTCACGGGCGGGGGGAAGGGGATCGGGAGCGCCACGGCCCAGGTTCTGGCGGCCGAGGGGGCGCATGTGGTGGTGGCGACGCGCACCGCCGGGCCCGGGCAGGAGACGGTGGATGCCATTGCCGCCGCCGGCGGGTCGGGCGAGTTGCTGGTGATCGACATGGCGGACAAGGCGGCGGTGTTCGCGATGGTCGACGATGTCGCGGCGCGGCGGGGGCGGCTGGATATCGTGGTGCACAATGCCGCCGTGATGGGGCGGCATGCGGTGACGGAGCGGGACGATACGCTGCTCGATGCGATGCTGACGGTGAACGTGAAGGGGTGTTTCTGGCTGGCCGCCGCGTCGCAGCCGCACATGGCGAAGCAGGGGGGCGGGCGGTTGCTGATCACCTCGTCGGTGACGGGGCCGCGGGTGACGATGCCGGGGTCGGGCGCCTATTCGGCGAGCAAGGGGGCGGTGAACGGGTTCATCAAGGCCGCAGCGCTGGAGTTGGCGGAGTTCGGCATCACGGTGAACGGGGTGGAGCCGGGGTATATCGACACGCCGGGGCTGACGCGGATGAAGACGCGGTATGGGGCGGATCGGATCGGGCATTTCATCCCGTATGGCGCGCTGGGCGATCCGGCCGACGTGGCGCATGCGTTCCTGTACCTGGCCAGCGACGAGGCGAAGTTCGTGACGGGGCAGACGATCATCGTCGATGGCGGAGCGATGCTGGCGGAAAGCCCGGTGTGGAAGGATGCCTGAGGCGGGTCAGGCGCCGGGCTAGGAGATCGCCGGGCGCGCGCTGCGCAGGAGAGCCAGCGCGCGCAGGGTGGTCCAGGTGACGAGGCCGGAGGCGGCGAAGAGCGTGGCGGCGGCGACCGGCAGGGTGAACCATTCGCGCGCGCCGGCCACCACCCAGTCCGGCGGCCAGCCGCCCAGGGCGATGAGCAGCGGGTGGACGACGAAGATGCCGAGGGTGAGGCGGGCCAGCGCGTTGAGGCGGGTGGTGGTGCGTGCGCTCCACGCGAGGGTGTTGGCGCGCAGCAGGAGCAGGAACTGGCCGGCGGCGGCGATCGCGACGAACGCCGAGCAGCGGTGGAAATAGGCGGCGACCGGGACGCCCGCGGACTCGGTGGCGAGGATGGTGGCCATGGTGGCGCCGCCGACGCCGAGCAGCATCAGCCGCCCGGCCCACGGAGTGCCGGTGGGGAAGGTGGTGGCGAGGACATGGCCGGTCCAGGCGTAGCCGCAGTAGATCAGCAGGTTGAGCGGGCGCAGGTCGCCCCAGAAGCCGCCGCTGGCGGTGACCCAGGCGAGGCCGGCGGCGAGGGCGGCGACGGGGGCCCAGAGCGCGGTGCGGCGGTATCCCGGGCTGAGGCGGGCGGCCTGGGCGGCGTACCAGCGCATCGGGACCACCATGAGGTAGACGACGCCGAGGGCGTAGAAGAACCAGAGGTGGTACCAGGCGGGCTCGACCATGTCGGTCCAGGAGAGGCTGGCGAGGGTTTCCTCGCCGACCAGCAGGTCGAGGCCGAGATAGAGGCCCTGGGCCAGGACCAGCATCGGCAGCCAGCGGCGCAGGCGGGCGGCCAGGTAGTCGCCGACCGGGAAGTGGCCGCGGCCGACCAGGATGGCGCCGGCGAGCATCATGAAGCCGACGGTGCCGGTGCGGGCGGCGGACATGAAGATGGTTTCGGCCATCCAGCCCTCCTCCGGCCTGAACCAGAGCAGGCTGCAGAGATGGATGAGGCAGATCTCGAAGGCGAAGACGCAGCGCATCAACGACCAGGCGGGGTTCGGCGGCGGCTTGGCGGGGCGATCGGGCATGGTGCGCTTGATGTCGGAAGGGTGCGGGCGTCTTAGGTGCTGCCGCGTGCGCAACAAAGTTTCAAAGGGTGACGCGGCCGGGCGCGCGGAGGCAGGGCGCAGCGCGGCGATCGTTTGTCCGGCGGACGCGGCACCGCTATGAAGCGGCAACAGCACCGGGATTCCGCATGAGCACGATGCTTGACGCCCTGCACGATCCGTCCGCGGCCCGCGTGGCAGCCAGGCCGCGGGTGGCAGTGATCGTGCCGTGCTACAACGAGGCGGTGGCGATACCGAAGGTGGTGGCGGATTTCCGCGCCGCACTGCCGGATGCCGTGATCTATGTGTACGACAACAATTCCAGCGACGGCACCGCCGAGGTGGCACGGGCGGCCGGCGCGACCGTTCGGCGCGAGACGCTGCAGGGCAAGGGCAACGTGATCCGCCGCGCCTTCGCCGATGTGGATGCCGACCTGTATGTGCTGGTGGACGGGGACGACACCTACGAGGCCGCTGCCGCGCCGCGCATGATCGAGACGCTGATGCGCGAGGGGCTCGACATGGTGAACGGCGCGCGGGTGACGGACATCGAGAAGGCGTATCGGCCGGGGCACCGGCTGGGCAACCTGGTGCTGACCGGGATGGTGCGCACGGTGTTCGGGGACCGGATCTCGGACATGCTGTCGGGCTACCGGGTGTTCAGCCGGCGGTTCGTGAAGTCGTTCCCGGCACTGGCGGGCGGGTTCGAGACCGAGACGGAATTCACCGTCCATGCGCTCGACCTCAAGATGCCGGTGGGCGAGGTGCTGACGGCCTACAAGGACCGGCCGGTGGGCTCGACCTCCAAGCTGCGCACCTACAGCGACGGGGTGCGGATCCTGCGCACCATTGTGGTGCTGGTGAAGGAGGAGCGGCCGCTGCAGTTCTTCAGTTTCTGCGGGCTGCTGCTGACGGTGCTGGCGATCGTGATCGGGTTGCCGGTGATCACCGAGTTCCTGCGCACCGGGCTGGTGCCGCGGCTGCCGACGGCGGTGCTGGCGATGGGGGTGGTGCTGGTGGCGACGCTGTCGTTCGCGTGCGGGCTGATCCTGGATTCGGTGTCGCGCGGGCGCAAGGAGATCAAGCGGCTGGCCTACCTTTCGATCCCTGCCCCGCCGCAGCAGCCATGATGCGGGGGGTTTTGTTGGCGGCGCTGCTGCTGGTTGGTCCGGTGGGGGGGGCGGTGGCGCAGGCGCCGGCGGGGGGGATGATCCCGGCACCGGTGCCGGCGCCGGGGCCTGCGCCGGGGCCGGTGCGCATCGTGGGCACATCGGGGGCGGGGTGCATCGCGGGGGCGGTGGAGTTGCCAGCCGAGGCGGCGGGGCTGAAGACGGTGCGCGCCAGCCGATCCAAGTTCTGGGGCCATCCGGAAGTGGTGGCGGCGCTGAAGCTACTGGGGGCGCGGGCGCAGGCGGCGGGGCTGCCGACGCTGCTGATGAACGACATCGCCAACCCGCGCGGCGGGCCGATGCGCGGGCATGCCAGCCACCAGACCGGGCTCAATGCGGATGTCTATCTCGATCTCGCGCTGCCGCGGCCGTTCGCCAGTGCAGCGATGCGCGATTCGGTGGAGCCGGCGGGGCTGGTGCGGGCGGATCAGCGCGGGGTGGACCTGTCGCGCTGGAAGCCGGGGCATGTGACGCTGCTGCGGCTGGCCGCCGAGTTGCCGGGGGTTGACCGGGTGCTGGTCAATGCCGCGATCAAGAAGCAGCTGTGCGAGGAGGTGCCGGCGGGCGAGCGCGCCTGGCTGCGGCGCATCCGGCCCTGGTATGCCCATGCGGCGCACATGCACCTTCATTTCCGCTGCCCAGCCGGGCAGACCGAGTGCGCCGACCCTGCGCCGATTCCGGCCGGAGATGGGTGCGACGCCAGCCTGCAATGGTGGTTCGACCGGCTGGACAAGCCGCCGGAGCCGCCGGTGGCGCGGCCGAAGCCGTCGCGGCCGATGGTGCCGGCGGCGTGCGGGCCGATCCTGACGACCCCCGCGCTGGTGCCGGCGCGGCATTGAACGCGCGCCATGCCCGCGCGGCGGCGGTGACGCTGGCGGGGTTCACGACCTTCCTCAGCCTGTATTCGCCGCAGCCGATCCTGCCGCTGATCGCCGCCGGGCTGGGGGTGGCGGAGGCGGCGACGGCGGCGACGGTGACGGCGGCGCTGGTGGCGGTGGCGATGGTCGCGCCGTTTGCCGGCGCGATCTCCGACCGGTTCGGGCGCAAGCGGCTGATCGCCGGGGCGTGCCTGGCTCTCGCGGTGCCGACGCTGCTGGCGGCGAGCGCGCAGAGCCTGGAGATGCTGCTGCTGTGGCGGTTCCTGCAGGGGCTGGCGATGCCGTTCATCTTCACCGTGGCGGTGGCCTATATCGGCGAGGAGACGGAGGGGGCGGAGGGAATTCGCCTCGCAGGGATCTATGGGGTCGGCACGATCCTGGGCGGGTTCGGCGGGCGGCTGGTGGCGGGGCTGGCGGCGGAGCTGGCCGGGTGGCGGGCGGGGTTCGCGGTGATCGGGGTGTTCACGCTGGCGGCGGGGCTGGCGGTGGCGCTGCTGCTGCCGGCCGAGCAGCGGTTCCGGGCGCAGCGCGGCGGGGTTCGGGCGCAGCTGGCGACCTGGCGCGCCCACCTGGGCAATGCGCGGCTGCTGGCGACCTGCGCGATCGGCTTCCTGATGCTGTTCTCCAATGTGGCCGTGTACACCTTTGTGACGTTGCACCTCGCGGCGCCGCCGTTCGGGCTGTCGCCGGCGGCGATGGCGCTGGTGTTCGCGGTGTACCTGGTGGGGGCGGCCACCACGGCGGGGGCGACGGCGCTGACGGTGCGGTTCGGGCGGCCGGCGACGCTGGCGCTGGTGGCGGCGCTGGCGGCAGCGGGGCTGGTCGCGACGCTGGGGAGTTCGCTTGCGGCGGTCGTGGCGGGGCTGGCAATGGTGTCGGGCGGGTTACTGGTGGTGCAGAACCTGGCGCTGGGGTTCCTGGGGGTGGCGGTGAGCCAGGGGCGGTCGGCGGCGGTGGGGATGTATGTGACGACCTACTATGTCGGCGGCGCGCTGGGCGGCGTGGTGCCGGCGCTGGCGTGGCAGGCGGTGGGGTGGCCGGGGGTGGTGGGGGCGGTTTTGCCGGCGATCGTGGGGCTCGGGGTGCTGGGTTGGCGGTTCTGGGGCGAGGCGGGCGGCGGGGCAACGCGGCGTTAACCGGTGGCGTGCTGTAGCGGGATGGCGGGCAACAGGCCCGTGCCGAGTTTCGCCTGCGACCGGAGCCGGGCTTCGCTCGCGTGGCCCGCCAGGGTGCGGCCATGTCTCCTCTCCCGCTGCCGCGATCGCTTGTGGCGTCCGATCCGGTGGCGCCGCTTCGTGACGGTGCGCGTCGGGTGATCCTGTGTGTGCTGTGGCTGTTGCCGCCCGGGCTGGGGTGGCTGGCGACGCGCGGCGGGATGGCCTGGGAACTGGTGACGATGCTTGGGGTGGCGGTGGCGGCGGCGACCACGCTGGGGAGCCACGCGTCGGTGCCGGCGGCGCGCGGGCGGCTGGTGCTGGCGGGCGGGATTGCGGTGGGCGCGGTGTTGCTGGTGGGGGCCGGGCATGGCGCCCTGCCCCGGCCGGCGGGCTTCGCGGTGGCGATGGCGGGCTTGGCGCTGGCGGCGGGGCTGTGCGACCGGCGGGCGCTGGGGCTGGCGCTGGGAATTCTGCTGCTGGAGAGCGTGCTGCCGCTGGCGGGGGCGC
>CAMDGX010000128.1 GCA_945897825.1 Asaia bogorensis | reverse complement strand
CGCCAAGCTGCGCAAAGCGGGTGCATCGAAGTCCGGGCGAAGGGCGATGGCGTTCGGCATGGCGAGCCTCCGGTGCTCGCCATGGTGAATCACACCAACGCCGCGTCGGGGAATCCCCCTCGTGAGTCACGGGCCGCGGGCGTTGGTATTACTTGCTGAGCCTCGCCAAGCTCAACACCGTCGCCACCCCCGTCAACCCGGCCCCGACCGCCACTGCCGCGGTGGCCGCGGTGGCGAGGCCGCTGTCCTGCAGCGTGGAGAACACCAGCGCCACCATGGCCGCGCCCATCGTCTGGCCGAGCAGGCGGGAGGTGGAGATCATGCCGCTGCCCTGGCCGCTGCGTTCGCGCGGCACGGAGGAGATCAGCACGCGGTTGTTCGGCGTCTGGAACAGGGCGAAACCGGCGCCGGTGATGGCCATGCGCCAGCCGACGTCCCACCACGCGGCATCGGGCGGCATCAGCGCGATCGCCGCCAGGCCCAGGGTCATCACCCCGAGCCCGATGCCGCCGAGCAGACCGGCTGGGAACCGGTCGGACAGCAGGCCCGCGACAGGCGAGAGGATCATCACCGCCACCGGCCAGGGCGTCATCAGCAGGCCGGTGCCGATTTCGCTGGCACCGCCGGCGAAGAACAGGAAGGGCAGCGCGACATAGGCGGTGGTCTGCCCCATGTAGGAACACACCGAGGTGGCGACAGCGAGCGCGAAGGCCGGGCGGCGGAACAGGTCCACCGGCAGCATCGGCGCGGATAGGGTAAGCTGGCGCTTCACGAACACGGTGCCGACGGCGATGGCCGCGACCAGCAGCAGCAGGCCGGGCACGATGCCGCGGCCATGGCCGAACCAGTCCAGCCCGGCGATGAACAGCCCGAGGGTGGCGGCGTTCAGCACCGCGCTGGGAATGTCGAAGCGGTGCGAGCCGGGCGGCGTGCGCGGCAGGAACGAGAGCGTGGCGGCAGCGACGATGCCCAGCGGCACGTTGACCAGGAACAGCCAGTGCCAGTCCCCCAGCGCCAGGATGCCGGCCGAGGTGGTCGGCCCCAGCGCCAGCGAGGTTGCCACCACCATGGTGTTCAGCCCCATGCCGCGGCCGAGCAGCGCGCGCGGGAAGATGGTGCGCACCAGGGCGGTGTTCACGCTCATGATCCCGGCCGAGCCGATGCCCTGCAGGATGCGCGCGGCCACCAGCGTCTCCAGGTCCGGCGCCAGCGCGCACAGGGCGGAGGCGATGGTGAACACCACGATGCCAAGGCCGTAGATGCGCCGGTAGCCGTAGATGTCGCCGAGCGAGGAGAACGGCAGCAGCGAGACGGTCACGACGATCTGGTAGGCGTTCACCACCCACACCGAGGCGGCGGGGGAAACGCGCAGTTCCTGGGCGATGCTCGGCAACGCGATGTTCGGCAGCGCGGCCCCCAGCACGGAGAGCGCCACGGCCAGCGTGAGGGTCAGCATGGCGCGCAGGCGCGGCCCGGGCGGGAGTCCGTCGGTGGGATACATCCGCCCCTCATCCTCCGCCGCCGCACCGCGCGCAATCCCCTGAGCGAGCCGGAACAATCCACCCGATTGCGCGGCGCGGCGGTCGGGGCCATCCTGCCACCCGGAATCACTCGGAGGCAGGCCCATGGCCCGGATCGCGCGTCGCACCTTGCTGCAGGCCACCGCCGGCGTGGCGCTTTCGATGCCCGCGCTGCGCACCGCCCGGGCGCAGGCCAAAAAGCTGGTATTCGGCGGCTCCATCCCGCTCTCCGGCGGCGCGGCCGAGACCGGGCTGAACGTCAACAACGGCTACGCGACGGCGGTGAAGTTCATCAACGAGCAGGGCGGCGTGGACATCGCCGGCACGAAATACCAGCTGGAGTTGAAACTGTTCGACGATGCGTCGGACCCGTCGCGCGCGGTCACGCTGATCCAGCGGCTGATCGACGACAACGTGGATTTCTTCCTCGGCTCCTTCGGCAGCAACATCGTGCTGCCCACCGCCGCCATCACCGAGCGGGCGGAGAAGCCGATGGTCCAGGCCGGCGGCGGCAGCGACCAGATCTTCACCCAGGGCAACCGCTACGTCTTCGGCATGTTCCCGCGCGCCACCCGCCAGTTCCAGTCGACCGTGGCCTTCTTCAAGACGCTGAACCCGGCCCCCAAGACCTTCAGCGTGATCGCCACCAACGACGCGTTCTCCAAGACGTTTGCCGCCGGCATCGTCAAGGACATGCAGGGCGGCGGCTTCCAGCTGATCGAGAACTACCTGCTGCCGGAGCACATCGCCGACGCCTCCTCGGTGCTCGCCTCGGTGCGCGCCAAAACGCCGGACATGCTGCTGTGCGCGATGCACGACCAGAACTCGCTGCTGATCGCCCGGCAGATGATCGCCACCGGCACCAATGTCGGCCTGCTGTTCCAGGGCCTCGGCCCGCAGCTCGCCTCCTACCGCGAGGCGCTGGGGAAGCATGCCAGCGGCATCTTCTATTCGATCTACTGGGACCCGCGCACCACCTGGAAGGACCCGTTCTTCGAGTCCCCCGGCAAGTTCGCCGAGTACTACGGCAAGAACTTCACCCGCCCGATCGCCTACCACGTCGCCGCGGGGGCGGCCTGCATCATCACCTACGTGAAGGCGATGCAGGCGGCGCGCTCCATCGACCCGGTCAAGGTGCGCGACGCGCTGGCCGCAACCGACCTCGAGACGCTATACGGCCGCATCAAGTTCACGCCCGAGGGCGATGGCGACGCGGTAGCGATGGGCCCCTCGGTCGGCCAGGTGCTGAAGGGCGCGGGCGAGGTGGTCTATCCCACCGGCGGGCGCACGGCGGAGCTGCTGTGGCCGGTGCCGGCGTGGGACAAGAAGATCTAGGCCGGGTTCCGCCCGGAGCAGCCTGATGCTCGCCCTGCAGACGATACTCGACGGCCTGGTGCTCGGCGGGCTGTATGCCCTGGCGGCGGTCGGCTTCTCGCTGATCTTCGGCGTGCTCGGCGTGGTGAACCTCAGCCACGGCGCCATCGTGATGATCGGCGCCTACCTGACCTGGTTCGCCTGGCACACCACCGGCCTCGACCCGCTGCTGTGCATCCCGCCGGTGATGGTGGTGATGTTCTGCGCCGGGTATGTGTACCAGCGCGGCCTGATCCAGCTGGCGGTGGACCGCTCCTCGCTGCTGGCCTCCATGCTGGTGACGTTCGGGGTGGCGCTGATGCTCCGCAACCTGCTGGTGCTGGTGTTCTCGCCGGACTTCAAGTCGATCTCGCCGGGCTGGGCGTTCAGCTTCCTGCGCCTGGGCGGCGGGGTCACGATCGACCTCGTGCGCATCTCCGCCCTGGGCGCGAGCCTCGCACTGCTCGGCGCGCTGGCCTACGTGCTGAACCGCACCCGCATCGGGCGCGTCATCCGCGCCACCGCGCAACAGGAACTCGCCGCCCGGCTGTGCGGGGTGAACGCGCGCCATGTCTATGCCGTCACCTTCGGCGTCTCGGCCGCCTTCGCCGGCGCGTCGGGCGCGATCCTGGGCATCGTGCTGCCGTTCTCGCCGCCGGACGAAGCGAACTGGACACTGAACGCCTTCGTCGTGGTGGTGCTCGGCGGCGTCGGCTCGCCCTCCGGCGCGCTGCTCGGCGGGCTGGTGCTGGGGCTGATCTCCACGGCCACCTCCCAGCTGATCGGCCCGGCCTTCCCCAACGCGATGATGTTCCTGATCCTGGTGCTGATGCTGATGGTTCGCCCCGCCGGGCTGCTCGGCAACGCCTTCGCGGGCAGCCGCTAGATGCTGCGTGAAGCCGTCGCCCGCCACCGCTGGTGGATCCTGCTCGCCATCGCCGGCCTCGCCGTGCTGGCATTCGTCCCGTTCATGCTGATGCCGTTCCACGTCCGCGTCGGCCAGTTGATCCTGCTGTCGACCGCGCTCGGCCTCGCATGGACGCTGCTGGGCGGCTTCGCCGGCTACTGGAGCTTCGGCCACACCGCCTTCATCGGCCTCGGCGCCTTCGCCGCCGGGCTGTTCGAAACCCAGGTGCTCGGCGCGCCGTTCATGCGCGCGCAGCCGCTGGCCGGGCTCGGGCTCGGGCTGCTGTTCGGCATGGCCGTCTGCGCGGCGGCCGCCGCCATCGTCGCCTGGCCGATCCTGCGCCTGCGCGGCATCTACTTCGCGGTCGCCATGCTCGGCGTCGCCCAGGTGCTGGCCGAACTCACCAACTCGATCGACGCGTTCAAGGGCTCGATGGGCCTGGTGTTCCCGCGCATCCCCGCCTTCGGCCTGCGCCAGGAGGCGGTGTTCTACTACCTGCTGCTGATCGCCACCGCCGCCATCCTGCTGATCGCCTTCCTGGTCAAGAACGGCCGCATCGGCCACGGGCTCGCGGCCATGCGCGAGGACGAAGACACCGCGCGTATGCTCGGCGTGCCCACCGAGCGCTACAAGATCAGCATGTTCGTGCTGTCCGCGACCCTCACCGGCGCGCTCGGCGTGATCTACGCCCACTCGCTCGGCTACATCACCACCGGCTCGGTCTACCGCACCGACTTCTCGCTCAACATGATCGTCTACAACCTGCTCGGCGGCATGGGCACGCTGGTCGGCCCGATGATCGGCGCGGTGATCATGGTGCTGCTGACCCAGGTGGTGCTGGGCGGCTTCCTCAACCTGCACATGTTCCTCACCGGCGCGATGCTGGTGGCCCTGGTGCTCGCCGCACCCCGCGGCATCGTCGGCACCTGGCAGGCCTTTCGCCGCCGCCGCGCGGGAGCCGCCTCGTGAAGCCGCCGATCCTCGCACTGCAGAACGTCACCAAGCGCTTCCGCGGCCTGGTCGCCACCGACAACGTCAGCCTGGACGTCCAGCCCGGCAGCATCACCTCGCTGATCGGGCCGAACGGCGCGGGCAAATCGACCATCTTCAACCTCGTCACCGGCTATCTGGCGCCGACCGAGGGCGAAATCCTGTTCCACGGCCAGCCCATCACTGGCCACTCCACCGTGAGCCTCGCCCGCCGCGGCATCGCGCGCGCCTTCCAGATCGCCAAGCCCTTCCCGGAAATCTCGGTGCGCGACAACGTGCGCGTCGGCGCCCTGTTCGGCCGCGACGGCCCGCGCGACGTCGCCGAGGTGACGGAGCAGGCGCTGGACATGGCCGGCCTGTCCGACTTCGCCGACCGCCCCGCCGGCGACCTCACCGTCGGCTTCCTGCGAAGGCTGGAGATCGCCCGCGCGGTGGCCGCCCGCCCCGTGCTGCTGCTGGCCGACGAGCCCTGCGCCGGCCTCAACCCGGCCGAGACCGAGGAGGTCTGCGACATCCTGCGCCGCGTGCGCGAGCGAGGCACCACCGTGTTCCTGGTGGAGCACGACATGGCCGCCGTGATGCGCATCTCCGACCACGTGATCGTGCTGGATGCCGGCGCCAAGATCGCCGAAGGCACCCCCGCGGAAATCTCCGCCGACCCAAAGGTGATCGCCGCCTATCTCGGCACGCCCGAGGACGCCTGACGCACCCGCATGCCCCGCCCGACCTTCCCCGCCTACTCCGACCCCTGCGGCTTCAACGCCCTGTTGCCGCCGCGCACCCCGCGCAAGCCGGCCGAAGGCGACATCGCGGCCGACTACGCCGTGGTCGGCGCCGGCTATACCGGCTTGGCCGCCGCCCGCCGCCTCGCCCAGCTCGCCCCCCAGGCGCGCATCGTGCTGATCGAGGCCACCACGGTCGGCGAAGGCTCCTCCGGCCGCAACTCCGGCTTCGCGAGCCCGCGCGACCTGCCCTCCAGCCCCACCGCAGCCGACCGCGCCCACGCCGCCGCCCTGAACCGCTTCGGCGAGGAAGGCTGGGCCTGGCTGATGGAGCAGGTCGAGGCGCACGACATCGAGTGCGGCCTGCACCGCTCCGGCCGCATCAAGGGCGCCGCCACCGAGCTCGGCGCCGCCCAGGTCCGCACGCTGCACCAAGCCGTCCAGGCCGCCGGCCTGCCGCACGCCCTGCTCGACCGCGCCGAAATGCAGCGCCGCCTCGGCACAGACTACTACCAGTGCGGCCTCTGGACCGAGGAAGGCTACCTGCTCGACCCCGCCGCCCTGGTGCGCGGCCTCGCCGACGCGCTGCCGGAAAACGTCGCCCTCCACGAATCCACCCCCCTGCTGTCGCTGCGCCGCCAGGGCGCCTGGCACCTCGAAACCCCCGCCGCCCGCATCACCGCCCCGACGGTCGTCATGGCGACCAACGCCGCCATCCGCCATTTCGGCCACCTGCGCGACCGGCTGGTGACCATCCACACCTACGCCGCCCTCACTGCCCCCCTCGCCCCCGCCGACGCCGCCCACCTGGGCGAAATGCCCGCCTGGGGCCTGCTCCCTTCCCATCGCCTCGGCACCACCGTTCGCCGCGTCGGCCCCGACCGCCTGATGGTGCGCTCGCTCTACGCCCACGAGCGCCCCCTGCCCCCGGCGCGCGTGCACGAAACCCTGCTCTCCTGCTTCCACCGCCGCTACCCGGGCCTCGCCCATGTCGGCCTCGACCACGCCTGGGGCGGCACCACCGCGCTGACCATGAACGGCGCCCCCTGGTGGGGACAGGTCGCCGACGGGCTCTACACCTCCGCCGGCTGCAACGGCTCCGGCATCGTCAAGGGCAGCGTGCTGGGCAAGCGCCTGGCTGAACTGATCGCCGGCGAAGACACCGCCGCGGAAGTCCGCACCACCTGGGGCACCGCCAACTGGGTGGCGCCGGAACCGTTCCGCTCGATCGGATTCGCGTTCATCGCCGCGAAGGAGCGGCGGCGGGCGGGGCTGGAAGCATAAGAGTCTTCTTTTTTCTGAAGAAAAAAGAAGCAAAAAAGACTTTCTTCCATTGCACCGTGTTGGACCGTCCAGCACCCCTGGATAAAAAGTTTTTTGGTTCTTTTTTTCAAAAAAGAACCGCTTCCTTACCTTCCGAGAAACGCCCGCCGCACATAATCATTGCCGAGCAACTCCTCCCCCGTCCCGCCCAGCACGGTCGCGCCCTTCTCCATCACATACCCCCGGTGCGCGATCTTCAGCGACTGGTGCACGTTCTGCTCGACCAACAGCACCGCCACCCCTTCCTCGGCGATCGCCCCGATCAGCCGGAACAGTTCCTGCACCCGCAGCGGCGCCAGCCCCAGCGACGGCTCGTCCAGGATCATCAGCCGCGGCCCGCTCATCATCCCGCGCGCGATCGCCAGCATCTGCTGCTCCCCGCCCGACAGCGATCCCGCCCGCTGCGCCCGCCGTTCGGCCAGGCGCGGAAACAGGGTGAAGCTGTGCTCGATGGCGCGGGCGACGGTCGCCGACGGCTGGGTGAACCCGCCCATCTGCAGGTTCTCCTCCACCGTCATCAGCGGAAACACCAGCCGCCCCTCCGGCACCAGCGTGATGCCGCGCTTCACCACCACATGGCTCGGCTGCCCCTCGATCGGCTGGCCGTCAAAGCGGATCGTGCCCGCGCGGGCCCGCAGCGCGCCGGCCACCACCTTCACCGTCGTGGACTTCCCCGCCCCGTTCGCCCCCAGCAGCGCCACGATCTCCCCGCGCCCCACCTGGAACGACACGTCGCGCACGGCCGCGAGCCCGCTGTAGGAAAACGCGAGGTTGGCAACGTCGAGCAGGATGTCGGGATCGGCCATGGCGCGATGATAGCCGACGCGCGCCGCTTGCCTACCCGGTCAGCTGCGTCGGCGCAGTCCGGCCAGGCCCAGCAACCCCGCGCCGAACAGCGCCATCGTCGCCGGCTCCGGCGTGCCAACCGGAATCTCCGCGTTGGTGGAGATCACCACGTTGTCGAACTGCGCCCGGAACTGCCCGGATTGGGCGGCATCGGTATGCATGCCCAACGTGATCGTGTGCACCCCGGCGCCCAGCGCCAACAGGTTGAAGCTCAGGTCGTCGAATGTCGCACTGGGCTCGGAGGCGCGCACCAGCAGCGTCCCGTTCACCAGCACGTCGTAGCTCATGATGCAGCCCAGGCACCCGGAGCTGCGCGCATCAAGCTCCAGCAGGTAGTTGCCGGCCACGGGCGCGGTGAAACTCTGCGTTGCCCGAACGGTCCCCTCGCCGGAGCCGCCCGTCGGCGCCATGAAGTAGGCAATCATCGAATAGTCGGGGCTGACACTGAACGCGCTGTCCACCGCCACGACCGGCACGGTGATGTTGGCGGAACTGGTCACCGACCAGTCCGACACGTCGCCATCGTCGAAATTGTCCGAGAACACGATGGTCGCCGCGCTCGCGGGGGCAGCGACGGCCAGCGCCGTGGCAAGCAGGGCGGCCGGAAACATCTTCTGTGTCATGCGCGTCATCCCAATGCGGCGATCGATAAAAAATGCCTGAAGCTATCCGGATCGTTGCACAACGATTGCACACATTGCAACCCGCTAAGGCCGCACCCCCGGCGTCTCCACCGCCAGCCCCTTCGCCCGCGATGCCAGGAACAGCTCCAGATCCGCCAGCAGCGCATCGTCGCGCCCGAGCGGCTCCGCCCGCACCCCCACCAGGCAGGCCCGCAACCGCCGGTGCAGAGAGCCCATGCCCTGCCATTCCAGCCGATAGATCGGATAGCCGTTGGCATGCCCTTGCGGAATCCGGCTGCCGGCCAGCGACTGCCCCGCCAGCTGGTCATGGCACTGCGCGCACGAGAGGTTGAGCTGCCCCTGCCGCAGGTGGAAGAACGCCTCCCCCCGCGCCGCCGCCTCCCCCGCCGGGCCGGACACATCGACCTCCACCGGCATCCCGCGCGACTGCAGCCCCACCAGCGCCACCACCCCCAGCAACCCATCGCTCTCGGGCGCCAACGCCGTCGCCCCCTGCCGTTCGGTGCGGCACAGATTCACCCGCTGCTCCAGCGTCACCACCTGCCCGCGCCCCGCGTCGTAGGCCGGATATCGCGCCGCCACCCCGCGCATCCCCTCCACCGCGCCATGGCAATCCGCACAGCTGCGCGCGCCCGCCTCGCGCCGCTCCCATAGAGCCGCCCCCTGCTGCACCCACAGGAACGCCGGGTTGGCCATGTCGTCGTCCTGCATGGCGCGCACCTGCGGCCCGGCATCGTCGTAGCCGGAACGCTTCTCCTGCGCCGCGGCGGGCAGAAGCGCCAGCCCCACCGCCAGGCAGATCCCCAGGCTACGCCACACGGATCGCCACGCGCTCCTCCGCCGCTACCCCGGCATCGTCCACCCAGCGCAGCACCATCGTGCCGCTCCGCTCCAGCCGCGCGGTGAAGACCAGGTAGGGATTGGCCGACACCGCCGGATGCAGCGTGGCGGAGAACACCTCCTCCCCGTCCACCGAGCATTCGAACCGATGGATGATGTCGCGCGGCACCACCGCCCCCACCGCATCGCGCCGGAACCCGGTTTCCATCGGATGCTGGATCAGGATGCGCACCTCGAAGGATTGCCCCGCCTTCACCTCGCGCGGCACGTTCAGCAAGGGCCGGGCCATCGCGTCCTCCTAATCATCCAGGCAGGCGGAAATCGCCACGATCAGGCTCACGCTGTCATGCCAGCACGAGCCATCGGCGAACACCGCCACCGCATGCACCGTCTGCGACGTCGAGAGCCGGATGCGCGTCGCCACCTTCGGCACCCCCGCGCGCGGCCCGAAGCGGAAATGCGCCACATCCGGCCGCGGGTTGCCGTCGGCGAACACATGGATATCGGTCAGCACCGCCCCCGCCGGCACGTCCTCGCCCAGCGTCAACCCCATCGCGACGGCATTGCCGTTCTCCACCAGCTGCGGCACGTCGAGCTTCACTCGCCCCGGCTTCGGCGCCGCCTCGCCCGTCACCGCGCGGATCAGCGCCCGCACCTCCTCGGGCGTCGCCCCCGCGCCGCGCGGCACCACGGCGCCCACCGCCGCCATCAGCACGAAACTGCGCCGCGCCAGCATCACTCCTCCTTCAGCGTGGCCAGGAACGCCACCGCATCCTCGATCTGCTGCGCGCTCAGCACCGGCCGCCCCTGGAATGGCCGTCCCACCCGCGCCAGCCCCTCGGTGCGGAAATAGGCCGGCATCACCGTCTCGGGGTTCACCAACGAAGGGTCGACCAGCCGCAGCCGGATCTGCCCCGGCGTCAGCCGATCCGCCACCCCGCGCAAATCCGGCGCGATGCTGGCCGGCAGCCGCTCCTCCGGAAACGGCCCGGCATGGCACAGCACGCAGGTGCCCACCTGCCGGCTCGCCACCACCGCCCGCCCGCGCACCGGATCGCCCGCCTCGGCGGTCAGCGGCGCCGGAATGGCATCGCCCACCACCACCGGCCCCGCGGCGGCGGCAGGAAACGCCACCGCCACCAGCATCGCCGTCAACCCGCCGCGCAGCACGCCGGTTCAGGCATGGCTCAGGTCGTGGTGCTTCAGCGGCAGGGTGCGGATGCGCTTGCCGGTTGCGGCGAAGATCGCGTTCAGCACCGCGGGTGCCGCCACCGCAATGGTCGGCTCGCCCACCCCGCCCCAGAACCCGCCGGACGGCACGATCACCGTCTCGACCTTCGGCATCTGGTCCAGCTTCATCACCTCGTAGGTGTCGAAATTGCCCTCGACGATGCGCCCCTTCGCCACCGTGTTCTCGCTGGTGAACAGCGCCGACAGCCCATAGACGAAGCTGCCCTCCACTTGGGCCGCGATCTGGTCCGGGTTCACGGCATAGCCGCAATCCGTCGCCGCCACGATCCGGTGGATCTTCAACTCACCCGCCTTGGACACCGACACCTCGGCCACCGCCGCAGTGTAGCTGCCGAAGCCGTAATTGGCGCAGATCCCGCGGAACACGCCCGCCGGCAGGGGCTTGCGATACTCCGCCTTGTCCGCCGCCGCCTGCAGCACCGCGCGCAGCTTCGGCATCTGCCCCAACAGCCCAAGGCGGAAATCCAGCGGGTCCTTCCCCGCCGCATGCGCCACCTCGTCCAGGAAGCACTCCAGGTAGATCGCGTTCTGGTTGTGGTTCACCCCGCGCCAGAACCCGACCGGCACATGCGTGTTGCGCATCGCGTGGTCGATCAGGATATGCGGGATCGCCTGATACCCGAACTCCTCCTTGTTCCAGCCCTGGAACTGCACCGGATCGGCCCCGCCGGCGATGCGCTGCGGAAACAGATGCGCCAGGATCGACTGGCCCGACAGCCGCGCATGCAGCGCCACCAGGTTACCCTGCGCATCCAGCCCGGCCTGCATCTTCGCCATCGTGATCGGGCGATAGAAGCCGTGCTGCATATCCTCCTCGCGCGACCAGATCAGCTTGACCGGCCGCCCCGGCACCTGCTTGGCGATCTGCACCGCCTGGCGCACCTCGTCCTGCATGCCGCGCCGGCCGAACCCGCCGCCGAGGTGATGCTTGTGCACCTTCACCTGGTCCAGCTTCACCCCCGCCGCCTCGCTCGCCGCCGCCAGCGACGCGTCGCCGTTCTGGCTCGACACCCACACCTCGATCGTCGTGCCGTCCCACTTCGCCGTGCAGGTCATCGGCTCCAGCGTCGCGTGGTTGAGGAACGGCGTGCCATACACCGCCGTCACCGTCTTCGCGGCCCCCTTGAGCCCC
>CAMDGX010000127.1 GCA_945897825.1 Asaia bogorensis | reverse complement strand
CCCCGCGCCCCCCGCGCCCGCGCCGTCCCCGCCCGGCCCCCGCGGCGCCAGGCCGAGACCCCGTGCGCCCCTCGCTCCACCTGCCGCCCGGGGACCGTCCCCTGCCGCCCTACGTCCTCGCCTTCGCCCGCGCGATGCGAAAAAACCCGGGCTGACCGACCAGGCATCGGCGCGCCCTCAATGTTCCGATTCCAATCCGATACGATTTCGGCCACCCATCCTCGATTCCATTGCAACCGGAACCCCCAACGCGGCATCATCCCCCCATGCGCCTGGTCCTCCTCCTCGCCGCCCTGCTCGCGCCGCTTCCCGCCCTGGCCCAAGGCGCCAGCCAACCGGCCGCGCGCCCCGACGGCCGCCGCGGCGAGACCGACGCCCTGCTCGACGCCCTGAAGAAAGCCGAAAGCGAAACCGCCGCCGCCTCCTTCGAGGCCAAGCTGCGCGAATCCTGGCTCCGCGCCGGCGCCCCGGTTGCCGCCCTCCTGCTCAACAAGGGCACCCGCAACCTGCGCAACGACGCCGACGAGGAAGCGCTGGACGATTTCGACGCCGCGCTGGTCATCGACCCCGACTACATGGAAGCCTACAACCGCCGCGCCATGGCCCGCGCCACCCTCGGCGACTGGTCCGGCGCCCTGGCCGACATTCAGGAAGTCCTCCGCCGCGAACCCCGCCACTTCGGCGCCCTGCAAACCCTCTCCCGCCTCGCCGAGTCCCGCCAGGACTTCACCGGCGCCCTGCGCGCCTGGGAAAAGGTGATCGAACTGGCGCCCAACCTGCCGGGCAACCAGGAACGCCTGAAATCCCTGCGGCTCAAGGCGCAAGGGGAGGAGTCCTAAGCAAGACGTTCTTTTTTGAAAAAAAGAACCAAAAAACTTTCATCACTTGGCCCCGGTGCAAAACCCACCAGCGGCGCAAATGGATAAAAGTCTTTTTGCTTCTTTTTCTTCAGAAAAAGAAGACTCTTACCTCGCTCCCGCCGCCCCGGGAAACAGCACCACCCTGAGCGTCTGCAACAGGATCAGCAGGTCAAACAGGATGGAGAAGTTCTTCACGTAGTAGAGATCATACCCGAGCTTCGCCCGCGCATCCTCGATCGACGCGCCATAGGGGTAGTTGATCTGCGCCCACCCCGTCAGCCCCGCGTTCACCGTCAGCCGCTCCTCGAACAGGGGGATCTTCTCGGCCAACTCCCCAATGAACTCCGGCCGCTCCGGCCGCGGCCCCACCAGCGACATGTCGCCGCGCAACACGTTGAGCAATTGCGGAATCTCGTCGATCCGCGAGTGCCGCAGGAACCGCCCCACCCGGGTGATCCGGCTATCCCCCGCCGCCGCCCACACCGCGCCGCCCCGTTCGGCATCCACCAGCATGGTGCGCAACTTCAGGATCCGGAAATGCCGCCCCCCGCGCGTCACCCGAGTCTGCGCATAGAACACCGGCCCGCCATCCTGGAGCTTCACCGCGATCGCCGCCGGCACCAGCAGGAAGGCCCCGAACGCCAGCACCACCAGGCTCACCACGATGTCCAGCACCCGCTTCAACGCCCGGTCGATCGGCCCGAACCGATAGCCGTCCGAATAGAGGAACCAACCCAGCTCCATCCAGTTCAGGTCCACCCGCCGCGCCTCGCGCTCCACGAAGGCCAGATGCTGCACGACGGGGAATCCGTTCTTCTTGCAATCGAGCAGCTTCTCCAGCCGCATCCCCCGCCGCTCGTCCGGCGCCACCACGATCTGGTCGACGTCATGCGCAACGGCGAGGTTGAAGTAGTTGCTGTCCGCCGCCACCACCACGGTCTGCCGCGGCCCCCGCCCCAGCTCCGGGTCGCGCGCCCCCAGGGCCGGCTCATGCACGAAGACGACATCGAAATGCGGATCCTCGCCCTCCCGCGCCACCATGCCGAGCAACTCGCGCGCCCGCCGCCCCGCCCCGATCACCATGATCCGCCGCCGGAACACCCCGCGCCCGAGCATCAGGTACAGCACCAACCGGGCGATCGCACCACTCAGCGTGAACCCGACCGCCGCGGCCGCCCAAAGATGGCTGAGATCGACCCTGATCGCCGGCGCGGCGATCCAGTCGATCGCCCATTGCGCCGCCGCCGCCGCCGGCAGGGCGAGTGCCACGACCAGCGGCAGCTTCGCCACGGCGCTGCGCGTCGACAGCACCGCCTCGCGCCGGTGCAGCCCGAGGGCATACAGCAGGACGATCTGCGCGACCGGATAGGGCGCCAACCCGGGCTCGAGCAGCAGCTCCACGACGTGGGAACCGTGGACGGCCCACAGCAGCAGCGGCCACGCCCCGGCGAGCACCACGAGATCGAGGGCGAGCAGCATGGCCCCGGTGCGCGAGGCCATCACCCTCAGCGGTCGCATGCTCGCGGTTCCCCTTCAGCGGATCAGGGGCAGCCTAGGGGCGAAACATGAACAATCGGTTATTCGGACCGCCCGAACATCCGATCTTGCAACGACCGTCATACCTGGCGAACAGAGCGCGAACTCACGGAAACCCGATGTAACTCTAGCTCACCGATCGGTCAGCCGTACCTCGATGCGGCGGTTGCGCGCATAGGCTTCCGCCGAATCGGCGGGGTCGAGCGGCTGGTTGTCGCCGAAGCCGGTGGCGGCGAGACGGTTGGCCGGGATGCCGGCCAGCGCCAGGAGCCGCACCACGGTGATCGCCCGGCTGGCGGAGAGCTCCCAGTTGCTGGCGAAGCGCGCCCCGCTGACCGGCTGGCGGTCAGCATGCCCATCCACGCGCAGCACCCAGTTCACCTCGGGCGGAATCGCCTGCGCCACGTCGCGCAGCGTGTCGGCCAGGCGAAACATCTGTTCCATGCCGGCCGGCGTCAGCTCCGCGCTGCCGACCGGGAACAGCACCTCGCTCTGGAACACGAAGCGGTCGCCGACCACCTGGATGCCCGGCCGGTTGGCCAGCACCTCGCGCAGCCGGCCGAAGAACTCGCTGCGATAGCCCTGCAGCTCCTCCACCTTCTGCGCCAGCGCGGCGTTCAGGCGCTGGCCCAGGTTGACGATCTGGGCGTCCTTGTCCCGCCCGCTGGCTTCCGCCGCCTCCAGCGCGCGGCCGACGGCGGCGAGTTGGCCGCGCAGCTCGTCCATCTGGCGGTTCAGCAGGGCGATCTGGGCGCGGGCCGATTCGCCCAGCTTCTGCTCGTCGGCGAGCTGGGCCGCCACGGCGGCGCGGCGGTCGGCCTCGGTGGTCGCGCGGGCGGCGGCGTCGCGGGCCTGACGCTCCAGCTCGTCGCGCAGGGCTTCCAGCGCGCGCATCTGCTCGGCCATGCGCGCGAGGTCGGACAGGCGCGCCTCGATGGTGGCGCGATCGGCGCGCACGGTGCGGTCAAGCGCCTCGGCCTGGCTGCGCATCTCCGCCAGGCGGGCTTCGGTGGCGCGCAGCTCCTGCTGGGCGGCGGCCAGCGCGGAGCGGGCGCCGAGCAACTCGGATTGCGTGCCTTCCAGCGTGCGGCGATTGGCGTCAAGCGCGGTGCGGGCGCCTTCGAGGTCCCGGCGCGCGGCCGCCAGGGCGGCCGCGGTGGTGGCGGCGTCCTGGGCGGCGGCGTCGGCCTGGCGGGCGATGTCGGCACCCTGGGCGAGCTGCTGGGTGCTGCGCGCCTGGGCGGCCTGGACCAGCGCCTCGGTATCGGCCAGCCGGGCGGACAGGCGGTCGCGCTCGGCCAGGGCGGTGTCGCGCTCGCCTTGCGTGCGCTGCTGCTCGGTGCGCAGGGCGGCGAGCTGCTGCGCCAGTGTGTCCCGCGCGGCCGAGGCCGATGTCAGGTCGCGGTTGAGCTGGGCGACGGCCAGGCGCAGCTCGCCGGCGCGGCTGCGTTCGAGCGAGAGCAGGTCGGACAGCTCGGCGATCTGGCGATTCACCCGGTCGAGCGCGCGGTCCCGGCCGGTGAGCGCCACGGACAGGAAGGCCTGGCCGAGCACGAAGACCAGCAGCACGAAGATGATCACCATCAGCAGGGTGGACAGCGCGTCCACATAGCCGGGCCAGGGGTTCAGGTGCCCCCCCAGCTCGCCCCCGCCGCGGCGGCGCCGTGCCATGGCCGGCTACCTCGGGGGCTCGGCCGCGAGGGCCGCGATGGTGCGGGTCAGGATCTTGATCTCGTTGCGCAATTCCGACGTGGATTGCAGGCGGCCCTGCTCATTCTCGGCGATCAGGCGCTGCAGGTAGAGCTCGATGTTGCGCAGGTGGCCGCGGGCGGCATCGTCGGCACCTGTATCGCGCGAATCGGCCAGCCGCGCCAAGGCCGGGCCGAGCGCCTGCTGGCTTTCGGCGATGCGCAGCATGAGCTGCTGGTTGGCGCGCATGGTGTCGGACAGCGCGCCGAGGCGCTCGGTCAGGCCCAGGATCGCCTGGGTGCCCTCGCGCCGGTCGTCCTCGCCGCGGCTGAGGGTACGCTGCAGGCCCTCCATGTTCTCGGCGGTCTGCTCCAGCAGGGCCTGGACATAGACCGGCACCGAGCCTTCGCCGTCGCCGCCGAGCGCGCCGGAGGAGACGCGGGTGAGGCTGGCCAGCCACTCCTCCAGCTCGTTGAAGAAGCGGTTCTGCGCCTGGCCGGCGGTGAGGTCGAGGAAGCCCAGCACCAGCGCGCCGGCAAGGCCGAGCATGGAGGCGGAGAAGGCGGTGCCCATGCCGCGCAGCGGCTTGTTCAGGCCGGTTTTCAGCTGTTCGAACAAGGCGTTGATATCGCCGGAGCCGACCGACATGCCGGAGATGACATCGGCGACCGCCGCGATGGTCAGCAGCAGGCCCCAGAAAGTGCCGAGCAGGCCGAGGAAGATCAGCAGCCCGATCATGTAGCGCGACAGCTCGCGGCTTTCGTCCAGCCGCGAGGCGATGGTGTCGAGCATCGAGCGCATCGCCTGCGACGAGATGGTGAAGCGCCCGCCTTCGGCGCGGCGGGCCTCGCGCGTGGCGAGCATGCTCGCCATCGGCGCCAGCATCGGCGGGATCGGCAGGGCGGCGAGGCTCGGGCGGTTGCGCTGGAAGGTTTCCAGCCACTGCACCTCGGGGGCGAGGCGGACCACCTGGCGGATGTTCCAGAAGATGCCGCCGAGCAGCACGCCGAGAATGACCGCGTTCAGCAGCGGATTGGCGATGAAGGCGGTTGCCAGCTCGGCTCCCAGCAGCGCGGTCACGCCAAGCACCAGCACCAGGAAGACGATCATCCGGATCAGGAAGACGGTCGGGCGCGTCATGGCGCGGGCCTCGGCTGCGGAGGGGAGGGGAGAAGATCGACGCGGTCCGGCGGTCCTTCGGCGATCGGCGCGTTGGCGCCCAGCGCGCGGACCAGGATGCGCGGCGAGGCGATGCCCTCGGCGATCAGCACGCCGCGGGTGGCCAGCGCGCGGGCCAGCGAGAGGCGGCGGGAGGTCGAGGGGTCCTCGGGGGTGCCGGGGGCGAAGGCGGCGACTGTGATGGTGGCGGTGGGCGGCACGGTGCGGGCGAAGGCGCGCAGGGCCTGGGCGGTGGCTGGGTTCAGCAGGGCGCTGCCGGGGCCGAAGGTGAGGCGCAGTCCGGACTCCGTCGTCTCGGCGGTGCCGGGTGCGTCGGGCGCGACTTCCACCTGCGGCGGGGGCGGGACCGGGCGGGTGGGCACGGCGACGGGCGGCGGGATCACCGGCGGGGCAGGGGGGGCGAGCGGCATCAGCGGCGGCGGTGGGGCGGGCGTATCGACCGGCGCGGGGGGGCGCGGCGATGCGTCGGTGCGCGGCACGGAGGGGGGGCTCGCGGGGGAAGGGGGGGGCGCGGCCGGTGGCAGCGTGGGCGGGGCAATGACCGGTGGCGGGTGGGGGGCATCGGGCATGACCGGTGCCGGTGCCGGTGTCGAAGCGGGCGCTTGCGGTTGCGCGGCGGCGGGGGCGAGGACGCTGCGGTCGGCGCGCAGCTGGGCGTGCGCGTCGGCGAGGACGAGGGGGCCGGACAGGACAACGGCGAGGGTCAGGACGGTGCGCATGGGTGCCAGCACCCTACCGGACCGCCCGCGCCGGCTCAACGCGGCCGCGCGCCGTGTCGGCGAAGTGTCATTCGGCGGATCCGGCCGCGCGTGACGCCGCCGCGACGCCGTCGGCCACCGCCTCGCGCAGGGCGGCGTGCAGGTGCGGGTTGGCGGCGACGACCTCGCCCGAGGCCATCGCGTCCATGCCGCCCTGCGGGTCGGTGACGAAGCCGCCGGCCTCGCGCACGATCAGCAGGCCGGCGGCCATGTCCCACGGCTTGAGGCCGAGTTCCCAGAACCCCTCGTAGCGGCCGGCGGCGACCCAGGCGAGATCGAGCGCGGCCGCGCCGAAGCGGCGGATGCCGGCGACCTGGGGCATGAGGGTGGCCAGCGTGCGGGCGAAGGCGAGCTGGCGGCGGCGGGGCACGACGGCGAAGGGGATGCCGGTGGCGAACATCGCCTGCTGCATGTCGCGCCGGCCGGAGACGCGCAGGCGACGCTCGTTGAGGAAGGCGCCGCCGCCCTTCTCGGCCCAGAACATCTCGTCGGCGGCGGGGGCGTAGATGCAGCCCGCGGCGATCTCGGTGGTGCCGTCCTGCAGGCGGCGCTCCAGGCCGATGGAGATCGCCCAGTGCGGGATGCCGTGCAGGAAGTTCGACGTGCCGTCGAGCGGGTCGACGATCCAGCGCCAAGTCCAGTTGTCGCCGCCCGAGGCGCCGGATTCCTCCATCAGGAAGCCGTAGCCGGGCCGGGCCTTGTAGAGGTCGTCGCGGATGGACTGCTCGGCGCGGGTGTCGGCCTGGCTGACGAAGTCGCCGGGGCCCTTCACGCTGACCTGGAGCTGTTCCACCTCGGCGAAGTCGCGCAGCAGACGCTTGGCCGCGCGCGAGGCGGCGTTCTGCATCACCGTCATGTGGGCCGACAGGCGCAGGGCCATGGTGGAACTCCTGGAGAGAAGGAAGGAACAGCCTTCTTTTTGTGAACAAAAAGAAGCAAAAAAACTTTATCCGTTCCGCGCGGCGAATGCTGCGTTCGTATGCCCCGGCGCAGAGGGAGGAAAGTTTTTTGCTTCTTTTTTTCAAAAAAGAAGCGCTTGCCTACCCTCTGAATCGCTCGACGTAGGTCGAATCCTCGATCCGCACCACGATGCGCTCGCCGGCCTCGATGAAGGGCGGAACCTGGACCTTCACGCCGTTGGACAGCTTGGCGGGCTTGTAGGACGACGACGCCGTCTGGCCCTTCACGACCGGATCGGCTTCCACCACCTCGAGGATGGCGGTGGAGGGCAGGTGGACGGCGACGGGGTCGTTCTCGACCAGGTCGACCTCGATGGTCATGTTGTCCTGGAGGTAGGGCAGCTGGTCGCCGAGCAGTTCGGCCGGGATCATGGCCTGCTCGAAGGTCTCGGGATCCATCAGGACGAGGTTGTCGCCGTCCGTGTAGGAGTAGGTGTACTCCTTCTGGTCGGTTTGCAGGCGCTCCACCGTATCGGCGGTGCGCCAGCGCTCGTTGGTCTTGTTGCCGGTCTTGAGGTTGCGCATCTCCACCTGGATGAAGGCGCCGCCCTTGCCCGGGGTGATGATCTGCTGCTTCAGCACGGTCCAGCGCTGGCCCTCGTGCTCGAGCACCTGACCGGCGCGGATCAGGTTCGCCTGCTGCTTCATCGTAACTCTCGCGGATTTGTGCGGAACGGAGGGGGGTGTCTAGACCCTCGTGGCCGCAGGGGCAAGCCGTGCGGCCGGACGTCGCGGCGCGCGCCAGTAGTGTTCGAGGGGGGCGGTCCAGAGTTCGAGCACGCGGCCGCCGGCGATCGGCAGGGCGGCGTCGCCGTCGGTCCAGCGCAGGTCGCCTTCCGGGGCGTGCCAGCCGGCGGCGAGGCGCGGGTCGTCGAGCGCGATCGCGGTGCCGTCGAGCACCAGGCGGGTGATGGCGACGCCGAGCAGGCGGCGGTCGTCGGTGTCGGCGCGCAGCCAGGCGGGGATGGTGCGGTGGCTGCGCAGGCGGGCGGCGCGGGCATTCGCGGGCAGGCGGATCACGTAGCGGCCGTCCTCAAACAGCGGCCAGACCGGGCGGCCATCGACCAGCAGGCGCAGATCGGGGTCGGGGGTGATGTCCCAGCCGAGGGCGGTCGCCTCGGCCTGGAGTTCGGTGCGCAGGTCGGCGAGTGCGGCGCCGTCGCGCAGCAGGGGGGCGCAGGCATTCGCTTCCCAGGCGCGCAGGGCGAAGTCGGGGTGGAGGTGGGTCGTGGGTCCGCCATTGGCGAAGGCGGCGCGGTTGCCGGTGTCGAGGAAGCTTTCGACCGGCAGGCCCTCGGCGAGCAGGATGTCGTGCGCCGCGGTGCCGTCGGCGGCGGCGAGCTCGACGTGGTAGTAGGTGATCTCGCCCGCGTGTTCCTGGGTGATGGTCGCACCGTTGACCAGGTGGCGGATGGGCACAAGCTGGCCGTGGGCGAACACCGCGTGGTCGGGGGATAGGCGCAGGTCGCGGTAGGGGCGGCCGGGGCCGAAGGCGTCGGCGCGGATGCGGATCGGCTGCACGTCCCACGGGCGGGGGTGGCGGGCGATCTGCACGGTGCGGTGGCCGATCCAGCGGATCGGGCGGCGGCGCCCGTCGGCGAGGATGGCGATGTCGCCTTCGCGCAGATCCTCGACGCGGACCTCGCCATCCGTCGTGGTGATGTGGCTGCCGGGGGCGAAGCAGGGGATGACCTGCACCCCATCCGCCACGAGGAGAATGGCATTGCCGTTGGTGTAGCCGGTGAAGCCGAAGGCGTTGACGCCCTGGGTCCAGGTCTCGTCGGAGAGGTTGACGCTGTCGCCGGCGTTGCCGAGCACGGCCAGGGTGTTGCCGGTCTCCGACAGGTTCAGCACCTCGCGCGCGGTCACCTGCAGCGCATTGGCGCCGGTGCCGGTGAGGTCGATGACCTCGATGCTCTTGAGGCTGGTGTCGGCGATCGCCCTGAGGTCCAGCGTGATGCCGGCGCCGGCGAGCGCCAGGGTGTCGAGGCCGGTGCCGCCATCGACGCGGCGGAAGGCGAGGTCGGAGATGCGCAGGGTGTCGTTGCCCTGGCCGCCCAGCAGCACGTCGAGGCCGCCATTGCCGGTGAGGATGTCGTTGCCCTGGCCACCGACCATGGTGTCGGCGCCGGCATCGCCGGTGAGGTCGTTCGCATCGGCGTCGCCGGCGTGGGTGACGGCGCCGGAGAAGTCGCCGCCATAGACGATGTAGGCGTCGCCGGCGGCGAACTGTGCGACATCAACACCGTCGGCGGAGCGGGCGCCGATCAGCAGGTCACTGAAGCCGTCGCCGTTCATGTCGCCGGCGGCGACCGCGCTGCCGGACTGGTCGCCGGCCTCCTCGCCGGTGATGACGAAGCCGCCGGTGCCGGCGGCGATGTCGGCGAGGTTCACGGGGTTGGTGAAGCCGTCGGCGCGGCCGAACACCACGTAGGTCTTGCCGGCCATGTTGGACAACGCGCCGGGTGCGCCGATCAGCAGGTCGTCGACGCCGTCGCCGTTGACGTCGCCGGCGGCGGCGAGCGATGCGCCGGCCACGTCGAGGTCGCCGTCGCCCCTGATGGTGAAGCCGCCGTTGCCGGCCAGGATGTTGTCCAGCGCGCCCGTGATGATGCTGCCGCCGAACACCACGTAGATGACGCCGGCGTTGCCGTTGCCGCCGAACGGGGTGGCGTAGGGGGCGCCGATCGCGAGGTCGGCGAAGCCGTCGCCGTTGAGGTCGCCGGCGGCGGCCAGCGTGGTGCCGGCACCCAGCCCGCCGTCGTGGCCGCGGATGATCACGTCGCTGATGAAGGCCAGGTTGTTGGTGGGTGGCGGCGTGCCGGTCTGGCCGAAGCGGATGTAGATGTCGCCGGCGCTCGCGTTCGCGTTGCCGTCGCCGTCGGCGCTGCGCGCGCCGGTGACGTAGTCGCCGATGCCGTCGCCGTTGAGGTCGAGGATGGCGGTGGCGGAGCCCGCGCGGTCGGTCTGGTCCTGGCCGCCCATGGCGAAGCCGCCGGTGCCGGCGGCGATGTCCACCAGGTTCAGCTCGGCGGCGAAGGGGGTGGCCTTGCCGAACACGACGTAGCTGACGCCGGTGTTCACGTTGACGCCCTCGGCGCCGATCAGCAGGTCGGCGATACCGTCGCCGTTGGTGTCGCCGACGGCGATGGCGGAGCCGGCGAGGTCGGCCGCGCTGGCGCCGTGGATGGCGAAGCCACCGATGCCGGTGAGCACGTCGGACAGGTGTACGGTGGCTGGGCCGCCCAACTGGCCGAAGACGACGTAGATGGTGCCGGCGTTCGCGTTCGCGTCCAGCGCGCCGTCGGCGTTCGTGGCGGTGATGACGTAGTCGGCCAGTCCGTCGCCGTTGATGTCGCCGCCGCCGGCCACCGCGAAGCCGGCATTGTCCTGGTTGGCGCCACTGCTGAAGAACTCGCCCTCGACGAGGAAGCCGCCGGTGAGGGAGGCGATGGTGGTCAGCGAGCCCGGGGAGGCAGGGGAGGTGGCGGCGCCGTAGATCACATAGGCGAGGCCGCCGGCCGCGAGTTCCAAGGGATTCTGGAATGCCAGCGGGGCGCCGATGATGACGTCGATGAAGCCGTCCTGGTTGATGTCGCCGATCGACGCGGCGCTGTGGCCGGTCTCGAAGGCGGCGGTGGTGCCGCGCAGGACGTAGCCGCCGGTGCCGGCGGCGATGGTGGCGAGGCTGATCGGGGGAATGGCCATGGCGTTTTGCCTCGCGGACCCGACGGGACGGCGAACGCTGCGGGTCCGGGTCGCCCTGCAGCGGTTCGTGGGCTCCGCGGCGCGCGTGCGGACGATGATGGCGGGGGATGCTGGCGAGGGTGTGCGCTTGTGTCAAATTGACACATGTTTCGAAGGCGGTTTGGCAGGCGACCGGGATCGCCTGCCTGCGGAGGCGGCTAGGTTCCGGTGCGGGACATGCCGAGCGGTCGGCCGGGGCGCCGGGGGGCGCGCCAGTAGTGTTCGAGGGGGGCGGTCCAGAGTTCAAGCACGCTGCCGCCGGCGATGGGCAGGGCGGCGTCGCCGTCGGTCCAGCGCAGGTCGCCTTCCGGGGCGTGCCAGCCGGCGGACAGGCGCGGGTCGTCGAGCGCGATCGCGGTGCCGTCTAGCACCAGGCGGGTGATGGCGACGCCGAGCAGGCGGCGGTCGTCGGTGTCGGCGCGCAGCCAGGCGGGGATGGTGCGGTGGCTGCGCAGGCGCGCGGCGCGGCCGTTCGCGGGCAGGCGGATCACGTAGCGGCCGTCCTCGAACAGCGGCCAGACCGGGCGGCCATCGACCAGCAGGCGCAAATCGGGGTCGGGCGTGATGTCCCAGCCGAGCGACGTCGCCTCGGCCTGGAGTTCGGTGCGCAGGTCGGCGAGGACCGGGCCGTCGCGCAGCAGGGGGGCGCAGGCGTTCGCTTCCCAGGCGCGCAGGGCGAAGTCCGGGTGAAGGTGGGTCGCGGGGCCGCCATTGGCGAAGGCGGCGCGGTTGCCGGTGTCGAGGAAACTTTCGACCGGCAGGCCCTCGGCGAGCAGGATGTCGTGGGCGGCGGTGCCGTCGGCGGCGGCGAGTTCGACGTGGTAGTAGGTGATCTCGCCCGCGTGTTCCTGGGTGATCGTCGCACCGTTGACCAGGTGGCGGACGGGCACGAGCTGGCCGTGCGCGAACACGGCGTGGTCGGGGGACAGGCGCAGGTCGCGGTAGGGCTGGCCGGGGCCGAAGGCGTCGGCGCGGATGCGGACGGGTTGCACGTCCCACGGGCGAGGGTGGCGGGCGATCTGCACGGTGCGGTGGCCGATCCAGCGGATCGGGCGGCGGCGCCCGTCGGCGAGGATG
>CAMDGX010000126.1 GCA_945897825.1 Asaia bogorensis | reverse complement strand
CGGTCGCGCGGCTGTGGCGTCGGGCGCGGGGCCGGCGCGGGGTGGGCGCGACGGACCGGGGGTGTTGGGTGGCGACACGGGGGCGGCGAGGGGCGGGCGGGGGAAGCAGGCCCGCCTGCCAGAGGGCGACCATGCGCTCCAGCGAGGTGAAGATGCGGGCGAGGCTGATGAGGATAAGGGCCTGCAGGGCGGCGATGATGCCGGATTCCTCCCCCTGGCGGGCGGCTTCCAGGCGCAGGTCGGCCGCGAGGGCGGCGACCTGTTCGGCCAGGGGAGGGGGAGGGGTTCCTAACATGACGACAATATATATAACTGACGTCGGAGACGCAAGGGGTTTCGAAGAAATTTTTCCGATTTTTCGGGCGCGGCCTGATCAGGGTTGGTAGGGCTGGCCCCAGCGCTCGCTGAACACGACATCCTCCAGGCGGTTGCGGCCGACCGGGCCGAACTTGCCCATCGGCCAGCCGATCGGGAGGATGGCGTAGGAGTGGACGCCTTCGGGCAGGCCAAGCGCGGCTTCGGCTTCCTTCGCGTAGAGCAGGTGGCGGGTGGTGAGCGTGCTGCCGAGGCCGAGCGCGCGGGCGGCGAGCAGCATGTTCTGCACCGCGGGGTAGATCGAGGCGCCGGACCAGCGCGTCGGGGTGGCCTTGCCCTCGTCGAGGCAGGCGACGATCCAGACCGGGGCTTCGTGGAAATGCTCGGTCAGGTATTCGACGGCGTGGTGCTGGCGGGCGTATTTCTCCTTGGACACGCCCGGGGGCGGGGGGGAGTTGGCGTAGCGGGGGCCGACGACCTCGTCGAACGCCTTCTTGTACCAGGTTTGGACGTTCTTCTTCACCGTGGGGTCGGTGACGACCATGAAGCGCCAGCGCTGGTAGTTGCCGCCATTCGCGGCGCAGACACCGGCCTCGAGGATCTTGCGGACCAGGTCGTCGGGCACCGGGTCGGGCTTGAGGCGGCGCATGGCGCGGGTGGTGTGGATGATCTCGAAGAGGTCGTTCATCGGGGTGCTCCAGAAGGGAGGAAGAATCTTCTTTTTCTGAAGAAAAAGAAGCAAAAAGACTTTTTATCCGTTTAGCAAGCAAGACAGCGTGGGTCCTTCGCTACGCTCAGGATGACGTTATATTTTATGGATGAAAGTTTTTTGGTTCTTTTTTTCAAAAAAGAACATGCTTGCTTACTTTCCGACGAACCAATCCACCAGCGCCGGCTGGGCGTCGCGGGGGTAGGTGTGGGAGAGGTCTTCAAGTTCGAGGTAGGTCACGGCGGCGCCGGCGGCCTGGAAGGCGTCGCGGGCGGTGCGGGCGATGTCGACGGGGAACATCCAGTCGAGCGTGCCGTGGGTGAGGTGGATTGGCAGGCGGGCGAGGCGGGATCGTTCGCTCATCTCGACCAGGATGGGGTGGAAGCTGGCGGCGAAGGGGGCCAGGTGGGTGAAGCGGCTGTCGGACTGGACGCCGCTGAGCAGGGTGAAGGTTCCGCCGTCGCTCATGCCGGTGAGCAGCAGGCGGGTGGGGTCGATGGGCCAGCGCTCGCTGATGAAATCGACGATGCGGTTGATGTTGGGGGTGTCGACATCCTCGCCGGCCAGCGCCCAGGTGGGGCCGATGGAGGTGGGGGCGGCCACGATGAGGCCGCGGCTGCGGGCGGTGCGGACCCAGTGCCAGAGGAAGGTGCGGCCGTGGCCGCTGCCGCCGTGCAGGGCCACGACGAGGGGGCGGGGGGTGTCGTCGCGGGTGTCTTCGGGGACGAAGAGGGAGAAGCCGCCGCGCTGGTCTTCGGTGTTCTCGGCGTGGCGGACGCCGCGGTTGGGCTTGGACATGCCCTGGGCGAGGTCGGCCTTCAGGGCGGCGTCGTCGCGGGCTTCGGGGTCGAGGAAGAACAGGCTGACCTGGGGGATGATGCGGGCGAGCGGGAAGAGGGCTTCCTGGGCGCGGGCTTCGCTGCGCAGGGCGCGGTAGGCGCGGCGGAGGTCGCCGGCGACGGCGGCGAGGCGGACGGCGGCCCAGGCTTCGAGGGTGGCGTCGGCGGCTTTTTCGACCTGGGCGCGGAAGGTGGCGAGCGGGTCGGGCCAGTCGGCCTGGCGGAACTGGTCGATGGCGGCGGTGAGGGGTGCGTCGGGGGTGCCGACGGCTTCGAGCACGGCGTCGAGGTCGCCGGGGTGGAGGTGGCGGGCGACGAAGCCGAGGGGGGCGAGGGCGCCCATCAGGGAGTCGAGGGTTTCGGCGATGATGGCTTCTAGGTCGGGCATGGGGGGTCCAAGGCAGGAAGGATTCTTCTTTTTGTGAACAAAAAGAAGCAAAAAAACTTCATGAATTAAGTAAGAAAAAGTTTTTTGCTTCTTTTTTTCAAAAAAGAAGCGCTTGCTTACCCTAGGCTTGGCCTGCCGTTTTCGACCCAGGCCTTGTAGTCGGCCATGGTGCGTTCGCTCGCGGGGTAGAAGCCGGCGATGGGTTCGCCGAGTTCGACGCGGCGCTTGATGTAGGCTTCGACCTGTTCCTGTTCGAGTCCGGCGGTGGCGACCTTGTCGGCCAGGGCGCGGGGGATGACGACGACGCCGTCTTCGTCGCCGACGATGATGTCGCCGGGGAAGACGAGGGTTCCGCCGCAGCCGATCGGTTCGTTGATGCCGATGGCGAGCGTGCTGGCGGTGTTGGGCGGCGGGGTGAAGGTTCGGGCGTGGACGGGGAGGTCCATGTCCATGAGGGGGCCGGCGTCGCGCATGGCGCCGTCGGTGACCAGGCCCGCGATGCCGCGGAAGATCATGCGGGCGGCGAGGATGTCGCCGATGGCGCCGCCGCCGATGTTGCCGCCGGCGTCGATGACGATAACGGAGCCGGGGGCGGATTCCTCGATGGCGCGGCGGGTGGGGTTCTCGGTGGCGGCGAGGTTGGCCATCGACTTGTCGAGGTCTTCGCGCAGCGGGCCGTAGCGCAGGGTGACGGCGGGGCCGACGAAGCGGGATTTCGCGGGGTTCAGCGGGCGGATGTTCAGCGGCGAGCGGGTGCGCAGGCCGGCGATCTTGATGAGCTGGGAGGTGATGGTGGCGGTGCTGGTCTGGCGGAGCTTGAGCAGCGTGTCGGGTGCCAGGTCGGTCATGGTGTTTCCCCGCGGAAGGTTTCACGCAAGCTTAGCAGCGGCGGCGCGTTGTGCCAGCGCGGCGAGGTTGCGGTTGGCGCGGAATGGGCCAACATGGGCCGCACCAAGCCACAGGGAGGCCATGACCATGAGCACTGTCGATCCGAACCGCGTGATCGTTACCGGGGAGAACCCGTTCATCCGCCTGAGCGAGAAGGACGGCGATCCGATCACCACCAATGCCAGCTTCTGGCGCATCCTGTTCTCGCCCGCGGGGCCCGGGCATGTGCTGTATCTGAAGAGCGAGCTGACCGACGGGGAGTGGCGGATCTTCAGCGACAACATCGCCATGGCGAAGTGGCTGCAGTCGACCGTGCAGGGGATGCTGAACCCGGAGCTGGCGGATTTGTCGATTCCGGTGACGGATGCGGATTTCAACCGTTCGGGCGACTATCGCGATTTCTGGACCGAGAGCCTGACCAGCTATGACGAGGAGATCTCGCTGACCTGGTTCGCGCCGGGCGATCCGCTGCTGGTGCATACCGATCCGAAGTCCGATCCGGCGCGGCCGTATGGCGTGTGCACGGTGCTGGTGCCGGTGAGCGGGGCGCGGGTGGTGGTGAACGGGGTTCAAGCGAAGGGCAGCCCGTTCCCGCGCGAGCGCGAGGGCAAGCCGTTCAGCACCTGCGCGCTGGCGTTCTCGGAGAGCTGGACGGAGGCGCGCTGAGGACTGACGGCTACCGCCGCAGCCGGTCCACCTCCGTGGTGGCCCAGCGGCGGCGGGCTTCCTCGGCGATGTGCTTGTCGACGATGGTGGTGCCGATGGGGGCGAGGCTCATGCCCGCCAGCTTGAGGTGTTGCCAGGCGAAGGGGATGCCGATGATGGTCAGCGCGCTGGCGATCGCGGCGACGACGTGGCCGATGGCGAGCCAGATGCCGAGCACCAGGAACCAGACGATGTTGCCGATGAGGCCCAGCGGGCCTGTGCCGAGGTCGTCGCGGCCGGTGAGGGTGGCGCGGGAGATGGCTTCTCGGCCGAAGGGCCAGAGCGAGAAGAGCGCGATGTTGAAGCAGGCGCGGGCCCAGGGCAGGCCGATGATGGTGATGGCGGCGAGGATGCCGGCCAGGAACCACAGGACGGCCATGACGAGGCCGCCGCAGACTACCCAGATGATGTTCAGGATCAGTGCCATGCCGCTTCCCTCGCGATGGGGGGAGAGTGGCGCACCCGGAAGGACTCGAACCTCCAACCCCCAGATTCGTAGTCTGGTGCTCTATCCAATTGAGCTACGGGTGCAGCAGCAGAGGCGCGCGATGTAGCCGGTTCGGCGCGCCCCCGCAAGGCACGAAATGCAGGGCAGGGCGTCAGGAAGCGAGCTTGTCCAACTCGCGCACAACGGCCTCGCCCATGACCGAGGTGGAAACCTTCGCACATCCGGGCGCCATGACGTCGGCGGTGCGTAGGCCGCTGGCGAGCACGTTGGTGCAGGCGCGCTCGATGACCAGGGCGTCCTCGTCCATGCCGAAGGAGTAGCGCAGGAGCATGGCGAAGCTGAGCATCTGGGCCATCGGATTCGCGAGGCCCTTGCCGGCGATGTCGGGCGCGCTGCCGTGGATGGGCTCGTAGAGGGCGTGGCGGCGGCCGTCGCCCTGGACGGCGCCCAGGGTGGCGCTGGGGAGCATGCCGAGCGAGCCGGTGAGCATAGAGGCGAGGTCCGACAGGATGTCGCCGAACAGGTTGCCGGTGACGATGACGTCGAACTGGCGGGGGTTGCGGACGAGCTGCATGGCGCAGTTGTCGGCGTACATGTGGGACACCTCGACGTCGGGGTATTCGGCCTTCTGGAGCGCCGTGACGGTCTGGCGCCAGAGGAGGCCGGATTCCATCACGTTGGCCTTCTCGACCGAGCAGACGCGGTTCTGGCGCTTGCGGGCCAGCTCGAAGGCGACGCGGGCGACGCGCTCGATCTCGGGCGTCGTGTAGACCTCGGTGTTGATGCCGCGCTTGGTGCCGTCGGGCAGGGTTTCGACGCCGCGGGGCTCGCCGAAATAGATGCCGCCGGTGCTTTCGCGGACGATCATGATGTCGAGGCCCTTCACGACCTCGGCCTTCAGGGTGGAGGCATCGACCAGCGGGTCCAGCACCACGGCGGGGCGGAGGTTGGCGAAGAGGCCGAGCTCCTTGCGCAGGGTGAGGATGGAGAGCTCCGGACGCATGTCGAAGCCCAGCGTGTCCCACTTGGGGCCGCCGACGGAGCCGAACAGGACGGCGTCGGCCTCGCGGGCGCGCTGGACCGTCTCGGGGCGGATGGCGATGCCGTGGGCGTCGATGCAGGCGCCGCCGACGATGTCCTCAGCAATGTCGAACACGGCGCGGCGGCGGCGGGCCATCCAGTCGATGACGTGGGCCACTTCGCGCATGACCTCGGGGCCGATGCCGTCGCCGGGGAGGACGAGAAGCTTCTTGTTCGAGGCCATGCGGGGGGTCTTTCAGGAAGGGAAGGAAAGGTCTTCTTTTTCTGAAGAAAAAGAAGCAAAAAGACTTTTATCCATTTTGGCCCGGGCTTGTGATTTGGCCTCGGTGCAACTGGATAAAAGTTTTTTGTTTCTTTTTTTCAAAAAAGAACGTGCTTGCTTTCTTAGACAGCGATCCCCGGCATCCACGACTTCTCGGCCTGCTGCTTCGCCTCGTAGCTGTCGATGCTGGGCGCGTGCTGCAGCGTCTGGCCGATGTCGTCGAGGCCGTTGAGCAGCAGGTGCTTGCGGAAGGGATCGATCTCGAAGGGGATCTTCTCGCCGTTGGGGCGCACCACGACCTGTTCCTCGAGGTCGATGGTGAGGCGGGCGTTGTCGCCCTGCTTGGCGTCTTCCATCAGCTGGTCGCAGATCTCGCGCGGCAGGCGGATGGGGAGGATGCCGTTCTTGAAGGTGTTGTTGTGGAAGATGTCGGCGAAATCCGGCGCGATGACGCAGCGTATGCCGAAATCGAGCAGGGCCCAGGGGGCGTGTTCGCGCGAGGAGCCGCAGCCGAAGTTCTCGTGGGCGATGAGGATTTCGGCCTTGCGGTAGGGGCCCTGGTTGAGGACGAAATCCGGGCGTTCGTTTCCGTCGGCGTCGAAGCGCAGGGTGTCGAACAGGTGGACGCCGAGGCCGGTGCGCTTGATGGTTTTCAGGAAGCGCGCGGGGATGATCTTGTCGGTGTCGACGTTCGCCATGGGGAGCGGGGCGGCGACGCCGGTCAGCTTGGTGAACTTGTCCATCAGGCGAGCTCCCTGACATCGGCGAGGCGGCCGGTGACGGCGGCGGCGGCGGCCATGGCGGGGGAGACCAGGTGGGTGCGGCCGCCCGGGCCCTGGCGGCCTTCGAAGTTACGGTTGGAGGTGCTGGCGCAGCGCTGGCCTGGCGTGAGCTTGTCGGGGTTCATGCCCAGGCACATCGAGCAGCCGGGCTCGCGCCATTCGAAGCCGGCCTCGATCAGGATGCGGTCGATGCCCTCGGCCTCGGCGAGCTGCTTCACGATGCCGCTGCCGGGGACAACCATGGCGCGGACGCCGGGGGCGACCTTGCGACCCTTGGCGATGGCGGCGGCGGCGCGCATGTCCTCGATGCGGCCGTTGGTGCAGGAGCCGATGAAGACGACGTCGATCTTGAGGTCGGTCATCTTCTGGCCGGGCGTGAGGCCCATGTATTCGACCATGCGGGCGAGCTGGGCGCGCTTGGCCTCGTCGGCCTCGTCGGCGGGGTTCGGCACCGTGGCGGTGACGGGGACGACGGCTTCGGGGTTGGTGCCCCAGGTGACCATGGGCGCGATGGTGGCGGCGTCGAGCACGACGGTCTTGTCGTAGACCGCGCCTTCGTCGGCGGGCAGGGTGCGCCACCAGGCGATCGCGCGGTCGAGCGCTTCGCCCTTGGGGGCGTAGGGCTTGCCGCGGACGTAGTCGAAGGTGGTTTCGTCGGGCGCGATCATGCCGGCGCGGGCGCCCGCCTCGATCGACATGTTGCAGACGGTCATGCGCCCGGCCATGTCGAGCGCGCGGATGGCTTCGCCCGCGAACTCGATGACGTGGCCGGTGCCGCCGGCGGTGCCGATGCGGCCGATGATGGCCAGCACGATGTCCTTGGCGGTGCAGCCGGGGGGCAGCGTGCCGTCGACGCGAACGAGCATGTTCTTGGCGCGGTTCTGCAGCAGCGTCTGGGTGGCGAGGACGTGCTCGACCTCCGAGGTGCCGATGCCGAAGGCGAGCGAGCCCATGGCGCCGTGGGTGGAGGTGTGGCTGTCGCCGCAGACGATCGTCATGCCCGGGAGCGAGATGCCCTGCTCCGGGCCGATGATGTGGACGATGCCCTGCTGCGGCGAGAGGATGGGGAAGTAGGGCACGCCGAACTCGACGACGTTGCGCTCCAGGGTTTCCACCTGGATGCGGCTGTCCTCTTCCTTGATCCCCTGGGCGCGGCCCTCGGTGGGGATGTTGTGGTCGGCGACCGCGATGGTGGCATCGGGCCGGCGGACGCGGCGGCCGGCCAGGCGCAGGCCTTCGAAGGCCTGCGGGCTGGTGACCTCATGGACCAGGTGCCGGTCGATATAGAGCACGCAGGTGCCGTCCGGCAGCTGTTCGACGACGTGGGCATCCCACACCTTGTCGAACAACGTCCGCGGTTTGATGTCCGCCATCTTCATCCCCCCTTCCGAACGCCGGTTACTCGGCCGCGGCGGTTCCGTTCGCCGCCGCCGGGGCGACGTCGCGCGCGCGCTCGGCGATGCGGGCCGACTTGCCGCTGCGGCCGCGCAGGTAATACAGCTTCGCGCGGCGCACGTCGCCACGGCGGACGACGGCGATCTCGGCGATGGTGGGCGCATAGAGCGGGAACACGCGCTCCACGCCTTCGCCGTAGCTGATCTTGCGCACGGTGAAGTTGCTGCTGAGGCCCTTGTTCGAGCGGGCGATGCAGACGCCTTCGAAGTTCTGCACGCGGGTGCGCTCGCCCTCGACCACCTTCACGGCCACGCGCAGGGTGTCGCCCGGGATGAACTCGGGCACGGCGCGGGCGGCGGTGAGGCGGGCGATCTCGTCGGCCTCGTACTGCTGGATGATGTTCATGGGTGGGTCCTTTCGTCTGTGTCTCTAGGGCGCCGCTGAGGGGGATGCAATCGCCCCCGCCTGCGCCGATTGATGCGCGGCCCAGAGGTCGGGCCGTCGTTCGCGGGTGATGCGCTTCGCCTCGGCCAGCCGCCAGGCGGCGACGGCCTCGTGGTGGCCCGAGAGCAGGATGTCGGGCACCGCGCGGCCCTGCCATTCGGCGGGGCGGGTGTAGTGGGGGTATTCGAGCAGGCCGGCATAGGGGCCGGGGGAAAAGCTTTCCTCGGCGGCACTTTCGGTCGCCCCCATGACGCCGGGCAGCAGGCGCACGCAGGCGTCGAGCAGCACGAGGGCGGCCGGTTCGCCGCCGGAGAGGACGTAGTCGCCGATACTGATTTCTTCGAGGCCGCGGGCGGCGATGACGCGCTCGTCCACGCCCTCGAAGCGCCCGCACAGCAGCACCACGCCGGGGCCGGCGGCGAGTTGGCGCACCCGGGCCTGGGTGAGCGCGCGGCCGCGCGGGGTGAGGTAGATCAGTGGGCGGATGTCGGCGACCGGGGCCAGGGCCGCGTCGATGATGTCCGGGCGCATGACCATGCCGGCGCCGCCGCCGAAGGGGGTGTCGTCCACTTTGCGGTGGCGGTCGGTGGCGGAGTCGCGGATGTCGCGGACCTCCAGCGACCAGGCCTCGCGCTGCAGGCCGCGGCCGGCGAGCGACTGGCCGAGCGGGCCGGGGAACATCGCCGGGAAGAGGGTGAGGACGGTGGCGCGCCAGGCGGTCATTCCGCGGCCTCCGATCCTGAATCGGGCACGTTGACCTCGGCGGGCGGCACGATGGTGACGGTGCCGCCGGCGATGTCGACCGTGGGGACGCAGGCGCGGGTGAAGGGGATGATCAGCCGGCCGATCTCCAGGCTGGCGCCGGCGCCGTAGTCGTGGACGACATCGACGCGGCCCAGCTCGGCACCTTCTTGGGTGACGGCGCGCAGGCCGACGAGGTCGGCGAGGTAGAACTCGTCCTCGTCGTCCGGCGGGGGCAGGCGGGCGCGGTCGACATAGAGCCGGACGTTGACCAGCGCCTGGGCGGCGTTGCGGTCTCGCAGCGAGATCTCGCGGCCGTCGACGATCTCGGCCACGCGGGCGACGCCTTCGCTCGCCCATTCGAGCGCGAAGGTGCGGCCGCGATCGTCCATCAGGGGCGCGTAGCCGGGCAGGTCCGCGGGGTCGGCGGTGTAGCTGTGCACATGCACCAGCCCCCGCACGCCATGCGGCCGCCCGATCACGCCCATCAGGATGCGCTGCTCAGCCAAGTGTCACGTCCGCGTCGTGGCTCAGGCGGCCGCGGCGGCGGCGGCCTTGGCGCGCTCCTGCGCCTTCTTCTTCGGCGCGGACTGCACGGGCTGCTCGCGATAGACGGGCATCTCGGCGATCCCGGCATGGCCGAGGAACTTGGCGACGCGCTCGGTCGGCAGGGCGCCCTGCTTCACCCAGTGCAGGATGCGCTCGCCCATCAGGCGGACGCGGTCCTCGTGCTCGGCGGGGAGCATGGGGTTGTAGCTGCCCAGCTTCTCGATGAAGCGGCCGTCGCGCGGGGAGCGGCTGTCGGCGACCACGATGTGGTAGTACGGACGCTTCTTGGCACCGGCGCGGGCGAGGCGAATCTTGAGGCCCATCAGGTATCTCCAGTCGTAGGTTCGAGTGTCGGTTGAAGTTCTAGAAGGGGCGGCGGCCTTGCGGCATGAGGGCGGAAAGCCCCTGCCGCATCAGGCCTTTCTGACCCATCTTGTTCATGCGCTTCATCATGGTGGTCATGTCGTCGAACTGCTTCAGCAGCTTGTTGACGTCCTGCACCGTGACGCCGGAGCCGGAGGCGATGCGCTTCTTGCGGCTGGCCTTGATCATGTCGGGTTTCTTGCGTTCGCCGGGGGTCATCGAGGAGATGATCGCCTGCTGGCGCTTCAGCATCTTCTGGTCGAGGCCGGACTTGCCGGCGGCATCGAGCGCCTGCTGGATCTTGCCGGCGCCGGGCAGCATGCCGATGATCGACTGGATGCTGCCCATCTTGTTCAGCTGCTTGAGCTGGGCGGCGAAATCCTCCAGGTCGAAGGTGCCCTTCGCCATCTTGCGGGCGAGTTTCTCGGCCTCTTCCTCGTCGACGATCTCGGCGGCGCGCTCGACCAGGCCAACGACGTCGCCCTGGCCGAGGATGCGGCCGGCGACACGCTCGGGGTGGAATTCGTCGAGTGCATCCAGCTTCTCGCCGGAGCCGGAGAACTTGATCGGCGCGCCGGTGATGCTGCGCATCGACAGCGCCGCACCGCCGCGGGCGTCGCCATCCATGCGGGTGAGGACGATGCCGGTGACGCCGAGGGCGTCGTTGAAGGCCTTGGCGGTGTTCACCGCGTCCTGCCCGGTCATGGCGTCGACGACGAGCAGGGTTTCGGCGGGGCTCGTGGCGTCGCGGACGGCCTTGACCTCGGCCATCAGCGCCTCGTCGATCGACAGGCGGCCGGCGGTGTCGAGGATGACGATGTCGAACACCTCGCGCCTGCCGGTGTCCATGGCGCGGGCGGCGATCTCGAGCGGGGTCTGGCCGGGGATGATCGGCAGGCTGGCGACGCCGGCCTGCTTGGCCAGGGTTTCGAGCTGGAGCTGGGCGGCGGGACGCTGCGTGTCGAGGCTGGCGAGGAGGATCTTCTTGCGCTCGCGCTTGAGCAGGCGCAGCGCGAGCTTGCCGGAGGTAGTGGTTTTGCCGGAGCCCTGCAGGCCGACCATCAGGATGGGGATGGGCGAGGCGGCGGCCAGGTTCAGCGGCACGGCGCCGGCGCCGCCGAGGGCCTCGACCAGCACGTCGTTGACGATCTTGACCACCTGCTGGCCGGGGGAGACCGAGTCGATCACCTCCTGGCCGACGGCGCGCTCGCGCACCTTGGTGATGAAGTCGCGCACCACGGGCAGCGCCACGTCGGCGTCGAGCAGGGCGACGCGGACCTCGCGCAGGGCTTCCAGCACGTCGGTTTCCGACAACCGGCCGCGGGTGCGCAGCCGGTCGAAGACCCCTGTGAGCTTGCCGGACAGCGCCTCGAACAAGGCTGGCTCCTCTCAACAAAATACGCGCCGCTGCGCGAACCCTCGCGGAGCGGCGGTGTGACCGCGGGCTCTATGCGCGCGGGGCGGGGGCGTTGTCAATTGTCGAAGGGCGGAGAGGAAGACGGCCAGGGGTGCCCCTGTTGCCGCCGGGCGGCAAACGGGTGCAGGCTACCGCAACTCCGCGCCGCAAGACGCCCCGTTCAGACCACAGGAAACGCCGTGAGCATTCTCGACAACTGCGACGACATCTATCAGCTCCGCGATGCCGCCCGCCGGCTGCTGCCGCGCGGCATCTTCGAATACGTCGACCGCGGCAGCGAGGACGACAAGCTGCTGGACGAGAACCGCGCGGCCCTGGACCGGCTCAAGGTGGTGCCGCGCTTCCCCGAGTATGTCAGCCGGCGGGACATCTCGCTGGAGCTGTTCGGCAAGCCGATCACCATGCCCTACATCATCGCGCCGACCGGGACGGCTGGTTTGGTGGCGTATGAGGGCGAGTTGGCGCTGGCCAAGGCCGCCGCCAAGGCGGGTATCCCGTACACGCTGGCAACGGGCGCGCAGACCTCGGTGGAGAAGATCGCGCGCGAGGTGCCGAACGGGCGGAACTTCATGCAGCTGTACCTGTGGAAGGACCGCGAGCTTTCGATGCAGC
>CAMDGX010000125.1 GCA_945897825.1 Asaia bogorensis | reverse complement strand
AGCGGGAAGGCCTGGGTCAGCACCGGGTAGTAGACGATCACGTAGGTGCCGAGGAACGCGAAGGCGCACCACCATGGCAGCGGCCCGAAGGGCAGGGCGGCCCCGCCGAGGGCCAGGGCCGCGAGCACGCCCACGAACAGCACGATCGCGCCGGTGGAGGTGGCGAAATGCGAGATGCCGCGCCGCGCCAGGGCGCCTGCCACGATGCCGGAGGACAGGAACCCCGCCGTCATCGCCATCGCGACCACCAGCATCGAGAAGCTGCGGCTTGCCGCGTCCTGCCCGGCCACGTCGCGCAGCCAGGGGCCGATCCACAGCGTCTGGATGCCGATGAAGCTGGCCTGCTGGATCGAGGCGACCGGGGCCAGGCGCCAGAAGTAGCGGTTGCGCAGGATCGCGCCAACGGCTTTGGCCTGCTCGCGCAACGTGCCCGTTGCCTGCGTGCCCGGGCGCTCCGGCACCACGACGAAGATGAGCGCCGAGACGACCAGCGTCGCCGCCGAGAGCCAGAAGAACAGCCCGTGCCAGCTGATCACCGACAGCGCGGCCTGCGCCGGGGCGGTTGCGACCAAGGCGCCGAGGCCGCCCGCGGCCATCAGCACGCCGTTCATCAGCGGCCAGTGCTCGGCGCGGAACCACAGGTTGATCACCTTGAGCGCGCCCATCAGCCCGGCAGCGACGCCGAGACCGATCAGCACGCGGCCGGCGACCAGCTCCGCCATCGATCCGCCGAGCCCGAACATGGCGGCGCCGGCGGCGGCGAAGAGCAGCAGCGTGGCCTGCACGCGGCGCGGGCCGTAGCGGTCCAGCGCCAGGCCGAGCGGCAGCTGCACGCCGGCGAACATGATGAAATAGGCGCTGGTGAGCAGGCCGAGTTCGGCGGCACCGAGCTGCATCTCGTCGGCGATCACCGGGCCGACGACGGAATTGACCGTGCGGTAGAGGTAGGAGAGGAAATAGGCCGCCGCGAAGGGGAGGTAGACGCGGGCCAGCAGCATGGACAGCGCAATGCCCGGCGTTGCCGTGGCGCTCATCGTTCGTTTCCCCCGGAGTCTCGTAGCGCAGCAAGGAAGGCCTTCTTTTTCTGTAGAAAAAGAAGCAAAAAGACTTTCATCCCTTTGCTGGTTGTCTAGCCTCGGTGCAAAGGGATGAAAGTTTTTTGGTTCTTTTTTTCAAAAAAGAACGTCTTGCCTAGTTCCTGTAGGACGCATCCACGCCATCAAGCACATCCAGCAGCCCCGGCCAGGAAAGCTCGCCGCGATCGAGCGAGAAATCCTTCTCCGACAGCAGCGACCCGAACCAGGCCGAGGTCTTGGCGGTGACGGGATAGAGCGGCGAGCCGCCGGCCAGGGCGGCGATCTGGGCCTGGCAGGCGCGCTCGAGCGTGTGCATCAGCCAGAACGCCTCGCCCACGGTGCGCCCCGCGGTCAGCAGGCCGTGGTTGCGCATGATCAGCGCGCGGTGCTGGCCCATGTCGCGCGCGAGGGCCGCGCGGCCGCCGATTTCCTCGGCCATGGCGTCGATGTCGTGGTAGCCGATGTTGCCGGTGAAGAAGCAGGCGTGCTGGCTGGCCGGCAGCAGCCCGTGCGCCTGCATCGAGACGCCCATGCCGGCGGTGGTGTGGGTGTGCATGACGCAGGCGGCGTCGGGCCTGGCCATGTGGATGGCGGAGTGGATGATGAAGCCGGCCGGGTTCACGCGGAACGGCGATTCCATCACCTTGTTGCCCTCGCTGTCGATCTTGACCAGCGAGGAGGCGGTGACGCGCTCGAACAGCACGCCGTGCGGGTTGATCAGGAAGTGCTTGTTGTCGCTGCCGGGCACCGAGAGCGAGGTGTGGGTGCCGGTGAGGTCGGCCATGTTGTAGCGCGCCAGCAGCCGGTAGCAGGCGGCGAGGTCGATGCGCGCCTGCCATTCCTCGGCCGAGACCTTGCTGCGGACGTTGGCGGCGATGGGGTTGTCGTTGGGCATGTCGGGGGCTCCTGTCTCAGGTGCGGCGCACGTTCCAGGGGATGCAGTTGGTCGCCGCGATGCGGTCGACGATGTTGCTGCGATGGGCGGTGGTGGGGAAATACTGGCCCAGCGGCACGAACGGCACGGTGGCCCAGGCCTCGGCCTGGATCGCGTCGAAGACGCGGCTTTTCTCGGCGTCGGTGGTCGCGCGCGTCCACTCGTCGGTCAGCCCTTCGATCTTCGCGTTTTCGTACCAGCCGAACCAGCCGGCCTGGCCCTGGCCGCGCAGGTAGTAGTTGAGCGCGGGGTTGGTGATCGACACGCTGGTGGTCCAGGTGTGGAAGATGTTCCAGCCGCCCTGGTCGATCGGCGCCTTGCTGGTGCGGCGCTGGCCAAGCGTGCCCCAGTCCATCGATTGCAGGTCGACGTTGAAGCCGAGTTTCTTGAGCAGGTCGGCGGTCACGTCGCCGAGCGGGGCGATGGAGGGGAAGTCGGCGGGGTTCATCAGCACCACCTTCTCGCCGTTGTAGCCGGCGGCCTTCACCGCCTCGCGCGCCTTCGCGAGGTCGCGGGGCGTGTTCAGCAGGTTCGCGCCGAGTTCGGGCGAGAACGGGATGCCGCAGGGGAAGGCCGAGGCGCAGCGCTGCCACTTCACGTTGTCGCCGTTGACGGCGCGCATGTAGTCGGCCTGGTCGAGCGCCATCAGCACGGCCTGGCGCAGCTTGACGTTGTTGAAGGGCGGGTTGAGGTGGTTGAAGCGCAGGATGGAGATGAAGCCCATGCTGTCGACGGGCGTCACGGTCACGCCGTTGGTACGCGAGAGGATGGGGTTGAGGTCGGGCAGGGTGAATTCCCACCAGTCCACCTCGCCATTGCGCAGGGCGGCGGCGGCGGTGCTGGCGTCGGGGATGATCTGCCACTCGATGCGGTCGAAATGCACGCGCTTGCCGCCGGAGAGGTAGTCGGCCTTCTCGTCGCGCGGCACGTAGGCCTCGTTGCGGGCATAGGCGACGCGGGTGCCGGCGACGAACTCGTCCTTCAGGAAGCGCATCGGGCCGGAGCCGATGACCTCGGAGACCTGGGTCATCGCGTCGGTCTTGGCCAGGCGCTCGGGCATGATGAAGGCGACCATGCTGGCCGGCTTTGCGATGGCGTCGAGCAGCGGGGCGAAGGGCTTGTTGAGGCGGATGCGGATGGTGCGGTCGTCCGGCGCTTCCCAGGCCTCGACGAAGCGGGCGAGGGTCTGGCCGAAGCTGTCGCGCTTGGACCAGCGCATCAGGCTGGCGGTGCAGTCCTTCGCCAGGACGGGTTCGCCGTCGTGGAATTTCAGGCCGGGGCGCAGCTTGATGTTCCAGGTGAGCTGGTCGGCCGAGACCTCGTGGCCCTCGGCCATCTGCGGGCGCGGGCGGAGCTGGCTGTCGAGCGAATACAGCACGTCGAACACCGCGTAGCCGTGGCCGGTGGTGACCGAGGCGGTGGTCCAGATCGGGTCGAGCGCGGTCAGGTTCGCTTGCGGCACGACCCGCAGCGTGCGGGCGCGGGCGGGCTGGGCGATGGCGGGAAGCGCCAGCGCGGACCCGGTTGCCGCGATGAAGCCACGTCGGTTCAGTGAGCCGCGCATCATAGCCTCCTTTTGAGTCCGTCGAAGTCGCCGCGCAGGGTGCCCTGCGTCGCGCGCCAGGCAGGCTAGAACAGGGTTATCCGCGGGCCAAGCGCCAGGTGGCTCCGGCGCGTGGCCGTCGGCGGCTGCTCAGCCGAGGTGGCGCACCGCGGGCAGCGCATAGACCGGGGTGTCGATGCCCTCCAGCCGCGCCTTGAGCTGCAGCGCGAGGTAGCGGGAATAGTGGCGCGCCTGGGCGAGGTTGCCGCCGTGGAACCACAGGCCGGGCTGTTGCGTGGGCTTCCACATGTTGCGCAGCTCGCCTTCCCACGGGCCGGGGTCGTAGGTGGTGTTGGAGCCGAGGCCCCAGCATTTGCCCACCTTGTCCGCGACCTCCTGGCTGATGAGCTGGGCGGCCCAGCCGTTCATGCTGCCGTAGCCGGTGGCGAACACCACGAGGTCGGCCTTCAGGGTTTCGCCGCCGGAGAGGGTGACGCCGCCGTTGCTGAAGCCGGACACCTCCACGCCGGAGCGCAGGCCAATGCGGCCATCGGCGACGAGTTCGCTGCCGCCGACATCGATGTAGTAGCCGGAGCCGCGGCGCAGGTATTTCTGTGACAGGCCGGAGCCGTCCTCGCCGAAATCGAGCTTGAAGCCGACGGCGCGCAGCCGGGCGTAGAATTCAGCGTCGGTCTGCTGCATGCGCTCGGCGATCGGCGTCTGCATGCGCGGCTGCACGGCGTAGGGGGTGGAGGCGACCATCAGGTCGGCCTGGTCGGTGGACAGGCCGCGCTGGGCGGCGGCTTCGGAATACGGGCCCTTGTCGCCGTTGGCGCGCAGGGTCTCGGCGCGGGCGACCATGGTGGAGGAGCGTTGGATCATCGTGACGCTGGCCGCGTCGTGTTCCCAGAGGTCGACGGCGATGTCGTGGGCGGAGTTGTTGGCGCCGACGACCACGCAGTGCTTGCCCTCCCAGCCCGGGCCGCCGGGGTGGTTCGACGAGTGATAGATGTTGCCGGCGAAGTGCTCCATGCCGGGCAGGCGGGGCATGTTCGGCACGCCGGACATGCCGGTGGCGAGCACCAGGTGCTTCGGGCGCAGCGTGTGCGGCTGGCCGTTTCGCAGCACCTGCACCTCCCACTCGCCCCTGGCGTCGTCATAGCGCGAGGCGACGCATTCGGTGCCGCCCCAGAAGTTCAGCTGCATAATGTTGGTGTACATCTCCAGCCAGTCGCCGATCTGGTCCTTCGGCGTATAGACCGGCCAGTGCGCGGGGAAGGGCAGGTAGGGCAGGTGGTCGTACCAGACCGCGTCGTGCAGGCAGAGCGACTTGTACCGGCTGCGCCAGGCATCGCCGGGGCGGGGCAGCTTGTCGATGACGATGGTCGGCACCTCGATCCGGCGCAGGCGGGCGGCGAGCGCGATGCCGCCCTGGCCGCCGCCGACGATCAGCACATAGGGCTGCACGGTGTGGCCGAGCTCGGCGATTTCCTTTTCGCGCGCTTCCTTCCAGGTGACGCGGCCCTTGCGGGCGCCCCACTCGACACCCTCGGGGCGGGTGAAGCCCTGCTTCTCCTCGAAGCCCTTCAGTTCCATGAGCGCGGTCAGCAGCGAGAAGCCCTTTCCGTCGACCAGCTTGACGTGGCCGCGGCCACGGCCGGTGGCGGTTTCGAAGGTGAACCAGCCTTCCTCGCCGCCATCGGCGGTCTCGCCGGTCGTTTCCAGGCGGAAGCCGGCGGGGCGGGCGGTGGTGGCGGAGAGCATCGCGGCGATGGCGTCGCGGCCCTCGGCGGTGTGGATGTTCCAGGTCAGCGCGGCGAGGTCGCGCCAGTAGCACTCGGTGGCGAACAGCCCCGCGGCCCCGGCGGCGTCTCCGTTCGCCAGCGCGCGTTCCAGGGCGGCCAGGAAATTGCCCACCCGCGTTGCCGTCTGTGCCTCGCCCATCGCCTGTTCCTCGTCGCGTATGGGGAAACCATAGGGCGCGCTTGCCGGCGTGCCTACCCGGGGGTAGAGAGCGAAGGGCACGCAAGGAAGGATGTTCTTTTTTGAAAAAAAGAACCAAAAAACTTCTATCCCTTGGCGCTGCGGCTGGACCGGCAACGCGGGGCCCAAACGGATGAAGTCTTTTTTGCTTCTTTTTTCTTCAGAAAAAAGAAGACTGTTTCTTGCTTCCCTGATGCAGCCGGTGCGCGCCATCCGCCGCGCCTGGGTGCCGCTGCTGATCGTGTATTTCGCCTATGGCGCGCTGGGGCTGATCGATATCAGCCGGGACATGTGGGTGAAGGAGAGCCTGCGCCTGTCGCCGGCGGACCTCGCGGCACTGGGGGTGTGGCTCGGGCTGCCGTGGACGATCAAGATGGTGTTCGGCCAGCTGGTGGACAGCCTGCCGTTCCTCGGCTCGCAGCGGCGGTCCTACCTGGTGCTGGGGGCCGGGCTGATGGCCGCGGGGCTGCTGGTGCTGGCGGGAGCGGCGTCGGGCGCGCTCGCCTTCCTGCCGCCGGGCGGGCTCTACATGCTGGGCAACCTGCTGCTGGTGCTCGGCACCGTGCTGCAGGACGTGGTGGCCGACGCGATGACCACCGAGGTGGTGGACCGTACGGAGCCCGACGGATCACCGCGCGACGATGCCGTGGTGAAGGCGGAGCTCGGCATGGTGCAGTTGCTGGGGCGGATTGCGCTGTCGCTCGGCGTGCTGTCGGTGGCCGGGCTGTCGGGCTGGCTGGCGCAGTTCCTGCCGCGCGAGACGGTGTTCCTGATCGGCCTGGTGATCCCCGGGCTGACGCTGGTCGCGGCCCTGCTGGCGCAGGACTCGGCGCATGGGCGGCAGGCGCCCGACTGGCGCATCCTGGGCGGCGGGCTCGCCTTCGGGGCGACGGTGGTGGCGCTCGCGCTGATCCAGGTGCCGTATGCGCAGGAGATCGTGTTCCTGCTGTCGATGGCGGTGATCATCCGCATGCTGGCGCTGGTGACGCGCGGGCTGGCGCGGGAGACGCGGCGGGCGATCCTTGGCACCTCGATCATCATCTTCGCCTTTCGCGCGACGCCGGGGGCGGGGGACGGGGCGTTCTGGTTCACGCTGGACGAGCTGGGCTTCGACGAGGCGTTCCTGGGGCATCTGCGCCAGACCGCGGCGGTGATCGCCATCGTCGGGCTGTGGCTGCTGCGCCACCAGCTGACGAAGCATTCCGTGGCGCGCGTGCTGTTCTGGCTGACGCTGGCCGGCGGCGTGCTGTCGCTGCCGACGATCAGCCTGTACTACGGGCTGCACCATTGGACGGAGGCGCAGTTCGGCTTCGGCGCGCGCACCATCGCGCTGATCGACACCGCCGCCTCCGGGCCGTTCGCGCAGCTCGGCATGGTGCCGCTGCTGACGCTGGTGGCCTACTACGCCCCGCCTGGGCAGCACGCGACGTGGTTCGCGCTGATGGCTTCCCTGATGAACCTGGCCCTGGTGGCCGGCAGCTTGCAGACCAAATACCTCAACATGATTTTCACCGTAGGCCGCGGCGACTATGGCGAGCTTGGCGCGTTGCTCATCACCGCCACGCTGATCGGCGTGGCCCTGCCGCTGCTGGCGCTGGCGGTCTTCCGGCCGCGCGCCTGATCCCGGAGTTCCCATGGTCCACCGCCCCTCCACCGCCCATGCCGATCTCGGCGCCGAGTTCTTCGACGAGGTCGCGCCGGCGCGGTTTCCGAAGCACATCCTGCGCCACCGCAACCAGCCCTGGGCCCGACGGGTGGGGCTCGATGGGCTGACGGACGAGGAATGGATCGGGCATTTCGGGCGGTTCGCGGCGCTGCCGGGCTCGTTCGGGAAACCGCTGGCGCTGCGCTACCACGGCCACCAGTTCCGTTCGTACAACCCCGATCTCGGCGACGGGCGCGGCTTCCTGTTCGCGCAGTTGCACGACCTGCTGGATGGGCGGCTGCTCGACCTCGCCACAAAAGGCAGCGGGCAGACGCCGTGGTCGCGCGGCGCGGATGGGCGGCTGACGCTGAAGGGCGGCGTGCGCGAGGTGCTGGCGACCTCGATGCTGGAGGCGCAGGGGGTCTATACCTCGAAGAGCTTCTCGCTGATCGAGACCGGCGAGGAGCTCCAACGCCACGACGAACCCTCGCCGACGCGCGCCGCGGTGCTGGTGCGGCTGTCCCATTCGCATATCCGCTTCGGCACCTTTCAGCGCCGGGCGTATCTCCGCGACCCCGAGGGGCTGCAGCGCCTGGTGGACCATTCCATTCGCCACTACATGCCGGACCTGTGGCACGACGACGCGGCCGAGCGGGGCAGGGCGTTCTACGAACGGGTGGCGGCCAATGTCGCGCGCATGGGCGCGCAGTGGATGGCAGCCGGCTTCGTGCACGGCGTACTTAACACCGACAACATCAACATTACCGGCGAGAGCTTCGATTACGGCCCATGGCGCTGGCTGCCGACCTATACGCCGGGGTTCACCGCGGCGTATTTCGACCATTCCGGGCTTTATGCCTATGGCCGCCAGCCCGAGGCGCTGCTGTGGAACCTGGCGCAGCTCGGCAGTTGCCTGCTGGCGCTGGTGCCGAAGGAGGCGCTGCTGGCGGTGCTCGACGGCTACGAGGCGCTGATGCACGCGGAATACGCAGCCGCCACGCTGCGCCGGCTGGGGCTGGCCTCGCGCGGGACCGATGCCGATGCGGCGATGGCCCGCGCCTTCGCGCAGTTCATGGAGGCAAGCCAGGTGCCGTTCGAACAGGCCTGGTTCGACTGGCATGGCGGGCTGGCGCGCGAGGCGCAGGCGATGCGCGGCCCGGCGGCGGCGCACTACGCCCACGAGAGTTTCGCCGAATTTCGCGCGGCGTTGGGGGAGTACGCGCCGGCGGCCGATGCGCGGCTGGACCATCCGTATTTCAGCCGCCCGTCGCCTTGCACGATCCTGATCGACGAGGTGGAAGCGATCTGGGCCCCGATCGCCGAGGCTGACGACTGGTCGCGGTTCGAGGCGAAGCTGGCGGAGATCGGGGAGATGGCGGAGGCCTACGGCAACACACCGCCAATGCCTTGAACCGTTGCTCCTCCCCGCATCCTCCCAGAGTCCCCGCCTCCCTGTTCCACTTCCTTGCGGTGGCGCCCCCGACAAGATGAACAGGTAGGCGGAGCAGGGGAGGGCGGTGGGCAAACGCTACCCCACCCGATGCGCCGCCAGGAACCCCTCGTTGAACCGCAGCCCCAACCCCGGCCGGTCCCACAGAAGCATCTCGCCGTCCACCACCTCCGGCGTGTCCTCGAACAGCGCCAGGGTCCAGGGCATGTATTCCACCGTCAGCCCGTTCGGCGCGGCGGCGACGAGGTGGCAGTGGAGCTCGGGCGCGAGGTGGCTCACCACCGGCAGGTTGAACGCCTCCGCCAGCGCCGCGACCTTCATCCAGGCGGTGATGCCGCCGACGCGCACCAGGTCGACCATCGGGATATCGATCGAGCGCGCCTCGATCATGTGGCGGAAGGGCGGGATGCCCCAGACGTATTCCCCGCCGGCGATCGGGGTGGAGAGGGCGGCGTTCACGCGGGCCATGCCCTGGTAGTCCTCGTGGTTCACCACGTCCTCCAGCCAGAACAGGCCGAATTCCTCGCAGCGCCTGGCGATGTCGATCGCCTGTTCCGGGCGCCAGCGCTGGTTGATGTCGCACATCAGCTTGATGTCCGGCCCGATCGCCTCGCGCACCACGCGCATGCGGCGCACCTCGTCGGCCGGCGCGGGGTTCCCCGGCAGGGCCATCTGCGTCTTCATCTCGCGGAAGCCCTTGGCCACCAGGCGATGGGCGGCGAGCTGCGCCTGGTCGTCGGTCAAGCCGCGCCGCAGCGACCCGCTGGCGTAGCACGGCACACGATTTCGAAAACCGCCGAGCAGCTTCCACAGCGGCAGGCCGAGCGCCTTGCCCTTGATGTCCCACAGCGCGATGTCGATGGCCGACGCCGCCAGGGTGAAGATGCCGCCCGGCCCGCAATGGGCACCCACCGCGTTCATCAGCTTGCGGCCGATGCGCTCGATATCCAGCGGGTCCTCGCCGAGGCACAGCGCGCCCAGCTCATCGACGGCCGTGCGCAGCGATCCCGTCATCGCGTCGCCATACAGGGTGAAGGCGATGCCCTCGATCCCCGCGTCGGTGCGCAGCTTCAGCGTGACGAAGGGGCGCTTGCGATTGCCGTCCTCCGGCATGTCCGCCAGCGGATCCGCTTCCGGAATCCGCACGATCGATGTTTCCAGCCCGGTGATCTTCACGCCACTTCCTCCAGCAGGTCCGGCCCATTGTTGCGGACATTGTTCACCTTGGTCGCCACCCGCCAGACGCGCAACGCCGCCGCCGAGGGGCGCAGCAACTCGCCGTACGGCCCCTCCTCCTCGCCGAGCCACAGCGCCCAGTCGGGCGGCTCCAGCACCACCGGCATGCGCTCATGCAGGTGCGCCAGTGCCTGGCACGCCGCCGTGGTCAGCACCGTGAAGGTCCGCAGCACCTCGCCCTCCGGCCCGCGCCAGCCTTCCCACAGCCCGGCCAGCGCCATCGGCGCCCCGTCCGCCCGCGCGATGGCGTAGGGCTGCTTGCCGCCCTCGACCATCTGCCACTCGTAGAACGCGTCGATCGGCACGATGCAGCGCCTTCGGGCCAGCGCGTCGCGGAACAGCGGCGAGGTGGCGGCGGTTTCGCTGCGCGCGTTGATCGGCTTGCGCTCCTTCTTGGGGTCTTTCGACCAGTGCGGCACCAGGCCCCAGGCGAGCAGGTCGAGGTGCCGCGCGCCGTCGGCCGGATGGCGGCGCACCACCGGGGCGAGCTGGGTCGGCGCCATGTTCCAGGTCGCGTCGAAATTCGGCGGCGCGTTCACGGTGGCGAAGATCCGCCTGACCTCGTCCACCGACCGATAGGCCGCATAGCGCCCGCACATCGCCCGCCTCCCTCGCCCTGATCTTTCGCCCCCTGCCGCGCGCCGCGCAAGCCGCGGGTTTCCTCCCGCCCTGCACATGGTAGCGTGAAGCGGCAACGAAGGAGTCCACCGGATGCGCCTGCTCGCCCTGTTGGCCGCGCTCTGCCTTGCCGCGCCCGTAGGCGCGCAGCAGCGCGTGGTGAATGTCTACAACTGGACCGACTACATCGATCCCTACGCCGTCCAGCAATTCCAGGCCGAGACCGGCATCCGCGTCCGCTACGACCTCTACGACAGCCTGGAAACGCTGGAGGCCAAGCTGCTGGCCGGAAAATCGGGCTACGACGTCGTCGTCCCGACCAGCGAGCCCACCTTCTCCCGCCTGGTCCGCGCGGGCGCGCTGCAGCGCCTCGACCCCGCGAAGCTCCCCGCGCTCGCCGGTATCGACCCCGCGCTGGCCAAACGCGTCGAAACCTCCGATCCCGGCGGCAGGCATGGCGCGATCTACCTCTGGGGCACCATCGGCATCGCCGTGAACCCAGTGAAATTGAAGCAGTTTGCCCCCGACGCCCCGGTCGATTCCTGGGACCTCCTGCTCAAGCCCGAGCACGCGAAGCGCATGGCGCGCTGCGGCATCGCGATGATCGACAGCGCCATCGATGTGATCCCCACCGTGCTGAAATACCTCGGCAAATCCCCCGACAGCACCGACGCCGCCGACCTCGCCGCCGTGGAGCGCACGCTGAAGGCGATCCGCCCGCACATCCGCAGCTTCTCCAGCGCCGGCATGATCGAGACGCTGGCCTCGGGCGAGACCTGCCTCGCCATCGCCTATTCCGGCGACGCCATCCAGGCCGCCGGCCGCGCCGCCGAGGCCGCGCGCGGCGTCGAGATCCAATACATCGCACCCCGGGAAGGCGCCCAGCTCTGGTTCGACGTGTTCGCCATCCCCGCCGACGCGCCCAACCCCGCCGAGGCGCACGCCTTCATCGACTTCATGCTGCGCCCGAAGGTGATCGCCGGCGTGACCAACCATGTCAGCTACCCGAACGCCGTCCCCGCCAGCCGCGCCATGATCGACAAGGCCATCCTCGACGACCCCGGCATCCATCCGCCCGAAGCGATCCAGGCGGGGTTCTTCACCATCGGCGCCGTGCCGCAGGAGGCGACGCGGGCGCGTAGCCGGATGTGGACGCGGTTCAAGAGCAACAGGTAAGGGAAGATGTTCTTTTTTGAAAAAAAGAACCAAAAAACTTTCATCCCTGGGCGCCGCGCGCACGGTCCAAAGTGATGAAAGTCTTTTTGCTTCTTTTTCTTCAGAAAAAGAAGATTCTTCCTTCCACTCCCTAGGAATCTCAATGACCCAGCCCCTGCTGTTCACCCCCCTCGCCATCCGCGGCACCACGCTCAAGAACCGCATCGTGGTCGCGCCGATGCACCAGTATTCCGCGGCGCAGGGCCACGCCACCGACTGGCATTTGATGAACATTGGCCGCTTCGCCACCGGCGGTGCCGGGTTGGTGTTCATCGAATCGACCAAGGTGGAGCGGCGCGGCTGCGGCACGGTGGGCGACCTCGGCCTCTGGGACGACGCGTTCATCCCGCATTTCCGCCGCATGGCCGATTTCATGCGCGCGAATGGCTGCGTGCCGGCGCTGCAGATCGGCCATTCCGGGCGCAAGGCGCGCATGTTCCGCCCCTGGGAAGGCGGCAAGCCGCTGACCCGCGAGGCCGCCGAGGCGCAGGGCGTGACCGACTGGGAGGCGTGGGAACTCGTCGCCCCCAGCGCCCTGCCCGGCGGCGAGGGCGAGCCGACGCCGCGCGCGCTGACGCGCGACGAACTTCCGGGCGTGGTGGCCAACTGGCGCTCCGCCGCCCGCCGCGCGCATGAGGCCGGCATCGAGGTGCTGGAGAT
>CAMDGX010000124.1 GCA_945897825.1 Asaia bogorensis | reverse complement strand
GTCGGCGTGGCGGACCTGATCGAGCCGATCGCGGCGGCCATGGTGGAAGTCTCGCGCGGCAACGTGGAGATGCCGCTGCGCTCGATGGTCAAGCTGCCCGGCCAGAACCACATGGGCATCATGGCAGGCCACCTCGGCCAGCCCGCCGGGCATGGCGTGAAGGTGCTGAGCCTCTATCCCGACAATCCCAAGTTCGGCCGCTCCAGCCATTCCGGCCTGTTCCTGCTGTTCGACGGCGAAACCGGCCTGCCCGTTATGTGCATGGACGCCGCCGTGCTGACGGCGATCCGCACCGCGGCCTCCACGGCGGTGGCCTCCCGCGTGCTGGCGCGGCCGGACAGCGCGGTGCTGGCAATCCTCGGCCTCGGCGAACAGGCGCACAGCCATATCGCGGCGATGCGCGCCGTGCACCCGATCCGGCGCATCGTCGCCTGGGGCCGCGACCGCGCCAAGCTGGACGCCTTCGCGCGCGATAACGGCGTGGAGACCGCCGCGAGTGCCGCCGAGGCGGTGGCCGATGCCGACATCATCGTCACCGCAACGCCGGCCCGCGCGCCGTTCCTCTTCGCCGCGATGCTGAAACCCGGCCAGCATGTGAACGCGGTTGGCGCGAGCGTCGCCTTCATGCAGGAACTGGCGGCGGACATCGTGCCGGCCACCCGCTTCGTCACCGACTACCGCCCCTCGCTCGAACCCCAGGCCGCCGAGGTGATCGCCGCGCGCCGGGACGGGCTGATTGCCGCCGAGCACGACATTCCGGAAATCGGCGAGATCATCGCCGGCACCAGGCCAGGGCGCCGTTCGGACCGCGAGATCACGGTGTACCGCTCGCTGGGGATCTCGGCGCAGGACCTCGCGGCGGCGCATGCGATCCTGGCGCGGGCGGAGGCGGCTGGCGTGGGGAGCGTGGTGGCGATGGGCTGACCTGGGCGGCGAGGCGGGAGAACAGCATCGCGTAGGCCACCAGCAGCACGGCGCCGACCGCCACCGGGTTGAGCATGAAGCTCCAGCCGTAGTCGTGCGTGACCGGCAGCAGGGCATTGATGCCGGCGGGCGGATGCATCGTGCGGGTGGACAGCATCAGCAGCACGGCCGCGGCGAAGGCGGCCGGCACCTGCCACGGGCCGGCGGGCAGATAGGTCGCCAGCACGCCGCAGGCCGCACAGAGCAGATGCCCGGCCAGGACGTTGCGGGGCTGGGCGAACTCAGCCTCCGGCACGGCGAGCACGAGGACGATCGAGGTGGCGAAGGGCACGCCGTCGAGCGGCTGGCTGCTCCAGTCCGACAGCGCCATCATCAGCGCCATCGCCCCGGCGGCGCCGACCGCGCGCAGCGCCATGCCCGCCGTGGGGCGGATCATGCGGCGGCTAGCACCGCGTCGATCAGCGCGGCGTCATCAGGTGCGGCCAGCGGATCGCGCCGGGCGAGGCGATGCGCCAGCACCAGCCGCGCCAGCGCCAGCCGGTGCGGCAGGTTCGCCTTCGCGGCCTCCCAGGCCAGGGCGATGGCGGTGGTGGCGTGATAGAGGCCGGAGGCCGCCTGGCGGGCGAGCGTCTCGTCCCCCTGCCCCGCCACCTGTTCGGCGAAGGCGGCGGCGCGGTCCAGGTGGTGGCGGAAGGCGGGGTCGTCGGTGCGTCCGCGCAGGTGATTGACCAGGACCGGGAGCGCGCCCTCGCGGGTGATGGCGCGCATGACATCGAGCGCCACGATGTTCGACGTGCCTTCCCAGATCGAGCCCAGGTGGGCGTCGCGCAGCAGGCGGGCGTCCGGCCATTCCTCGATGTAGCCGCAGCCGCCGCGCACCTCCATGGCATCGCCGGTGACGCGGCGGGCATCGCGGCAGGCACGGAACTTGATCAGCGGCGTCAGGATGCGGGCGAGCTTGGCGGCGGTCGCGTCGCCCTGGTCGGCGCGGGCCAGCGCGTCGGCGGTGGCGAACATCATGGCGCGGGCCTGCTCGGTGGGCACCAGCAGCTTGGCGAGCTGGCGGCGCATCAGCGGCAGGTCGATCAGCGCGCGTCCGAAGGCGTGGCGGTGGCGGGCGATATGCAGCGCCTCGGTAGTCGCCCGGCGCATCAGCCCGGCGGCGCGCATGCCGTTCGAGAGGCGGGAGTTGTTGATCATGTCGGCCATCTGCTTGAAGCCGCGGCCGCGCTCGCCGACGAGGTAGGCCTCCGCCCCTTCCAGGCGGATCTCCCCGGAGGCCATCGAGCGGGTGCCGAGCTTGTCCTTCAGGCGCAGGATCCGGTAGGCGTTCGCCGTGCCGTCGGCGCGCAGTTTCGGCAGCAGGAACAGCGAGATGCCGGACAGGCCCGGCGCGTCCTCGCTGCGGGCGAGCACCATGGCGAGGTCGGCATCGGCATTCGAGCAGAACCACTTGTCGCCCCACAGGCGCCAGGTGGCTTCGTTTGAAGGCTCGGCTCGCGTGGCGGTGGCGGCGACGTCGGAACCGGCGCCCTGCTCGGTCATGAACATCGCGCCCTGGGCCAGCGTGTCGAAATCGAGGCTGGTGAGGCGGTCGAGGTAGCGCTCGACCAGCTCGGGGGCGCCGAACTTGCGCAGGGTGCGTGTCAGGCTGTCGGTCATCGAGACGGGGCAGCAGAGGCCGAACTCGGCCTGCACGAACAGGTAGGTCAGCGCGTATTTCGCCGCCGGCGGCATCGGGGCGGGCCAGCCGAGCACGCCACCGCGGTGCGACAAGGCGGCGAGGCCGAACTCGCTGTAGGCGAGGCGCTCCATCTCCACGTAGGCGGGATGCTTGGCGATGTCGCTGGCGTCCTGCCCGGTGCGGCGGCGGACGGACAGGGTGGGCGGGTTGCGGTCGGCGGTGGCGGCCAGCTCGTCGAGATGGCCGCCGGCGAGGGCGCCGAGGCGGTCGAAATGCGGGGCGAGGTGGGCCGCCAAGTCGGGCGGCAGGTGGAGGGCGTGCAGCGCCGCGGCATCCGGGTCGGCACGGTGGAGGTTGATCCCCCTCGCGTCGGGGATCGGGGTGGCGAGCGCGGCGGTGGCATCCATGGTGTGTCCCTCCGGGTGAAGGGCATGGCCGCAACCGCCGGGCGGAGTCAATCAGGCACGGTCAGGCCGCCGAGCGGGCGCGGTCGACGAAGGCCAGGCCGATGCGGTCGCCCTGGATGTAGCGGATCTCCACGTCGCGCGGCGGTTGGCCCGGGAGGGCCGCGGTGCCGCGCTGGCCGGGGCGGCCGGGGGGGGTGCCCTCGACGCTGAAGCCGCCATCGCTGCGGTCGACCAGGACCAGGCGCTGGGAGGCGCCGCCGAAGACGAGCGTCACGTCGCCGCCCGCGGGGGTGCGGGGTTCGCCGCGGCGGTCGACTTCGGGGACCGAGGTGCGCAGGATGGCCACGACCTCGCGGGTGATGCGTTCGGCGTTGCCGGAGAGCTCGACGATCTGTTCCTGGGTGCGGGTGGCGCGGGTGCCGGCCTCGCGCGCGTCGGTTGCGACCTGGGTGATGCGGTCGGTGACGTCGCGGGAGGACTGGGCGGCGGTGGCGATGCTGCGGGCGATCTCGCGGGTGGCGGCATCCTGCTGCTGGACGGCTTCGGCGAGCGTGGTGGACAGGGTGTCCATGCGCGCGACGGAGGCGGAGATGCGGCGGACGGTCTCCACGGCGGCGTTGGTGCGCTCGCGCACCGTGTCCACCTGGCGGCCGATTTCCTCGGTGGCGCGGGCGGTCTGGGAGGCGAGGTCCTTCACCTCGCCGGCGACGACCGCGAAGCCCTTGCCGGCGTCGCCGGCGCGGGCGGCCTCGATGGTGGCGTTCAGCGCCAGCAGGTTGGTCTTGCTGGCGATCTGCTGGATCAGGTTGGTGACCTCGCCGATGGCGGCGACGGCCGAGGAGAGGGAGACGATCACCTGCTCGGTCTGGGCGCTGTCGGCGGAGGTGGCGCGGCCGACGGTGGCGGCTTCCTCGACGCGCTCGGTGATGCCGCGGATGGAGGCGGCGAGTTCCTCGGCGGCGGAGGCGACGGTTTCGGCGACGGCGAGCGATTCGGAGGCGGCGGCGTGAACGGCGCCGGTATTGCCGTCGACGCGCGCGGTGGCGGCGGCCATCGCGGCGGCTTCCTCGGCGAGGCGGCGGGACTGGGCGGTGATGCTGTTCATCGCGACCAGGGTCTGGTTCTCGACGCGCTCGGCCATGCCCTTGAGGGCGGCGACCTGGGCCTCGTGGGCGGCGGCGCGCTCCTGCTCCTGGTCTTCGCGCAGGCGGATGGCATCCTCGCCCTGGGTGCGGAAGAAGGCGACGGCACCGGCCATGGCGCCGACCTCGTCGCGGCGGCCGCTGCCGGGGATGACCTCCTGCTTCTCGCCGCGGGCGAGGCGGAGCATGGTTTCGGAGAGGTCGGCGAGCGGCTGGATGGCGCGCATGGACCACCAGGCGACGGCGAGGCCGAGGATGAGGGCGGCGGCTGCGAGGCCGAGCATCAGGGCCTGGAAGCCTTCCGCCACGCTGCGCATGCGGGCTGCGATGGCGCGGTTCTTGTCTTCCTGGAGGTCGATGAACTGGTTGATGCGGGCGAGCCACTCGACGAAGGCGGGGCGGGCCTCGGCCATCAGCAGGGCGTGGGCGGCCGGGGCGTCGGCGGCGCGCTGGAGGGCGATGACGCGCTCGACGAGGGGGTTGGTGCGGGCCTCGGTCTGCTTGATGGAGGCGAGGATTTCCTGCTCGCGGGGGGTGACCTCGGCGCCGGTGGCCATGAGGGCGTCCAGCTTGGTGGCGCTGTCGGCGTAGAAGGCGGCGAGGCGGACGATGTCCTGCACGTCGGGCGCGGCGTCGCGGCCGTCGGCGACGAGGACGACGTCGCGCACGCTGATGGCGCGGTCGTGGACGGAGCCGCGGAAGTTGATGGCGAAGCGCTGCTTGGTGGAATTGACGTCGTTCATGGTGGCGAGGGCGCCGGCGATCTCGTTCACGCGATGGATCGAGAAGCCGGCGATGGCGAGCATGAGGACGAGAAGCAGGCCGAAACCCATGGCGAGGCGAGGGCGGATGACGGCGCGGGTGCGGGTGGCGGTTGACATTGGCGGCTCCGGGCAGGGACGGGGCCGGTATTGACGATTTGCGTTAAGCGGCGGTGAACGGGCGGGCCTTGATTGGGTGGGTGGGCCGGAATGGAGGTTTTTTAATTCCGATATCGGAACATTATGGGCGTGCAGAGGTGGTGTTGGTGGACGGTCGATTTCGCGGGGGAAGGCGGGCCGCGGGGGTGGCGGGGCGGGTTGGGGCGCACGGCGATGGAACGGAGGGTGCGGTGCGGGAGATGGCGCGGACGCGGAACGGGCGGGCGGGCCAGGAGGCGCCGGGGGGTGGCAGCGGAGGTGCGCGGGCCACGGGGGGACGCGGCGCGGGCCAGGCGGGGGCGTGCGGCTTGGCGCGGGACAGTGGGCGCACTCGGGGCGGCGGGGCGCGCGCGGCGCGGTGCGTGGACTGCCGGGAGGAGTGGTGCGGGAAATGGCCAGAAGGAGCAGACCCAGCCGGCGAGGGAGAGGGATTCGGGCGGACGGGGCGCGCGCGGAACCCCATGGGCGCGCGCGGGCGGAGGGGCGGCTTGGGTGTGGGGCGCGGGGGAGGCCAGCAGCGTGAGCAGGAGGGCGAGGAGACGGTCGAGGCAGGCGAGGATGGCCGCCTGGAGGCGGGTGGCCTCGTTGGCATCCCCGGCCAGGGTGGCGCGCATGTCGCGCAGTACGGCTGTGAGGTTGTTGGGGGGGAGTGCGCGGGACGGGGCGCTTTGGGGGATGTTGCTCACATTTGTTAGTTAGTATGATTCAGCGGCGATGGCAAGGGGGAAATGTGTGTCAGGCCTGCGGGTCCTCGAAATAATCGAGGTCGAGGCGCTTGAGGGCGATGGTGCGCAGGATGCGGACGCCGACGTCGTCGGTCGATCATGAAGCTTGCTCTCTCGCGACTGCGGCGACCGGAAACGCTTGCACTATTCATTACGTTTAACATATTATTCTGATAACATGCATTCGTTCACCCCTGGAGGGGAGCGATGAAGGCGGCCGGACACGCAGGGAGGGGGATCATGCTCAACATCAAGAATCACCGGATCGAGGGTGCCATCAACAGCGAGTTGCCCACTGGCGGCAGCCTCGCCACACCTCGCTACCTGATCATTCACTACACGGCGGGCGACCGCGTGAGCGGGTCGCTGGAGACTTTGAGTACGAATGATACCAGCTACCACGTGCTGATCGACAGGGACGGCAGCATCCACCAGGTGGCGGCGTTCAACCGGCGCGCGGGACATGCCGGCGTGAGCAACTGGAAGGGGCGGGACGACATGAACCGCCATTCCATCAGCATTTCACTGGCGAATTTTGGCGGCTACCTGAGGAAGTTGCCGGGTGGCGTTTGGCGCGCGCCAGGCGGGAAGGAATTGGAGGGACATGGCGTGCTCGAAGCTGAGCACCACCTCGGGCTTTCCGACGTGACCGGTTGGGAGCGGTTCAAGGATCCGCAGATTGCCGCGATGCTGCAGGTCGTTGCGGCCGTTGCGGGGGCCTATCCGACGATCATCGACGCGATGGGCCATGATGAGGTCGCGATGGGACGGCGCGAAGACCCCGGCCCCGCCTTTCCCTGGTGGCAGGTGCAGGCGATGTTTCCGAAGCGCACGGATGATTATGGCCCGATCACGACGGTTGCATCGCCGGACGGCTTTGCCAGCCTGCGCAAGCGCCGCTCGACTTCGTCCAACGAGTTGGCGCGGCTGGGCAATGGCACCGAGCTTCACCTGCGTTCGATCGCCTATGTGTTCACCACGGACGCGGGGGGCAAGAAGGTGCCTGTCTATGGGCCGTGGGCCTCCGTGGCGCGGAAGGGAACCTTGGAGCATGCCGGGTTCGTCGCGCGCAGCCTGCTGGCGCCCTGACCGGGCTCCCGAGTCCCCCGCTGGGGCAAGTCAGGAAAGTTCTTTGGTTCTTTCTTTCAAGAAAGAACGTGCTTGCTTCGGCTGCCTTTGCCGGCTGGCGCTTCGCTGATCCGGCTGCCGGGAGCGGGCATGGAAACGCCGCCGGGGGGGTGCCCCGGCGGCGTTCGTGTCGTTGTTCGCGTTAAAGCGCCCCCCTCCAGCTCCCCCCGCCCAAGAGCGGGGGGAGAGAAGACTTAACCCGCGATTTCGGGCTCTTTCTCGGGGCTGCCTTCGTCGCCGTCGGATTCGGGCTTGGGCAGGGCGGGGACGGCGGCTTCGATGAATTCGAAGTCGAGTGCCTTGTCCTTGAGGGTGACCTTGACGGCGCCGCCCTTGACCAGCTTGCCGAAGAGCAGTTCCTCGGCCAGCGCCTTCTTGATGTGCTCCTGGATGACGCGGGCCAGGGGGCGGGCGCCGTAGAGGCGGTCGAAGCCGCGTTCGGCGAGCCATTCCTTGGCGGCGCTGGACAGCTCGATGGTGACGTTGCGGTCGGCGAGCTGGGCTTCGAGCTGCATGACGAACTTCTCGACGACGCGGCCGACGATTTCCTGCGTGAGCGGGGCGAAGGCGACGACGGCATCGAGGCGGTTGCGGAATTCGGGGGTGAACAGGCGCTTGATCGCGTCCTGGTCCTCGCCCTTGCGGCCTTCCTCGCGGGCGAAGCCGATGGTTTCCTTGGCCAGGTCGGACGCGCCGGCGTTGGTGGTCATGATGAGGATGACGTTGCGGAAATCCACCGTCTTGCCGTTGTGGTCGGTGAGTTTCCCGTGGTCCATAACCTGCAGGAGGATGTTGTAGAGGTCCTGGTGGGCCTTCTCGATCTCATCGAGCAGCAGGACGCAGTGGGGGTGCTGGTCGATGGCGTCGGTCAGCATGCCGCCCTGGTCGAAGCCGACATAGCCCGGGGGGGCGCCGATGAGGCGGGAGACGGAGTGGCGCTCCATGTATTCGGACATGTCGAAGCGGACCAGCTCGATGCCGAGCGTGCTGGCGAGCTGGCGGGCGACCTCGGTTTTGCCGACGCCGGTGGGGCCGGAGAAGAGGTAGTTGCCGATCGGCTTCTCGACCTCGCGCAGGCCGGCGCGGGCGAGCTTGATGGCGGCCGCGAGGGCCTCGATCGCCTTGTCCTGGCCGAAGACCATCGACTTGAGGTCGCGCTCGAGGTTGCGGAGCGTTTCCTTGTCGTCGGTGGAGACGGATTTGGGGGGAATGCGGGCGATCTTGGCGACGATCTCCTCGACATCCTTGAGGGTGACTGTTTTGCGGCGCTTGTTCTCGGGCAGCAGCATGCGCGAGGCGCCGACCTCGTCGATGACGTCGATCGCCTTGTCGGGCAGCTTGCGGTCGTGGATGTACTTGTTCGACAGCTCGACGGCGGCCTTGATGGCCTCGTCGGTGTAGCGGACCTTGTGGTGCTTCTCGTAGTTGGTTTTGAGACCCTTGAGGATCTTGATCGCGTCCTCGACGGAGGGCTCGTTCACGTCGATCTTCTGGAAGCGGCGGACGAGGGCGCGGTCCTTCTCGAAGTGATTGCGGAATTCCTTGTACGTCGTGCTGCCGATGCAGCGCAGCGTGCCCTGGGCGAGGGCGGGCTTCAGCAGGTTCGAGGCGTCCATGGCGCCGCCGGACGTGGCGCCGGCGCCGATGACGGTGTGGATCTCGTCGATGAACAGGATGGCGTTCGGGTGCGCCTCGAGTTCGGTGATGACGGCCTTGAGCCGCTCCTCGAAATCGCCGCGGTAGCGGGTTCCGGCGAGCAGCGCGCCCATGTCGAGCGAGAAGATGGTGGACTTGGCGAGCACCTCGGGGACTTCGCCCTCGATGATGCGCTTGGCCAGGCCCTCGGCGATGGCGGTTTTGCCCACGCCGGGGTCGCCGACGTAGAGCGGGTTGTTCTTGGTGCGGCGGCAGAGGATCTGGATGGTGCGCTCGATCTCCGGCTCGCGGCCGATGAGCGGGTCGATCTTTCCGGACTGCGCCTTCTTGTTGAGGTTGACGCAGTAGTTGCCCAGCGCGTCCTGGCCCTTGCCCCTTGGCTTCTCTTCGCGTTCCACCTCGCCACCGCCCTCCTGGTTGCCGGAGCCCTGCACCGGGCGCGGGGCCGAGCGGCCCGGGGCCTTGGCGATGCCGTGGCTGATGAAATTGACGGCGTCGAGCCGGGTCATGTCCTGGGTTTGCAGGAAATACACGGCGTGGCTTTCGCGTTCGCTGAAAAGGGCGACCAGGACGTTCGCGCCGGTCACTTCCTCGCGCCCGGAGCTTTGGACGTGGATGGCCGCGCGCTGGACGACGCGTTGGAAGCCGGCGGTGGGCTTGGGGTCTCCCGGCCGGTCCGTGGCGAGGCCGGCGAGGTCCTTGTCGAGGAACTCGGTCAGTTCGCCGCGCAGCTTGTCGAGGTCGACGCCGCAGGCGCGCAGGACGGTGGCCGCGTCGCTGTCGTCGGTCAGGCCCAGGAGGAGGTGCTCCAGCGTCGCGTATTCGTGTTTGCGCTCGGAGGCCAGGCCCAGGGCGCGGTGGAGCGTCTGTTCTAGATTGCGGGACAGCATGAAGTCAGCGCTCCTCGGGAAAGAGGCGGTCACGGGGCTCTCCCCCTGACCGTATGATGGCACGGCGTCCCGGACTCGGACCGGCGACCTGGGCGCGATGGCTCGCGGTGGAGCAATCATTTGCGATCCTAGGCGGATCGCACCAGCGTTTTCTTGCCGGGTGGCTTAACTTTCGGCCATGTCGGCCGGGGGGGAAACCACTCGGGGGGTGGGCGCCGCTGCGTGTGCGGCGTGGAAGGGAGATGGGCGCGCGGCGGCAAAACGCAAATATGGTCGAGCCATGCGGTGGGGGGCGCCCAGACCGGTGCGGCAAGCAGGCGCTGGCGGGCGGGCCGATGGGCGCCCTGCCCCGCCTGGTCGGCCGTGCGGCAAGGCGATCAATCTTTCTCGATCGTGCACTGCAGGGGGTGCTGGTTCTGGCGGGCGAGGTCCATCACCTGGGTGACCTTGGTTTCGGCGACCTCGTAGGTGAAGACGCCGCAGACGCCGACGCCGCGGCGGTGGACGTGGAGCATGATGCGGGTGGCTTCCTCGCGGGTTTTCTGGAAGAAGCGCTCGAGGACGTGGACGACGAATTCCATCGGCGTGTAGTCGTCGTTCAGCATCAACACCTTGTACATGGCGGGCTTGCGGGTTTTTGGCCGCGCCTTGACCACCACGCCGGTGTTGGGCGTTTCGGCGCCGCCCTTGCGGGTGCCGTCGTCGTTGTCGTCGCCGCGCTTGTCGCCGTCGCTCATCCTGCGCCACCTTGCCGAACTGTCGGGTCGTGCTGCCGGGGTCGTGCTTGCGGAGTATCGCCTTGGTTGTCGTCGGCGGCATCCTGGCCCCTAGGGATTAGCATATCGCAAACCGCGGCGGGGTGAAACGCCCTGGCGGCGGGGGCCGGAGGGCATTCGAGCGCAGGGGCCCAGACGCAGACGAGGCCCGGACGGGGGGGCGTCCGAGCCTCGTCGCGTCACCCGGCGCGGCGCTCGGGGGGGAGCGCCGGCAGGCCGGGTTCGTCGTTGGCGCGCGTCAGGCGACGCGGCCGAACTTTTCCACCGCCATGGTCACGCGGGCGGTGATCGGTGCCATGGCCTGCTCCGCCAGCTTCATCGACGCATCGGTGAGCTTGCCGGTCTCGTTCATGGCGACCTCGAGCGACGAACGCGCGAGGGTGGTCTGCAGGTCCATCGCTTCCTTCAGGGACTTCACGCCGGAGAGCGCCTTCATGGTGCCCACCGCCGCCTCGACCTGCGCCTGCGCGGTGGCCGCGAAGGTCTTGTGGAGGTCCTGAACGCCGGCGGCCCAGATCTGGCCCGCCTTCATCATCGCCTCGAAATTGCCCTGGCTGAAGGCCACGATTTCCTCTGCCGACTTGACTGCCTTGTCCATGGTCACCTTAACCTCATTCTGTGTGGTTTCATAGCCGGCAACCGCGCCGGCAACGCTGTCTTTCAGGGCCGCGACGGTCTGGTCGAACGCGGTGTCCGGCACCGAGGGAGCGGCGGTGGCGGCGGCTTCGAAAACGGGGGCCTCGAGCCCCGGCGCCTTGGGCGCGGGGAGGCTGGCGGGCTGCGGCATCGCGGCGGCCGCGGGGGCGGTCGGCTTCCTGGCCATGGTCCACTCTCCTTGACTGCGCAATTGGCGGGTCGTGTCTGCGGCTATGGCGGGCGCGCCGGGTGGGCCTGGGTCCGGTTGGGCCGGGGCCGTCGAGCCGGGTTGTTGCCGCCATCGATCTTTATGCTGCGGTGCAGCACGACCGGCTTATAGCCAGGAGGATCGGCCGCGGTCAAGAACGATTTTGTGCAGCGCACAATACGCCAGGCGGGCGGGTTGGATGCGCGGGTTCGCGTCCTGTTCCTGAACATCCTGCTCCAACGCCTTCAATTTTCATACCTTTCGTCACGGCTTCGGACTGGACAGGGTGGGCCGGAGGCCGCTAGAAGGAGGGCTGTCGCTGGGGGTCCGCTCTGCAATGGCCGTTCGCCTGTGTCCACCACGCTGCATGGCGGGGTTCCTCGGAGGAGTTGCGTGGGCTCGGGGAGCCGTGGTGGCGCTGCTGGCTCTCGCGGCTTCGGCCGGGGCGGCGCAGGCGCAGATCGGCTCGGAGCGCTATAGTTCCATGATCCTGGAGGCGCGCAGCGGGCGGGTGATCTCGGCGGTGAATCCGGACGAGCTGCGCCACCCGGCCAGCCTGACCAAGGTGATGACTCTGTACATGGTGTTCGAGGCGCTGCGGGACCGGCGGATCTCGCTGCACCAAAGCGTACCCGTGTCGGCCCATGCCGCCTCGATGTCGCCGACCAAGCTCGGGGTGCCGGCCGGTGGGCGGATCACGGTGGAGGAGGCGATCCTGGGGCTGGTGACGCGCTCGGCGAACGATGCGGCCGCGGCGCTGGGCGAGTTGCTGGGGGGCACGGAGGCGCGATTCGCGCGCATCATGACGCTGCGGGCCCGCGCGCTGGGGATGCGCCAGACGGTGTTCCGCAATGCCTCCGGCCTGCCGGACTGGGACCAGGTGACGACGGCGCGCGACATGACGACGATGGCGCGGCGGCTGTTGTATGATTTTCCGGACGAATACCGGTATTTCTCCACCACGACGTTCCGCTTCCGCGGCCAGGTGCTGCGCAACCACAACCACCTGCTGGACACCTATCCCGGGGCCGACGGGATCAAGACCGGGTATATCGACGCCTCCGGCTTCAACCTGATCAGCTCGGCGACCCGCGGCCGCGTTCGGCTGATCGGCGTGGTGATGGGGGCGGCGCGCGGCTACGAGCGCGACCTGCACATGATTTCGCTGCTGGACCAGGGGTTCGAGAAGCTGGACGTGCCGATCGCGCCGCAGATGGCCGGGCGGCTGCCGACGCTGGTGTCGGCAGCCCAGGCGGCGCCGGCGCCGCTGCGCCCGACCCTGGCCGCGCCGGCGGCGGCCG
>CAMDGX010000123.1 GCA_945897825.1 Asaia bogorensis | reverse complement strand
GACGTCGAGCCCGATCTCCTCGGCTACCACTGCGACCACACCCGCCAGGTCACCCCCGCCCACCGCCACGATGCCGTCGAGAACGACCTCCACCGCTTCGTCCTCGACCTGCAGAACCCTTTCGACGCCGCCCCCCAGGCCGAAACCTGGGGCCTCGCCGGCGACCCCGTCGAAGACATCCGCCTCGACGGCTCCCGCACCACCTATCTCGACGCGCTCACTGCCACCATCACCACCCCGATGCCCGCGCCCACCCGCACCGAGGTGGGTGCGGCCGGCATCGAGCAGACCGACTACGACCCAAGCCACGTCCTGCCCTTCCTGCTCGACGCCCTGGTCGAATATCCGCGCGACACCATCCTCGGCTGGTTCGGCAGCCGCGCCGACATGCTGGCCCTGTTCGCCCAGGCCTGGCGCGCCCTCGGCTTCACCGCCCCGATCCTCACCCCCGCCGACGCCCCCTGGCTCGGCACCCCCCTGCCCATCGGCGTCGCGCGCGCCACCGACACCGATATCCTCGCCCAGTCCCACCTCTTCGTCCTCGACGGCGGCCTGCCGACCCCCCGCGACCCCGCCATCGCCCCGCCGCAAACCCCCGAACTGCGCCACGTCTCCCGCGCCCTGGCCGCCGTCTCCGCCGCCGAACGCCGCCTGATGGCCCAGCGCGCCAACCCCGCAACCCGCGACGCCCTCCCCCCCCACCACCAGGCCCCCCGCCGGGTGATCGGCGTGAACGGCTTCCTCAACACGTGGGAACTGCAATTCGCCGCCGTCATCGGCGCCGCCAAATCCCCCGGCTCCACGCGCATCCGCCAGGGCTTCGTCCTGCCCGCCCCCGAAGGCCTGGTCGACATCACCTCGCTCAAGCCCGCCAGCGCCGGCGAACGCGTCCCCGGCGGCATCGCCCTGCGCACCGCCCGCCGCGGCCTCGTCTTTCTCGCCCCTGTCATCGGCCTCGCCCCCGGAAAATGGCGCTTCGAGCTGGACTACACCCCCAGCCGCCTCCCCCCCCGCCCCGGCCCGCTGAAGCTGGAAGTCGTCCTGCACCAGCGCCCGCTCGCCTCGCGCTACCTCCTCGCCCACGGCCTCGCCGCCCAGCGCCTCACGCTGCCCTTCGACCTGCCCGGCACCCCCGGCACCAGCGAGGAAATCCTGCTGCGCCTGCACACGATCGGCTTGGCCGCCGGCCGCCTCACCGGCGCGCGCCTGGTGCGCCTGGATGATCCCGCCTGAACCAAGGTTTTCTGTCTGCGGACTTTGCGCTAGACAAACAGTGGTTGAGACCGAACATCGAGTGATTCGACATGAAGACAGCCCTCGTCTGCGGCGCCGGCGGCTTCATCGGCAGCCATCTCGTCCGCCGACTCAAGTCCGAGGGCTTCTGGGTCCGCGGCGTCGATCTCAAGCACCCGGATTTCAGCCCCACCGCCGCCGATGACTTCGTCCAGGGCGACCTGCGCGACCCCGTCCTCTGCCGCGCCATCGTGGCAAGCCCCCAGGCCGGCCGCCCCTTCGACGAGGTCTACCAGCTCGCCGCCGACATGGGCGGCGCCGGCTTCATCTTCACCGGCGAGAACGACGCCGACATCATGCACAACTCGGCGACCATCAACCTCAACATGCTCGACGCCATCAAGCGCGCCGCCATCCCGCGCGTCTTCTACTCGTCCTCCGCCTGCATCTACCCCGAGCGCAACCAGGAAGACCCCGACAACCCCAACTGCGCCGAAGACAGCGCCTACCCCGCCGCCCCCGACAGCGAATACGGCTGGGAAAAACTGTTCAGCGAGCGCCTCTTCCTCGCCTATGCCCGCAACCACGGCATCGAAATCCACATCGCCCGCTACCACAACATCTTCGGCCCCGAAGGCACCTGGCGCGGCGGCCGCGAAAAGGCCCCCGCCGCCCTCTGCCGCAAGGTCGCCGAAGCCCCCGACGGCGGCACCATCGAGATCTGGGGCGACGGCCGCCAAACCCGCTCCTTTCTGTTCATCGACGAATGCCTCGAAGGCACCACCCGCCTGATGCGCTCCCAGGTCGCCGGCCCGGTCAATATCGGCTCGGACGAGATGATCAGCATCAACGACCTCGCCCGCATGGTCGCCGGCTTCTCCGGCAAGCGCATCGACATCCGCAACATCCCCGGCCCCACCGGCGTCCGCGGCCGCAACTCCGACAACCGCCTCATCCGCGAAACCCTCGCCTGGGCGCCCAGCCGTCCGCTCGCCGAAGGCATGCGCAAAACGTACGACTGGATCGCAGCGCAGCTCGAAGTGCTCGTGCCCGCCAAGTAAGCAAGCATGTTCTTTTTTGAAAAAAAAGAACCAAAAAACTTTTTTCCATTTGCACCGGTGCCAATCACCCAGACGCAACCTTAATGGATAAAGTTTTTTTGCTTCTTTTTGTTCACAAAAAGAAGAATCCTTCCTTCCCTCCCTGAAAGCCGCCCAAAATGGACCTCGCCGTCATCGGCCTCGGCAAGCTCGGCGCCCCTCTCGCCGCCGTGCTCGCCAGTCGCGGCCACCGCGTCATCGGCGTCGACCTCAACCCCGCCGCCGTCCAGGCCCTCAACGAAGGCCGCGCCCCCGTCCAGGAACCTGGCCTGCAGGAACGCCTCGCCATGGCCGAGGGCCGCCTGCGCGCCACCACCGACTACGCCGCGGCCATCGCCGCCACCGACCTCTCCTTCATCATCGTGCCCACGCCATCCGGCGCTGGCGGCACCTTCAGCAACCGCTTCGTCATCGACGCCGTCCGCCGCATCGGCACAGCCCTGAAGGCCACCCCCCGCTACCACGTGGTCAACATCACCTCCACCGTCATGCCCGGCTCCACCGGCGGCGAGATCCGCGCCGCGCTGGAAGCCGCCAGCGGCCGCAAGGTCGGCGTCGATGTCGGCCTCACCTACAACCCCGAGTTCATCGCGCTCGGCACCGTCGTGCGCGACCTGCTCCACCCCGACATGGTGCTGATCGGCGAAAGCGACCCCCGCGCCGGCGACATGCTGGAGGCCGCCTACGCGCTGACCGTCCCCGAGGGCACCCCCGTCCAGCGCATGAACTGGGTCTGCGCCGAACTGACCAAGATCGCGGTGAACACCTACGTCACCACCAAGATCAGCTACGCCAACATGATCGCCGAGCTGTGCGAACAGCTCCCCGGCGCGGATGTCGACGTCGTCACCCAGGCCCTCGGCCGCGACAGCCGCATCGGCGCCAAATACCTCAAGGGCGCCCTCGGCTATGGCGGCCCCTGCTTCCCGCGCGACAACGCCGCGCTGGCCGCCCTCGCCCGCTCCCTGGGCCTCACCGCCGACGTCGCCGAGGCGACCGACACCGTCAACCGCCGCCAGGTCGAACGCGTCGTCCGCATGGTCGCCCGCCTCTCCCCCACCCCGGCCACCGTCGCCGTGCTCGGCCTGTCCTACAAGCCCGACACTCCGGTGGTGGAGGAAAGCCAGGGCGTCATGATCGCCCGCGCGCTCGCCGCCGCCGGCCACGCCGTCCTGGTCGCCGACCCCGTGGCGCTCGATTCCGCCGTCGCCGTCCTGGGCGACACCGTCACCCCGATCGGCTCCGCCGAGGCCGCCGTCGCCGAGGCCGGCATCGTCGTCGTCACCACGCCCGACCGCGCCTTCGCCGCCCTCCCCCCCGCCTGCTTCGCCGGCAAGGCCGTGGTCGATTGCTGGCGCATCCTTCCGGAAGCGGTGTCCCAGGTCGCCGACGTCGTCCACCTCGGCCGCGGCCAGGCGCTATAGCTTAGCGCCGCAACCAGCCCATCACCCACCGCAACGGCGCCGTGAGCCGCCAACTGGTCGACCGCTCCATGGCCAGGATCTGCGCCCGCAGCGCATCCTCATCCTGCGCCCAAGCTGCCGCGAACGGCCCCTCCCCGCGCGCGAACGCGTCGCAATAGGCCGCATACCCCAGCGGCCGCGCCGCCCCCGCCTGCACCTGCGCCGCCAGCAGGTCGAGCCCCCGCCCCACATCGACCAGCGCCGACAGCCCGGCCCGATGCCGCAGCAGAATGTCCGCCGCCAGGTCCGGCACCCCCGCCAGCGCCGCGATCGCCGCCAATTTCAACAGCTTCTCCGGCCCCAGCGCCGGCCCCAGCCCCGCCCCGGGATCGCGCAGATACAGCGCATCCCCCTGCAACGGCCGCCCGAACACCGACGGCCCCGGCGTCCCGTGCACATACGGTGCCGGCAACGCATCGAGCGCATAGCGCCGCACCGACAGCCCGAACAGGTCGAACCCCCGCCCGCGCAGGAACCGGTCCATCGCATGGAATGTATGGTCGGTCGCTTCCTCGCTGCCGAAGAAATTCACCTCCAGCCCAACCCCCAGCACCCCCCACCCCGCCAGCTCCGCCCCCACGGAGTCCAGGATGCCCATGTCCACGCTATCCACGTCGATTTTCAGCACATCGACGTCGTCCACCCCGTGCGCCGGCAGGAATTCATGCAGCAGCACCGGCGCGCCGGGATCGGCCAGCCGCTTCTCCCGCCACAGATTGGCCGCTTCCCGCCCCGCCCCATCCGCCGCCAGCCGCTCCACCGACCGCTGCACCGCCAGCCGCTGCCACGGATTGCGCGACCACGGCTCCCGCCCGCCCCGCGCCGCGGCATAGTCGCCATCCGCCCGCACGCCGACGAACCCCGCCACATACCGCACCCCCGCCAGCGTCTCCGCCGCCGCCAGCCGCGCCACCTCATCCAGGTCCGGATCGAACGCAAACGCCCGCAACCGCTCGCCGAACACCCGCCACCCCGGGTCGATTCCCCCCGAGCAACCCACGTCCACCAAGGTGAACCGCTCCACCGCACCCGCCACCAGGGCCGCGAACGGCGCCGAGGGCAACAACCCCTCCACGCCCCTACCCCCCCGCCGGCACCGCGGGATTGACCCACGTCTGCACGCCATCGTTGAACCGGATCCAGCCGAATTCCGTCCGGTTCCACCGCAGGCACGGATAGGCCCGCACGCACCGCCACCCGGCCCCGCGCAACAGCACCGGCAGCGCCGCGTCGATCTCCCGGCTATGCGTCCCGATATGCAGCCGCCGCACCTGCGCCGTCAGCGCCCCCAGCGCCTCGCGCACCGCCTCGGTCTCCGCCCCCTGGATATCGAAATCCACCAGGTCGATCCGCCCGAACCCCGCCAGCATGTCCGACAGCCGCGCCACCGGCACCCGCACCCCGTGCCACCCGCCCGGCATCGCCACCAGCTCCCGCCCGAAATACCGCCGCTCCGTCGCCGTCCCCGAAGCCGGATCATCCCACGCCACCGCCTGGCCATACCATTCGCGCGCCGAATTCCCCTCCCTCCCCGCCGGCATCTCCACCAGGAACACCGTCTCCCCCGGCGCCCCGCCCACCGCCGCGTCGAAGAACGTCACATCCGCCGCGGGAATCCCGTTGAACGCCAAATGCGAGCGCGCCCACGCCAGGTGCTGCGGCTCCGCCTCCACCACCCCCACATGCGCCGCCAACCCGCGCCGCCGTGCCGCCGCCCACCCCCGCGCCGCCCAGCGCGCATACCCCGCACCGACCTCCAGCATCACGAACCTGTCCGCCCCCGCCCGCGCCGCCTCATCCACGGCCTCCAGCACGTCGAGCCACTCGAAGTATTCCTCGTCGAAATCCGGCCGCGCCGGCACTGCCCCCGGTGGCGGCGACCGCCAGAACGGCGGCAGCATCTCCGCCTGCGTCCGCAGCCCGAGATAATCGGTGTCCACCCCATCCGCCGCCACCGGCCCCGGCGCAAACGCCTCGAACACCGGATGATGCCCAGCCACGCCATAGGGCGGCAGCACCCCCCGCGCCGCCAACACCCCCACCGCCCGCTCCGGCAATTGCCGCACCCACTGCCACGGCCGTCGCAGGCGCCACAGCCCGCGGATCCTCATGCCGGCTTGGCGACGATCAGCGTGTGCCAGCCGAACCGCCGCTCCAGCGCCCGGAACATCCCCTGCGGCATCGCCGCAAACCACGGCTGCAGCTCGTACTCGTAGTTCACGTATTTCTCGACCACATACGGAAAGATGTGGTCCTGCGTGATCTCGGTCGCCAGGAAGTCATTCGCCCGCAGCAGATGCCGCACCTCGGCCTGCGAATAGGTGAACGCGATCGGGCACCCGCTCTGCGCCTCCGGCTGGTCGAACCCCGCCTCGATCATCGTGTCCTTCCACGAATCCTTCGCGTACAGCATCAGCCGGAACTCCCCGTCCGGCCGGATCGCCTGCCGCGCCTGGCGGATCACCGCCTCCGGGTTCGGCGTATGGTGGATCACGCCGAACGAATAGATCAGGTCGAAGCTCGCCCGCCGCACATGCTCGGTCAGCTGCTCGGCATTGGCATTGACGAACGTCCCGTCCAGCCCAAACACCTCGAACCGCTGCTTCGCCAGCGCCAGGCTCACCGCCGACAGCTCGACCCCAGTATACTCCGCCCCCGCCCGCGCGAAATTCGTCGCATCCGTCCCCAGCCCGCAGCCGATCTCCAGCACCCGCTTGTCGCGCCACCGGTCGAACTGCGCGAACCCCGGGATATGCGGCTCGACGAAGTATTTCCGCTGCTCCACCTCGTCGAAATATTCCCGCGACCCCACCGGCGCCCGCGAGTGCCGGATGTTGCAGGGCCGCCGGTTCCAATATTCGGCAACCGTCTCGATCGAGGCCATCTGGTTCATGCGCATCACTTCCCAATCGCCGCGCGGCCCACCCCGAATGGCCCGCCCCGTCCCCACTGTCAACGCCGGCCAGCACAACAAGGGTGTATGCTCCGCACACGATGGCGGGCGACTCCGCCGTGCACGGATGGTCCGCATGCCCAAACGCCTCCTCCGCCCCCTGGCGCGCCTGCTCCTCGCCGGCCCCGCCCAGAAACCCGGCCCGCTGCCCCTCCACGCCGCGTCCCACGGCGCCGCTCTCGAAGCCCTCGGCGCGCGGCCCCTCCCCGCCCCCATCGCCCTGCTCGGCGGCCACGTCAGGATGACCGCCTCCCTCCCCGCCGCCCCCGAAGCCGCCCTGCTCGCCATCGCCGTCACCGCCGAGATCACCGGCGGCCCCGCCCGCCTGCGCCTCGCCACCCACGGCGCCCCCCCCGCCTCCACCGTCGACTCGCTCGACCTCCCGCCCCACCCCACGCCCCAGCACGCCTGGCTCTTCGCCCCGCCCACCCAAGGCCTGCACCTCGCCGTCGACGCCAAGGCCACCCGCTCCCGCCTGCGCCTGACCGCCGCCACCGCCTATGCCCTGCCCCCCACGGCCCTCGATCCCGCCCGCCTCATCCCCCGCCAAACCCTCGCGCCGGACGCCGACTGGCCCCGCGCCTACGGCCCCGCCCCCGCCGACACCCCCCTCGCCCGCCTGCGCGAACAGGTCTTCGCCCGCCTCGCCCAGCCCGCCCTGGTCCCCTTCCTCGACGTCCTGCACCTCTGGCTCGAACCCGGCGACGAGCTCAGCCGCGCCCTGCTCATCTCCGGCACCTACGAGCCCGACACCCTGCTCGCCGTCCAGGCCCTGCTCCCCGAGGGCGGCACCTTCGTCGACATCGGCGCCAATTGCGGCCTCATCAGCGCCTTCGCCGCACGCCGCGCCGCCCGCATCCGCGCCTTCGAACCCAGCAAGCGCGAATTCGCCCGCCTCCAGGCCAACCTCGCCGCCAACGCCCCCGCCAACGCCACCGCCACCGCCACCGTCACCGTCCATCGCGCCGCCATCGCCGAAACCCCGGGCACCGTCACCCTGCGCCTCGCCGAGCCCGGCCACGCCGGCCACAACACTATCGGCACCGGCTTCGCCTACCAGGGCGTCGCCACCGCCGCCCTCGAACAGGTCCAAGCCACCACGCTCGACGCCGCCCTCGCCGACCTCGATCGCTGCGACCTCATCAAGATGGACATCGAGGGCGCCGAGCTCGCCGCCCTGCGCGGCGGCGCCGCTTCACTCGCCCGCCTGCGCCCCGCCCTGATCCTGGAAGTCTTCGACCGCGCCCTGGCCGGCTGCGGCGGCACCGAAGAAGCCCTGTTCGCCTGGCTCGCCGCCAACAACTACGACGCCCGCGACCTCGACCCCGCCACCGCCCGCTTCGACGCCCCTGCCCACCCCACCCCCGGCACCTCGCGCAACATCGTCGCCCTGCCGCGCTGAGCCCCGCCACGGCCGCCACCGGACTCGCGCGACGGGCCAAGCCCCCGGACCTTATCCTTGTGGAAAGTAATGGGGATCCAAGGGCCGCCGGCCCTTGGTGGGTCCAGGGTGAAACCCTGGCCTTGCCTTCCTTGGATCGGTCACCCGTTCCAGGGGCTGGCATTAACCGTTCGGCAAGGAAATCCCACGACACTCCACGCTCTGGCCAAATTTCCTCCGAAGGATCCCCAAGCGATGGCCGATGCGCACGCCCCCGGCGCCGCCGGCACCAGCGCCATCCGTATCGAGCGGCAGACGATCACTGTCCCGCACACCGAGATCGGCGCCCACCGCATCGCCACCTTCGTGCACATCCTCAAGCACCTCGTCGCTCCCGAACCGCGCACCCTGGTCGACCTCGGCGCCGGCCACTGCAAGTTCAGCACCTGGGCCACACGGCTCGGCTTCGACGTCACCGCCGTCGACGGTCGCACCGCCCGCCTGCCGGAGGATCTCGGCGCCATCCGCTTCGTCCACGCCGATGTGCGCAGCTTCGATCCGCGCGGCTTCGGCGCCGTGGCGATCCTCGGCCTGCTCTACCACCTCGAACTCGCCGACCAGGAAAGCCTGCTCCGCCGCTGCCGCTTCGGCGCCCCGGTCATCGTCGAAACCCAGGTCCATGTGCCCGCGATGGTCGCCCACGACCCCAAGCCCTGGCACGCCCCGGTCGAGCGCGACGGCTATTGCGGCGTGGATTTCCCCGAGGGCGACAACCCGATGGCCTCGATCGGCAACCGAACCTCGTTCTGGCACACCGAATCCTCGATGCTCCGCCTGTTCGAACGCGCCGGCTATGCCCAGGCCACCGTCATCGACCCGATCTTCGCCTCCAGCTACGGCGCCAGGCGCTTCTACCTCCTGACCCCCTGATGACACCGCCCCCCTGACGGCACCGGCGCGAAAAAACCGCTTCCCTGCGGCCTTGACGGTTAGTAAAATTGACTGAATGTCGAAGAACACCAACCTCCCGGCCCGCCAGATGGCCCCCCCGAGCGCGCAAGGCGCAACGGTGGCGCATGTCCGGCTGCTTGCCTGGTTCGAGGTGCTGGTCCTCGCCCTGCTGCTCCGCCTGCCCGGCCCGCTCCTGGCCGGCGCCGGGGCCGACCGCGCGCGCCGCCTCCTGCTGCGCCGCACCGCCAGCCTCGCCGCCGCCCTCGCGCCCGACGCCGCCCCCCACGCCGCGGTCGTCGCCCTGGGCCTCGTGCCGGATTGGATTCTCCCCGCCCATCCCGGGCGCGGCATGCGCCGCGTCGCCACCCCGCGTCCGCACGCCCGGATTCCGGCCACCGCGCGCGCACCGCCCGGCGCGTTCTGCCGTCCCGTCGCCTGAAAACCCCGCCAACCCGGGGGCGCGAACCCGCGCCCCCAATCGTTCCGCTTACGCGTCGAACTTGATCAGGTTGCGCAGCGGCGCACCCGACTTCAGCAGCGCATAGCCCTCGTTGATCTGCTCCAGCTTGATGTGCCCGGTGATCAGGTGGTCCAGCTTCAGCCGCCCCTGCTTCCACAGCGTCAGCATCCGCGGCATGTCGACGCGGAACCGGTTGCCGCCCATCGAGGTGCCCTGGATCTTGCGGTCGCGAAGAAAGTCAGCGCCATGCAGTTCGATCTTCGTGCCATACGGCACCATCCCGATGATCGTCGCCACCCCGCCCGGCCGCAGCATCGCGAAGCTCTGCTCCGCCGTCACCTTGTGCCCGATCGCCTCGAACGAATAATGCACCCCGATCCCGTCCATCAGCTCCTTCACGGCGGCGACCACGTCCATGTTGGACGCATTGATCACATCCGTCGCCCCCATCTCCTTCGCCACGTCCAGCTTCGAGGACACGGTGTCGATCGCGATGATCCGCGAGGCCCCGGCCACCGCCGCCCCGTTGACCGCCGAAAGCCCGATCCCCCCGCAGCCGATCACCGCCACCGTGCTCCCCGGCTCCACCTTCGCCGCGTTGAACACCGCACCCACGCCCGTCACCACGCCGCAGCCGACCAGCGCGCCGATATCCAGCGGCACGTCCTTGTCCACCTTCACCAGCGCATTCTCATGCACCAGCATCTGCTCCGCGAAGGAGGAGAGGTTGGCGAACTGGTGCACCACCTGCCCCTTCCACGAATACCGCCGCGCCGCCCCCGGCAGCAGCTTCACCTCGGTGTTGTCGCAGATGTTCGGATGCCCCGTGGTGCAGTTGGCGCAGGTGCCGCAGAACACCGACAGGCAGGAGATCACATGGTCGCCCGGCTTCAGGTAGGTGACATCGGAGCCCACCGCCTCGACCACGCCCGCGCTCTCGTGCCCCAGGATCACCGGCGTCGGATACGGGTAAAGCCCCTCCATCATGTGCAGGTCGGAATGGCACAGCCCGGCAAAGGCGGTGCGCACCAGCACCTCGCGCGCCTTCGGCTTGGCAACCTGGACCTCCTCGATGGTCAGCGGCTGGTTGGGGGCATGCAGGATGGCTGCGCGCATGGGGTGTCTCTCTCCCGGTTCGGCCGGCGTGGCCCGCCGGTGCTCAAGCCAAGCCTAGGCGCTACGTCCACAGCCCCGCAAGCCGCCCGGGCACCAGCGCGATCGCCTCCGCCTCGGCATTGGCGAAGGCCAGCCGCACATGCCGCCCCTGCCCCGGCCCGAAGAACGGCCCCGGCAGCCCCATCAACCCCCGCTCCGCCGCCAGGTGCTCCGCTGCCGCCATCGCATCCGGTGCCGCCTCCGGCAGCCGCAGATAGGCGAAATACCCGCCCAGCGCATCGACCTTCCAGGAATTGACCCCCGCCATCGCCTGCGCGAACGCCGTCGCCCGCCCTGCCATGATCGCCCGGTTCCCCTCCCGCCAGCCGCGCAGCCCCTCCACCGCCCAGGTCAGTGCCGCCTGTGCCGCCCGCGGCGGGCAGATCTGCATCGTGTCCAGCACCTTGGCCAACTGCTCCCGCAGCGCCGCCCCCGCCGCGATCGCCCCCACCCGGTGCCCCGGCACGCAGTACGCCTTGGAGAACGAATACAGGTGGATCAGATGGTCCCCCCAGTCCGGATCGCCGAACAACCCATGCGGCGCCGCCTCCCCCGGCAGGAAATCGCGATAGGTCTCGTCCAGCACCAGCCAGAGCCCCTTCCGTCGGCACAGCGCCGAGAACGCCGCGATCACCTCGGGCGGATACACCGCCCCGGTCGGATTGTTCGGCGTCACCAGCACGATCGCCCGCGTCGCCGGCGTGACCAGCCGCGCCGCCTCCTCCGGGTCCGGCACGAACCCCGCCTCCGCCCGGCAGGGCAGCGGCACCACGCCCACGCCCTGCATCTGCAGCGCCATCTGGTGATTGAAATACCACGGCGCCGGCAGCATCACCGCCGCCCCCGGCGCGGCGATCGTCGTCATCGCCATCGCGAAGGCCAGGTTGCACCCCGCCGTGATCGCCACCTGCTCCGCCGAGAACGCCGCCCCGTAGCGCCGCGAAAGATCGCCCGCCAGCGCCGCCCGCAACGCCTCGTCGCCGAAGATGTCGCCGTAGCTCGCCCCCGCCCGCGTGCCCGCCGCCTCGGAAAGCCTGACCAGCAGGTCGGGATGCGGCGGATAGCCCGGCACCGCCTGCGTCAGGTCGATCCCCGGCCCCGCCTGCCCGGCATAACGCGCCGCCCAGGCCCGGGCGGCAGGGATCGGGGGGGCGCCGGTGGCGCGCACGAGCGGGGAGAATGCGGTCATGCGCCTATCTTGCACCCCACGCCGCCGCAACCAACCCCTACCGAACCTCGTAGAGCACGTATCCCGCCCCCGCCGCCCGGCCGACCTCCACCAGGAACGCGGGCGGCGTGCCGGCATCGAGCAGGTCCAGCAACGTGCCCACCGGCAGGTCGGCCACCATGACCGACCGCCGCGCCCGCGGGCAGTGCAGCACCAGCTCCGCCTTCGCCGCCCGCACCGCCGCCGCCCCGTCCGTGTCCGGCCGGCTCCGCCACGCGGCGCGCAGGGTCATGAAGTTGCGCGTGCTGCGCAGATACGCCGACTCCCCCGGCTCCAGCCGCGACCAGTAGAGCGACCCGACCGTATGCACCCTCGTGCGGTAGAGCAGTTCGGGCGTGTCATCCACGTCCGACAGCACAATCCGCCCTGCATGCCCGTCCAGCAGCCTCGCCGCATCGGCCAGCTTGCAGGCCCCCCGCGGCGCCGCCCCGGCGCCACCGGCCAGCGCGCCCATCAGCGGCACCAGCACCGCCACCGCCAGCAGCCCCACCCGCCCCAGCGCCGCCACCGTCTCGCCCCGGCGCGCCAACACGGCAGACACCAGCGTCAGCGCCACCGGCACC
>CAMDGX010000122.1 GCA_945897825.1 Asaia bogorensis | reverse complement strand
GCGCCACGTGCTGCCGGTGATGCTGAAGCAGGGCGGCGGTGCCATCGTGAACACCGCCTCGGTCGCCGGCATCTTCGGCACGCCCGGCATGCCCGCCTATGTCGCGAGCAAGCACGCGGTGATGGGCCTGACCAAGGTCGCCGCCGGCGAGGTCGGGCCGCAGGGCATCCGGGTGAACGCCGTGTGCCCCGGCCCGATCGACACGCGCATGGTGCACGACATCGCCAAGCAGGTCTCCCCCAACAACCCGGGCTCGGTCGAGGCGCGCTACGCCGGCTCGATTCCCTTGCGCCGCTACGGCACGGCGGAGGAAGTGGCGAACGTGGTGCTGTTCCTCTGCTCCGACCTCGCCGGCAACATCACCGGGTCGCAATACGTCGTCGATGGCGGCCGCAGCGCAGCACCCGCCGGCGTTGCCAGCTCGATCGTGGAGTGAGCGCCATGGAAGGGTTGCTGAAGGGCCGCCGCGCGCTGGTCACCGGCGCAGGCTCCGGCATCGGCGAGGGCATAGCACTCGCCATGGGCCGCGCCGGCGCCTTCGTGATCTGCGCCGACATCAACGGCGAGGCCGCGATCCGCACCGCCGCGAAGATCGGCGCCGATGCCGCCGCCTACGCGCTCGATGTCACCGACCGCGCGGCGGTGGACGCGCTGGCCGCCGAAATCCAGACCCGCCATGGCGCCGTGGACACGCTGGTGAACAACGCGGGCATCATCCGCCGCGGCAAGGTCGATGACCCCGCCACCCGCGCCGACTGGGACGCGACGCTGGCCGTGAACCTCGACGGCGTGTTCAACATGGTTACCGGGTTCCTTGCCCAGCTGAAAGCGACGAAAGGCTGCATCGTCAACATCGGCTCGATCCAGAGCTTCGTCGCCCTGCCCAACTCCGCCGCCTACACCGCCAGCAAGGCGGCGGTGCGCGGCCTGACCCAGCACCTCGCCACGGAACTCTCGCCGCACGGCGTGCGCGTGAACGCCATCGGCCCCGGCCTGATCGCCACCCCGCTTAACGAGCGCGCCCGGCAGAACCCGGACTACATGGCCAATTTCTCCACCCGCATCCCGATGGGCCGCATCGGAACGCCGGAGGACATCGCCGGCCCCGCCGTGTTCCTCGCCTCCGACCTCGCCCGCTACGTCACCGGCATCACCATGCCGGTCGATGGCGGCTTCCTCTCCTACTGACCCAGGGCCCGAACATGGACGACATGCTGTCCCTTTCCGCCACCGAACTGCGCCAGCGCATCGGCACCAAGGAGATCTCCCCCGTCGAACTGCTGGAAGCCAGCATCGCGCGCATCGTCGCCCTGAACCCCGCCACCAACGCCATCACCGGCGCGGACGTGGCCGAGGCGCGGCGCGTGGCCAAGGCATCCGAACAGGCGGTGCTGCGCGGCGACGAGCTCGGCCTGCTGCACGGCCTGCCCACCGGCATCAAGGACCTGCACGAAACCGGCGGCCTGCTCACCACCTACGGCTCCCCGCTGCACGCCAACGACGTGCCGGATTTCGACTGCGCCATGGTCGCCAACGTGCGCGCCGAGGGTGCGGTGATCCTGTGCAAGACCAACGTCCCGGAATTCGGCGCCGGCGCCAACAGCCGCAATCCGGTCTGGGGCGCCACCGGCAACCCGTTCAACCCGGCGCTGAACCCGGGCGGCTCCTCCGGCGGCTCGGCCGTGGCACTCGCCACCGACATGCTGCCGGTCTGCACGGGTTCGGACACCGGCGGCTCCCTGCGCATCCCCGCCGCCATCTGCGGCGTCGTCGGCTTCCGCCCGTCCCCGGGCGTGGTGCCGATGGACAAGCGCCCGCATGGCTGGTCGGCCATCTCGGTGCTCGGCCCAATGGGCAAGACCGTCGCCGACACCCGCCTGTTGTTCGCCGCCCAGTCGGCAATGGATGACCGCGAGCCGCTCGCCTTCCCGATCGCGCGCGAACACATCCTCGCCCCCCGCCCCGCCGACCTCGGCAGCCTGCGCGTCGCCTGGACCGAGGATTTCGGCCAGGCGCCGGTGGGCTCGGAGATCCGCCAGGCGATGCGCGAGAAGATCGCCGCGATGTCGCACCTGTTCGCCCGCTGCGACCACCTCGCCATCGACATGGGCGAGGCCGACCGCTGCTTCGACGTGGTGCGCGCCCAGGGTTTCGTCGCCCGCTACCAGGCGCAATACGAGCAGGACCCGTCCCTGCTCGGCCCCAACATCCGCGCCAACTACGAGATCGGCGCCAAGATGACACTGGCCGACGCCGCCTGGGCCGCCGGCGAGCAGACCCGCATCTTCCGCCGCTTCCAGGCGCTCTACCGCGACTACGACCTCATCCTCTCGCCCACCGTCCCGGTCACCCCCTTCCCCTGGACCCAGCTCTACCTGGAGGAGCTGGAAGGCGTGAAACTGCGCAACTACTACCATTGGCTGGCGCTCACCTACGACGTCACGCTGGTCACCAACCCCGCCATCTCGCTGCCGTGCGGCACCGACCCGATGGGGATGCCGTTCGGCATGCAGGTGACCGGCCGCTTCCGCGGCGACCTGCCGTTGCTCGATGCCGCGCAATCGCTGGAAGACGCCTGGGGCCGCATCCCCGGCTTGGCCCGCCCGAAGCCGGACCTCGCGAAACTCGCCACCCCCCATCCGGCCCTGGCCGCCTTCGCCACCCACCGCAGCACCCACGCGCATGCACGCCCCGTCGCCGCACAAGCGACATGAATCCAATCGTCGCCGAACAGGCCGGTTGACCTGCGTCAAGGCCCGCCCGCGCCCACCCATCTAGGGTGCGGCGCGGAGGGCCCCGATGACCGACCACCTCGCCGCCTACGCGCGCCGCGCCGTGCCGCGCTACACCAGCTACCCGACCGCGCCGCATTTCCGCGACGATTTCGCGCCCGCCACCTATGCCGACTGGCTGCGCCAGACCGATCCCGCCCGCCCGGTGTCGCTCTACCTGCACGTGCCGTTCTGCCGCGAGGTCTGCTACTATTGCGGCTGCAACATGAAACTGGCCGCCAGCTACGCCCCCGTCGCCGCCTATGCCGAGGCGCTGCACGCCGAGATCGAACTGGTCGCCGCCCTGCTGCCGAAGGGCCTCCCCGTCGCCCACCTCGCCTGGGGCGGCGGCACCCCCACCGCCCTTTCGCCCGACGACCTCGCCGCCCTGATGGACCGCCTCCGCCGCCACTTCGCCTTCACGGCCGACGCCGAGCTCTCCATCGAAAGCGACCCCCGCACCCTCACCCCCGCGATGGCGGCCCGCATCGGTGCGCTCGGCTTCACCCGCGCCAGCTTCGGCGTGCAGGAATTCGACCCGAAGGTGCAACAGGCGATCAACCGCATCCAGCCGCCCGACATGGTCGCCCGCGCGGTCGACGGCCTGCGCGGCGCCGGCGTGTCGCGCATCAACTTTGACCTGATCTACGGCCTGCCGCACCAGACCGAGCAGACCCTGCTCGCCACCATCGACACCGCCGCCGCCATGCGCCCAGACCGCGTCGCCCTGTTCGGTTACGCCCACGTCCCCTGGATGGCCAAGAAGCAGCGCCTGATCGACGAAGCCGCCCTGCCCGGCGGCGAGGCCCGTGCCCGCCAGGCCACCAGCGCCGCCGACGCCCTCGCCGCCCACGGCTACCAGTCCATTGGCCTCGACCACTTCGCCCTGCCCGACGACAGCATGGCCATCGCCGCCCGCCGCGGCACCCTGCGCCGCAACTTCCAGGGCTACACCACCGACCCCGCCGAAACCCTGATCGGCTTCGGCGCCACCGCCATCGGCCGCTCCCCCTTCGGCCACGTGCAGAACATCGGCGAGACCGGTGCCTGGTCCCGCGCCGTCTATGCCGGCACCCTGCCGGTCGCCAAGGGCGTGGCCCTGACCGCCGAGGACCGCCTGCGCGGCCACGTCATCGAGCGCCTGATGTGCGACGGCCATGTGGACACCGACCACGCCGCCGAGGCGCTCGGCTTGCCGCCCGGATGGTGCGCCGATGAAACCGCGGAACTCGACCGCATGGCCGCCAACGGCCTGCTGACCCGCACCGGCCCCGCCATCACCCTCAGCGCCGAAGGCCGCAAGCTGTCCCGCGTCGTTGCCGCCGTGTTCGACACCTACCTCGCGGCCGGGCGGGCGCGGCACTCGGTGGCGGTGTAAGGAAGCAAGAACGTTCTTTTTTGAAAAAAAGAACCAAAAAACTTCCTTCACATGGCGCTGAGCCAACGGCAAGCCACGCTGCAAACGGATGAAAGTCTTTTTGCTTCTTTTTCTACAGAAAAAGAAGGCCTTCCTGTCCTGCCTTTAACCCACCACCGCACCTTCGTGTTGCCACCTTTCCGCCCCTCCGGCGTTACGCCGAAGGCCTCGACCCCGGAAAGGAGCACCGCGCATGGCGCAGGACATCCGCATTGCGCCCTATCGCGGGCCTGTCGGCGGCTGGGGCTCGCTGAAATCGGTCACTCGGATTCTCGCCCGCCAGGGCGCCCACCGCGCCGGACCGTCGCTGCGGCTGCAGAACAAGCCCGAAGGCTTCGCCTGCGTCAGCTGCGCCTGGGCCAAACCCGCCGCGCCGCACCCGTTCGAGTTCTGCGAGAACGGCGCCAAGGCCACCGCCTGGGAGCTGACGACCTCCGTCGCCGACCCTGCCTTCTTCGCCAGCCATAGCCTCACCGAACTCGCCACCTGGCCGGACCATGACCTCGAGCAGGCCGGCCGCCTCACCCATCCCCTGCGCCTGGACCGCAACGGCGACCGCTTCGTGCCGGTGTCCTGGGACGAAGCCTTCGCCGATATCGGCCGCCGCCTGAAGGCCACCGACCCGCGCCGCGCCGTGCTCTACACCTCCGGTCGCGCCTCGCTGGAAACCAGCTACCTCTTCCAGCTCTTCGCCCGCCTCTACGGCACCAACAACCTGCCCGACAGCTCCAACATGTGCCACGAGACCACGTCGGTCGCGTTGCCCGAGAGCATCGGCATCCCGGTCGGCACCGTTCGCCTGCCGGATTTCGAGGCCACGAAGCTCATCCTCTTCTTCGGCCAGAACGTCGGCACCAACAGCCCGCGCATGCTCCACCAGCTGCAGAAGGCCCGCCAGCGCGGCATCCAGATCATCACCTTCAACCCGCTGCGCGAGCGCGGCCTGGAGCGTTTCACGAACCCGCAAAGCCCTACGGAGATGGCACTGGGCCAGGAAACGCGCATCAGCACCGGCTACCACCAGGTCGCCGCCGGCGGCGACCTCGCGGCCCTGACCGGCATCTGCAAGGCCGTGCTCGCCGTCGACGACAACGCCCGCATCCTCGGCGAACCGCGCGTCCTCGACTCGGCCTTCATCGCCGAGCACACGCATGGCTTCGACGCCTTCGCCACCTTCCTGCGCGACACCGCTTGGGACCGCATCGAGGCCGACAGTGGCCTGCCGCGGCAGGTGCTGGAGGAGACGGCGGCGATCTACGCCTTCGCCCCCGCCACCATCGCGGTCTATGGCATGGGCCTCACCCAGCACCGCAACGGCGTGCGTACCGTGCAGATGCTGGTCAACCTGCTGCTGTTGAAGGGCAATATCGGCCGCGCCGGCGCCGGCATCTGCCCGGTGCGCGGCCATTCCAACGTCCAGGGCCAGCGCACCGTCGGCATCTCCGAGAAGCCAAAGCTGGTCCCGCTCGACCGGCTGGCCGAGCAATACGGCTTCGAGCCGCCGCGCTGGAAGGGTCTGGACACTGTCGAAAGCTGCGAAGCGATCCTGAAACACGACGTCGACGCCTTCATCGGCCTCGGCGGCAACTTCCTGCGCGCCGTGCCCGAAACAGGCGCCATGGAGGAAGCCTGGCGCGACATCGGCCTGACCGTTCACATCGCCACCAAGCTCAACCGCACCCACCTCGTCCACGGCAGCACATCCTACCTGCTGCCCTGCCTCGGCCGCACCGAGATCGACACCCAGGCCACCGGCCCGCAGTCGGTCACCACCGAGGACAGCACTGCCTGCATCCACGGCTCGCGCGGCCGCGCCACCCCGATCAGCGCCGACTGCCGCTCGGAAACCGCCATCGTCGCCGGCATCGCCAAGGCCACCCTCGCGGCCAACCCCAAGGTCGACTGGGACAGCTTCATCGCCGACTACGCCCGCATCCGCGACGCCATCGAGGCCACCTTCCCCGACGATTTCGCGGGCTTCAACGCCCGCATGTGGCAGCCAGGCGGCTTCCCCCGCCCGCTGCCCGCCACGGAGCGCCGCTGGAACACCGAGACCGGCCGCGCCAACTTCATCCTGCCGGGCGAAGACCTCACCAGCCACGGCCTGACCCTTGGCCCGAACACGCTGCGCCTCATCACCCTGCGCAGCAACGACCAGTTCAACACCACCATCTACGGCTACCACGACCGCCTGCGCGGCGTGTCCGGCACGCGCATGGTGCTGTTCATCGGCGAGGCGGACATGCGCCGCTTCGGCCTCAAGGAAGGCGAATTCGTCTCCCTCGTCTCCGACGCCGAGGACGGCGTTCCCCGCCAGGTCGATGGCCTACGCGTCACCCCCTACGACATTCCGCCCGGTTGCGTCGCTGCCTACTACCCGGAGTGCAACCCCCTCATCCCGGTCTCGCACCATGCGGCCCGGAGCAAGGTCCCGGCGGCAAAGTCCGTGCCGGTGCGGATCCGGCGCACCGCATCGCTGGAGGCGGGGGCATGAAGGAAGGAAGGCCTTCTTTTTCTGAAGAAAAAGAAGCAAAAAGACTTCCATTATTTGCACTCTGGCACTATCCCCAGCCTGAATGGATGAAAGTTTTCTGGTTCTTTTTTTCAAAAAAGAACATCTTCCTTTGCAGCACGCCATGACCCCGCCACCTTATTGCGGCGCACCGCCTCTGCCCGCGGACATCTGGACGCGCTGGAACCTCGACCCGGTGCTCCTGGCCGCGTTGCCGCTGCTGGCCCTCGCCCATCTCGCCCTTGCCCGCCGCACACCTTGCCTCCCGATGGCGTGGGGCCTGCTGGCGCTGGTGTTCGTCTCTCCTTTCTGCGCCCTGGCCTCCGCCCTGTTCGCCGCCCGCACCGGCCACCATCTGCTGCTCACTGCGGTGATCCCGCCGTTGCTGGTGCTGGCCGGAGGGTTCGCCCGTCTGCCCGCCAGTCGGCCGACGATGCTGGCGCTGCTGCACGCCCTGGTTCTCTGGGCGTGGCACATCCCGGCGGCCTATGCGCTCGCCCTGGCCGACACGAGCATCTACTGGCTGATGCAGGCGACGCTGCTGGGCACCGCCCTGCCGCTCTGGCGCGCAGTCCTCGACCGCCAAGCCCCCGCCGGCCCGATCCTGGCCGCCCTCGCCCTCACCCTCGCGCAAACGGGCCTGCTCGGCGCCCTGCTGACCTTCGCCCGCGCACCGCTCTACGCCTTCCACCACGCCACCACCTGGCCCTGGGGCCTCTCCCCGCTGGCCGACCAGCAACTGGCCGGCGCCCTGATGTGGACCCTGGGCGCCCTGCCCTACCTCGCCGCCGCCCTCGCCCTGGTCGCCGCCCGCCTCGCCCCGGAGCCGGCGCGATGACGGCACTCGCCGCGGTGAAGGCCCTGCACATCCTGGCGCTGGCCATCTGGTGCGGCACGCTCCTGGCCATCCCGACGCTGTTCCGTCAGCGCAGCCATACCGGCGACGGCGATGCGCGGCACGAGTTGCATCGCTTCACCCGCCGCGTCTTCGTCGGCCTGGGCTCCCCGGCCGCGACGCTCGCGGTCGGCACCGGCACCTTGCTGGTGTTCATGGCCGACGTCTTCACGCCCTGGATGTTCCTCAAGCTCGCCGCCGTCGGCACCCTGGTCGGCCTGCACGTGCGCGCGGGCTTCGTGCTGCTCCACCTGTTCCGGCGCGAACGGCGCTATCCCCGCTGGCGCCTGTTCGGCGCCATGGCCACCACCACGGGCGTCATCGCCGCCATCCTGCTGCTGGTGCTGGCCAAGCCACGCTTCGGCGTGGACGGCCTGCCGCGCTGGATGGTCGAGCCCGGCGGGCTTCAGTCATTGTCCTCGATCATCATGCCGATGCCATGATGGAACACCAGCTTCCCGCCATGCCACCCGGCCAGCATCACCAGCAGGCTGGCCAGCACCGACAGGAACAGCCCCAGCGGCAGAACGGCGGCCACATGGTCGCCGATCCGCATCCCCCAGTTGGTCCCCGCCACCGACAGCAGCATCATCGCCGCGACGGCATGGTTCCAACTCGCCGCCCGGGTGCGGATGCCCTTCACCAGCAACAGCTCCGCCGCCCCGGCGAGGCTCGCCAGCACCCCGAGCCAGAATGCGAAGCCCGCGCTCCACAGGGCCGCGCGCGCCCAGAACACATCCGCCGTCCACCAGAAGAACACGTCGCATCCCAGCGTCGCCATCACCAGCGCGATCGGGAATGCCACCAGCATCGCGTGGATCGGATGCCCGGCAAGCGCCACCACCGAGCTGATGTCGTGCTTCCTGATATCCTGCCGTACCGGATCGGCCATGCCCGTCTCCCTGTTTCTTCCTCCCCCCCAACGCCCGGCGTGCCGCCGCGGTCCCTCGCCGCCCTCTGCCTCCTCCTGATGGCCACCGCCGGATGCACCGGCCCGCTCTCCACCCTCGACCCCGCCGGCCCCGGCGGCGCGGTCATCGCGGCACTCTGGTGGGCAATGCTGGCCGGTGCCGCGCTGCTGTTCGCGCTGGTCATGGTGCTGCTCTGGCTCGCCTTCCGCCGCACCGCCCCGCTCGCCCGCGTGCCGGAACGCAGCTGGCTGCTGCTGGGCGGCCTGGTCCTGCCCGCCATTGTGCTGACCCCACTGGCCGTCGCCGGCTTCATCCTCGGCGAACGCGTCTTCGCCCCCGCGGAGGAGGCCGCCCTGCGCGTGGAAGCCAACGGCCACCGCTGGCGCTGGACCTTCGCCTATCCCGACGCCCCCCAAGGCCCCCTCACGCTGAACACCCTTCACATCCCCGCCGGCGAGACGGTCGAGGTCCTGGTCTCGAGCACCGACGTGATCCACTCGTTCTGGGTCCCTCGCCTGGCCGGCAAGATCGACGCCATCCCCGGCCGGGTGAACCGCATCCGCCTGCGCGCCGAACAGCCCGGCACCTACCAGGGCGTCTGCGCCGAGTTCTGCGGCACCCACCACGCGGAGATGGGCTTCCTCGTCATCGCCCACCCCCCAGCCGACTACCCCGCCGCCCTCGCCGCCGCCCGCGGGGCCTCCGGGGCTGGCACAGCACCATGACCCCGCCCGCCACCGCCCTGCGCCGCCACAAGGCGCTGCACGCCATCTGGCGCACGCCCCCCGGCTTCGGCCGGCTCTCGGCGGTGAACCACTCCATCGTCGGCCTGCGCTTCATGGTCACCGCCTGCATCTTCTTCGCCATCGGCGGCGTGCTCGCCATGCTCCTGCGCGCCCAGCTCGCCACATCGCGCAGCGCCTTCATGGGCCCGGACACCTACAACCAGGTCTTCACCATGCACGGCACGGTGATGATGTTCCTGTTCGCCATCCCGCTGATCGAGGGCTTCGCGCTCTACATGCTGCCGAAGCTGCTCGGCGCGCGCGACCTCGCCTTCCCCCGCCTCAGCGCCTACGGCTACTGGTGCTACCTGTTCGGCGGCTCGATGCTGATCGGCGCCCTGCTGCTGGGCCTGGCGCCGGACAGCGGCTGGTTCATGTACACCCCGCTCAGCTCCCGCCCGTTCTCGCCGGGCATCAATTCCGACTTCTGGCTGCTCGGCGTCACCTTCGTCGAGATCTCCGCCGTCTGCGCGGCCGTCGAGTTCATCGTCACCATCCTCAAGGTCCGCGCCCCGGGCATGACGATGGAGCGCATGCCGATCCTCGGCTGGTACCTGCTGGTCACCGCCTTCATGATGCTGGTCGGCTTCCCGCCGCTGATCCTCGGCTCGATCCTGCTGGAGTTGGAGCGCGCCGCCGGCCTGCCGTTCTTCGACCCGGCCCGCGGCGGCGACCCGCTGCTGTGGCAGCACCTGTTCTGGCTGTTCGGCCATCCCGAGGTCTACATCATCTTCCTGCCGGCGGCCGGCATGGTCTCCACCATCCTGCCGGTCTTCGCCGGGCGGGACCTTCTGGGCCACACCTGGATCGTGGTCAGCATCGTCGCCCTCGCCTTCCTCAGCTTCGGCCTCTGGGTCCACCACATGTTCGTGGTCGGCATCCCCCACCTGGGCCTGGCCTTCTTCTCCGCCGCCAGCCTGCTGGTCGCGGTGCCGACGGCGGTGCAGGTCTTCGCCTGGATCGGCACGCTGGCCACCGGCCGTCCGCGGCTGGAACTGCCGATGCTCTACATCCTCGGCTTCTTCGCCATCTTCGTCATCGGCGGCCTCACCGGCGTGATGGTCGCCGTGGCACCCTTCGACTGGCAGGTGCACGACACCCATTTCGTCGTCGCCCACCTGCACTACGTCCTGGTCGGCGGCTTCGTCTTCCCCGCCCTGGCCGCCATCTACCACTGGCTCCCGCTGGTCAGCGGCCGGCGCTCCCGCTTCGCGCTCGGCGTGCCCGCCTTCTGGCTGCTGTTCATCGGCTTCAACGCGACCTTCCTGGTCATGCACCTGACCGGCCTGCTCGGCATGCCGCGCCGCGTCTACGGCTATGCACCCACCGCCGGCTGGGACTGGCTGAACCTCACCTCCTCGGTGGGATCCTTCGCCATGGCCTTCGGCTTCGCCCTGGTCGGTGTCGACCTGGTGCTCCAGGGCCGCCTCGGCCGCAGCCGCGACCGCACGCCCTGGCAGGCGCCGACGCTCGAATGGGCCACCCCCATCCCGGTCCCGGCCTACGCCTTCCTCTCCCTGCCCGAGATCGTCTCCCGCACCCCGCTGCGCGACGACCCGAGCGCCGCCCGCGCCCTCGCCGCCGGCGAAGGCTTCCTCGCCGAGCCACGCAATGGCTGGCAGGAAACGCTGTGCGTCGACACCGCCACCGCCCGGCCTGAATCCATCGTCGTCCTGCCCCGCGCCACCTTCCTGCCATTCTGGACCGCCCTGGCAACCGCCCTCATCTTCGGCGGCGTGCTGCTGAAGCTCTACCCTCTCGCCCTCGTCGGCCTGGCCCTCACGGTCGCACTCCTGCTGGCCTGGACCCGCACCACCGGCGCGCGCCAGGACCATGGCCCCCTGCCGATCGGCCGCGACGAAACCGCGCCGCCGCATTGGGAAACACCGCGCCCGCCGTCCTGGTGGGCCATGGCCTACACCCTCGGCGCCAACGCCACGCTGTTCGCCTCTCTCGCCTTCGGCGCCGTCTTCCTGGCCACCGTCGGCACCGGCTCCGCGCCATCCCAGGTACTGGAAGGTGCCGGCCCCATCTCCCTCCTCGCCTGCGCCGCCCTGGCGATCGCAGGCGCCGCCGGCACCTGGGCATCCCGCCCACGCCGCGGCGCGACCGCCAGCCTGTGGATCGCCCTGCTCGGCCACGCCGCCGCCGTGACCGCCCTGGCGCTGCTGGCCTCCGCCATTCCCGGCCCGCGCGCCCACGCGCTCGGCGCCACCAGCCTCGTGCTCACCTGCTACGCCCGGGTCCACGCCACGCTCGGGATTACCTTCGCCGGCTACGCGCTGCGCCGCATCGCCACCGGCCACGTCTCGGCCACCCGCACCAGCGACTTGGGCATCGGCGCCCTGTGGCATGGCTACACCGCCGCCACCGGCATCGCCGCCATCGCCCTCGTCCACGCCCTTGCCGTCGGCGCCACGCCATGACCGCACCCGCCAGGCACCTCGACCGCACCCTCATCGCCCTCGGCTTCATCGTGTGGTCCGCGGGCTTCGCCGCACTCTATGGCGTCCACGCGCTCGGCTGCGACCAGGGCTGGCACCATCTCCCCCTCGGCCCCACCACCAGGCTGCGCGCCATCCTTGCCGCACTGTTCCTGACCAGCCTCGCCGCCACCGCCACCCTCGCCGCCTGGACCCTGCGCCGCGCCACGAGCGACCCCACCATGCTGCCGATCGCCGCCGCCGGCACCTCCCTGGCCGCCCTCGCCGCCACCGCCTGGACCGGCGCGCCGGCCCTCGCCCTGCGCCTCTGCCAGTAACCCCGCTTGACCCCCGCCGCGCCACGCGGCGCAATGCCCGCACAAGCGGGAGGACATCATGGCCCATCTGGTCGGCGGCATTTCCAGCGCCGGGCGCGCCATGCCCCCGCTCGACGGCATCCCCCTCAGCATCGTCCGCTCCGAGGGTCCCTTCCTGTGGGACGACCAGGGCACGCGCTACATCGACTACCTGCTCGGCATGGGCGCCGACTTCCTCGGCCACGCCCCACCCGCCATCCTCGCCGCCGTCGCCGACGCCCTGGCCAACGGCCCCATGCCCGGCCTCGCCCACCCGCTGGAGGAACAGGCCGCCGCCGCCCTGGCCGCCCAGCTCGGCCCGCTTGACCGCATCATCCTGCTCAATTCCGGCAGCGAGGCCGTCCACCTCGCCTGCCGCACCGCCCGCATCGCCACCGGCCGCAAGCGCATCGCCAAGTTCGCCGCCGGCTTTGACGGCTGGCTGGATGACGTCGCCTTCGGCAACACCGGCAGCCCCGAGGCCGCCATGTCCGCCAACACCCGCCCCGCCACCGACCGCACCATCCTGCTCCGCCACAACGACCTCGACGACGCCGAGCGCCTGTTCGCCGAGCACGACGACATCGCCG